>CAXTHY010000003.1:86111-94626 GCA_964244175.1 uncultured Jatrophihabitans sp. | reverse complement strand
CCATGCCCGGGAACCTGGTCGTCACCGTCACCGCGGTGTGCAGCATCGCCCCAGCCGTGGTGGAGGGGACCCGCAACGCGCAGGCCACATCCTCCCGCACCCACTGCTTCGACAGAGCCAGACCGGTGCCATCACGGTAGGGGTCCGGATCAGCCGCCATCGCCGCCAACAGCCCGGTCTCCATGACGTCCAGACCGGCCCGCATCCATCGCACAGCACCCAGCTGGTCGACCCGCTCAGCGTGGCTCATGGCCGCGTACCCGGCGACGACCTCAGCCTCCACATCCACGTGTTCGATTCTATTCGATAACAGCCTAGAAGGCAAGACGAATTGCGAAGAAATCCTTTACCCAGCAAGGCTTTGAGCGCGCGAACGGTGACCCGGCAACGCAACTCAACCGTAAACGACACGGCCTCCGTCGCTGCCGCCTTTCAACGAGCGCGCAACGCAACCCGGCACCGCAGCCCAACCGCGAGCTACTAGAGCGTCGGTCAGGAGTGCAGGACCGCGCGGCGCTGCTGGGCCGCGTACACGACGCGGTCGGCCGCCGCGGGTTCGTACTGGTCGTGCGCGATGAGGTAGTTGGTCTGGGTCTCGGCCTCCAACCCACCCATCTCGAGAAGGTAGCCCCCACGCGTCCGTCGACGGAATGGGCGGAACGACGCGAGTTATCCGAGCGCGCCGGTGGCGGCCGCGCGGACCGCGGCGGCCACCGCGGTGGGCACGGCCGGGTCGAACACCGACGGCACGATGTAGGTCGGGTTCAGCTGCTCGTCCGACACGCAGTGCGCGAGGGCGTCCGCGGCCGACAGCAGCATCGGGATCGTCACCTCGCGCGCGCGGGCGTCGAGCAACCCGCGGAAAACCCCGGGGAACGCCAGGACGTTGTTGATCTGGTTCGGGTAGTCGCTGCGTCCGGTGGCCAACACGGCGGCCAGGTGCTGGGCCGCGTCGACGTCGACCTCGGGGTCGGGGTTGGCCAGGGCGAAGACGATCGGCGCGCTCGCCATGTCGGAGATCCACTCGGCCGCCAGCACGTTGGGTGCGCTGACCCCGATGAACACGTCGGCGCCGCGCAGCGCGTCATGCAGGTCGCCGGTGACGCCGTCGGGATTGGTACGTGCGGCCAGCGTGCGCTTCGCCTCGTTCAGTCGGGTGTCCGACGGCGCCAGGATTCCCTCGCGGTCCCAGACCAGCACGTGCTCGGCCCCGGCCGCGAGCAGCAACGCGACGATGGCCGTGCCGGCCGCGCCGCCGCCGGCTACGACGATGCGGGCCGACGCGAGCGGCTTGGCCACGCAACGCAACGCGTTGGTCAGCGCGGCCGTCACGACGATCGCGGTGCCGTGCTGGTCGTCGTGGAACACCGGGATGTCGAGTTCGGCGCGCAGCCGTCGTTCGATCTCGAAACAGCGCGGCGCCGAGATGTCCTCGAGATTGATGCCGCCGAAGCCGGGCGAGATGGCCCGGACCACCTGCACGATCTCGTCGGTGTCCTGGGTGTCGAGGCAGATCGGCCAGGCGTCGATGTCGGCGAAGCGCTTGAACAGCGCGCACTTGCCCTCCATCACCGGCAGCGCGGCGCCCGGGCCGATGTTGCCGAGCCCGAGCACGGCCGAACCGTCGGTGACCACGGCGACGGCGTTGCCCTTGACGGTCAGCTTGGCGACGTCCTCGGGGTGCTGCGCCAGGGCGAGGGACACGCGTCCGACGCCGGGCGTGTAGGCCATCGACAGGTCGTCGCGGGTGCGTAGCGGCACCTTCGACTGGACGGAGATCTTGCCGCCGAGGTGCAGCAGGAACGTCCGGTCGCTCACCCGGTGCACGGTGACGGTCGGGACGGCCCGCAGCGCCTCGACGATCTCGGTGGCGTGCTCGCCGTTGACCGCCGAGCAGCTCACGTCGACGGTGATCCGCTCGGCCCGTGACTCGCTGACGTCGATGGCGGTGACGAGGCCGCCGGCGTGACCTACCGCCGTGGCGAGGTCACCGACCACCGAGGCCGACGGCGGGGCATAGACGCGCACGGTGATGCCGTAGGACGCGCTGGTCGGCCGAGGTCGGGGTCGCGGTGTATCGGGCATGCTCACGCCCCTCATCCTGCTCGCCCGCCCGGCCGGGGCCGCAGACCCTCCCGCCGATGGGCCCGGCACAGTGACAGGATGGGTCGTACGCAACCGTCACAACGAGGTGACCTCCCGCATGACCGACACGCACGTCGAGGCCGATAGCGAGATGCTCAAGCCCCCCGACGTCGACGCCGCGACGTTCGCCCGCCGCTACCTGGCCCACGCCAGCAGCCAACTCCCCGGCCTCACCGGGGCGGCCCGCACCGGGGTCGCCCGCGCCGCGCTCGAGTTCGGCGCCCGGCGACCCTGGGGCCAGACGCTGATGCGCGTGATCGACGGTGCCCCGAACAGCCTCGCCTCCGCGGCCGGCCCCGACACCGCGATCGACATCGTGTCCGAGGACGCGCCCTACATCGTCGAATCGCTGCGGGCCGAACTCGCCCGCCTCGGCCGGCTGGTGCAGCGCCTGCTGCACCCGCAGATCGTGCTGGCCCGCGACGCCGCGGGCGCGATGACCCGCTTATACGACCTCGACGACAACGCCGACGTGCCCGACGGCGCGATGGTCGAGTCGTGGGTGCACATCGAGATCGATCACGTGCCTGAGGGCGAACGCGACGCGCTGGCCCGCGACCTCGGACGCGTCATGGACGACGTGCTGCACGCGGTTGCCGACGCACCGCACATGTACCGGCTCATCCGCGAGCTGGCCGACCAGCTCGCCGCCGACCCCGGCCAGTTCGACCGCGAGACGAGCACCGAGGCCGGGAGACTGCTGCGCTGGCTCGCCGACGGCAACTTCATGATCCTCGGGCACGCCGCCTACTCGGCGAACGACCTGGCCACGCCGCGCGGCCAAGGGCGTGACGCCACCGCGTCCGGCGTGTTGCGCGATGCTTCGCGCGTCTCGCCGCTCGAGCTGCTGCCGGCCTACCGCAGCGGCAATCCGCTGGTCATCTTCAAGTCGCCGCTGGTGTCGACGGTGCGCCGCTCCGTGCACTACGACTGCGTCACCGTCGTCACGCCGGCGACCGACCGCGGCGCGCAGACGATCCACGTGTTCCTCGGCCTGATCACCAGCGCCGAGGACGGCACGGTCGGCCGGGTTCCGGTCGTGCGCCGACGCATCGCCGAGATCATGCTGCGCTCCGGGGTACGGGCCACGAGCCACACCGGGCGGCGGCTGATGGCGGCGTTGCGGACGCTGCCCCGCGATGAGCTGCTCGAGGCTCCCACCACCGACCTGCTGCGCCTGGCCCAGCTCGTCAGCGACCGCGCCGGTGCCGGCACGGTCGGGGTGTTCGCCCGCATCCACCTCAACCGCGACTTCGTCACCGTCCTCGTCTACTTCCCGGCCGACCGCTTCGGCCCGGACACGCGCCGCAAGGTCAGCGACGTGATCAGCAAGTACTGGCCGGGCGAGGTGATCGGTCGCGACGACAAGATCGTCGAGATGGGCCTGGCCCGCATGCAGTTGCTGATCGCGGTGCGGCCCGGCGCCCAGCCGCCGTCCCCCGAGCGCCGGCTCGCCGAGGAGGAGGTCGCCAGGGTCACGCGGGGCTGGAGCGAGGACCTCGGCGACCTGCTCACGGTCGCCCTCGGCGAGGACGAGGCCCACCGGCTCATCGCCAAGTACGCGAACGCGCTGCCCGAGGCCTACAAGGAGGATTTCGGGGCGTCCACCGCGGCGCGCGACCTCAGGCAGCTCGAGCGGTTGCCGGCCGACAACGGCCTGGCCTTCGACCTCTACACGCCCGACGAGGACGACGACGCCGACAAGCGGCTGAAGGTCTTCCGCACCGGCCGCACGGTCTCGCTCGCGCGGGCGTTGCCGATCTTCACCCAGATGGCCATCGAGGTCCTCGACGAACGGCCCTACGACATCGTCTTCGCCGACGGCACCTCGGTGTGGATCTACGACTTCGGCCTGCGCCTGCCGACCGGAGTCGAGTTCGACGAGGTCCGGGCCGGCAATGTCATCGAGACGGTGCGCAAGCTGTGGCTTGAGGAAATCGAGCAGGACGGCTTCAACGCGCTGGTCGTGCGCAGTTCGATGACCTGGTGGCAGGCCAACATCCTGCGCGCTTACGCGAAGTACCTGCGTCAGGCCGGCACGACCTACAGCCAGGGTTACATCGAGCAGGCGCTCAACGAGCACTGCCCCATCGCGGGGGCGATCGTCGAACTGTTCGAGTCGCGTTTCGACCCGGCCCGCGAGAACGAGGCGCCGCTGGTCGACGGCGCCACGAGCCGAGTCGACAAGGTCGAGGAGATGCTGGCCGGTGTCGCGAGCCTCGACCAGGACCGGATCCTGCGGGCGCTGCTCGGGCTGGTCAACGCCACGCTGCGCACCAACGCCTACCGCACCGACAGCCTGAGCGCCGACGAACCCGGTGCGCGGCGTACCGCGCTAGCGTTCAAGCTCGACCCGCGCCGCATCGCCGATCTGCCCCAACCCCGTCCGCGTTACGAGATCTGGGTGCACTCGCCGCGCATCGAGGGCGTGCACCTGCGCTTCGGCTCCGTCGCCCGCGGCGGGCTGCGCTGGTCGGACCGGCGCGAGGACTTCCGCACCGAGATCCTCGGCCTGGTCAAGGCGCAGATGGTGAAGAACGCCGTCATCGTCCCGACCGGCGCGAAGGGCGGATTCGTCGCCAAGCGGCTGCCTGACCCGAACGTCGACCGCGAAGCCTGGCTGGCCGAGGGCGTGGCCTGTTATCGCACCTTCATCTCGTGCCTGCTCGACGTCACCGACAACTACGTCACCGGCGCTGACGGTCAGCAGCAGGTGGAGCCGCCCCCGCGCACGCGCCGCTACGACGCCGACGACCCGTACCTCGTCGTCGCCGCCGACAAGGGCACGGCCACGTTCAGTGACATCGCGAACGGCATCGCGACGGACTACGGATTCTGGCTCGGCGATGCGTTCGCCTCCGGTGGGTCGGTGGGCTACGACCACAAGGCGATGGGCATCACGGCCCGCGGGGCCTGGGAGTCGGTCAAGTACCACTTCCGCGAGCTGGGCGTCGACACGCAGACGCAGGAGTTCACGGTCGTCGGCGTCGGGGACATGTCCGGCGACGTGTTCGGCAACGGGATGCTGCTGTCTGAACACATCCGGCTCGTCGCCGCCTTCGATCACCGGCACGTGTTCCTCGACCCCGACCCGGACGCCGCGTCGTCCTACGCCGAGCGCCGCCGGTTGTTCGAGCTGCCGCGCTCGAGCTGGGCCGACTACGACACGTCGGTGCTGTCCGAGGGCGGGGGCATCTACCCGCGAACGAAGAAGTCCATCCCGATCAACGCCGAGGTCGCCGAAGCGCTCGGCCTACCGGCGACGGTCACCTCGCTCGCGCCGACGGAGCTCATCCACGCGATCCTGCTCGCGCCGGTCGACCTGCTGTGGAACGGCGGCATCGGGACCTACGTCAAGGCCTCGACCGAGTCGCACGCCGACGCCGGCGACAAGGCGAACGACCCGCTGCGGGCCAACGCCAGTGAGCTGCGCTGCCAGGTCGTGGGCGAGGGCGGCAACCTCGGCCTGACGCAACGGGCCCGCATCGAGTACGCGCGGGGCGGCGGTCACATCAATTCCGACGCGATCGACAACTCCGCCGGCGTCGACACCTCCGACCACGAGGTCAACATCAAGATCCTGCTCGACCAGGCCGTCGCCTCCGGCAAGATCGACCGCGACGAGCGCAACCGGCTGCTGGCCGAGGTCACCGAGGACGTCGCCCAGCACGTGCTGCAGCACAACTACGAGCAGAACGTGCTGCTCGGAATGGCGCGGGTACTCAGCCCGCGGCTGGTGTCCGTGCACTGGCGCTTCATGCAGGAGCTCGAGGCCGCCGGCGAGCTCGATCGCGCGCTGGAGTTCCTGCCCGACGACGTCGAACTGGCCCGCCGCAAGGCCGCCGGAACCGGGTTGTGCTCGCCCGAGAACGCGGTGCTGGCCGCGTACTCGAAGATGACGTTGACGCAGCACATCGAGGATTCCACCCTGCCCGACGAGCCGTGGTTCCAGCATGCGCTGGCCGGCTACTTCCCGCCGGTGATCGCCGAGCGCTTCGCCGACGACCTGCCGAATCATCCGCTGCACCGCGAGATCATCACGACCGTCATCGTCAACGACATGATCAACCGGTCGGGGACCACCTTCGTCCATCGGGCGATCGAGGAGTCCGGGGTGGATCTCGGGCAGGTGGCGCGGGCCTACAGCGTGGTCCGCAGAGTGTTCGGGCTGCCCGAGCTGTGGGCCGCGATCGCCGCGCTCGACAACCAGGTGCCGACCGCGGCGCAGCACGCCGGCTATCAGGAGATCCGCCGCCTGGTCGACCGCGCGACCCGGTGGCTGGTCGACGTCCGCTTCCCGATCACCGACGTCGCGGCCGAGATCGCGCGCTTCGAGCCGGTTGTCTCGCGGCTCGGGTCGAACTGCCCCGATCTGATGCGCGGGGCCGAGCGGGAGACACTGTTCGACGACGCCGAGCGGCTCATCGGGCTCGGGCTGCCGCGCGAACTGGCCGTGCGGCTGGCCGAGCTGCTCAGCGCGTTCCTGCTGCTGGACGTGGTCGAGATCGCCCGCGCCACCGACCGCGACCCGTACGACGTCGCGAAGGTGCACTACGCGGTGTCCGAGCGGCTCAGCGTCGACAACCTGCTCACGAAGGTCACCGGTCTGCCGCGTGACGACCGGTGGTCGACGCTCGCCCGCTCGGCCGTGCGCCACGACGTCTACGCGGCGCTGTCGGCGATCACCACCGCCGTGCTGACCACGACCGACAACACGCTCGGCGTGGACGAGCGCATCGACGCGTGGGCCGACGACAACTTCGAGCGGGTGCAGCGGGCGCGGGCGACGGTGCGCGACGCGCTGGCCCGCGACACCCCCGACCTCGCGACGATCTCGGTCGTGCTGCGGGTGCTACGGGGCCTGGCCAGCTGAACGTCGTGCCTTTCCCGGAGCCGACCGACGCCTCCCCGTCGCGCGCCGCGGTGCTGGTGCGCTACCTGGATTACTTCCGCGAGCAGGTCAGCACGAAGATCGAGTCGCTGGACGAGGCCACGGCGCGCAGCAGCCCGCTGCCGTCGGGTTGGACGCCGGTGGAGCTGGCGAAGCACCTCACCTTCGTCGAGCTGCGCTGGCTCGCGTGGGGATTCGAGGGCCGCGCCGTCGCCGAGCCCTGGGGCGACCGGCGCGACGACCGCTGGTACGTCGGGCCGGACGAGACGATCGGCGCGGTGCTGGCGGCCCTGCACGATCAGGGCGAACGGAGCCGGGCCGTCGTCGGGGCCCGCGGCCTGGCCGAGGTGGGTGCGCCCGGACCGCGCTGGGACGGCGCCGACCCGCCATCGCTTGAGCGTGTCCTGCTCCATCTGGTCCAGGAGTACGCGCGGCACCTCGGGCACCTGGACATCGTCGTCGAACTGGCCGGCGGCCCGCTCGGCGAGTGAGCAGGACAACCCCTGGCCCGCCGACCCGTGTTGCCGGCGTCGAACCGAGCGGCCGCTCAGTGCGTTGCACCAGTAGTCCTAGGCCTAGCGAACTATGGCGGCCTACCCCTGCAAGCGGCGGGTGCCGGAAAGCCGGAGGCGCGTGACTATAGAGCTGAACCAGCCCACGGCCGTCCGGACCGGCACCCTGCACGACGGCGCTGTGCAGCAACTGGCGGGCGCGTCGTTCGCGGTGTCCGACGAGGCCGAGCGGGCCCAGCTCGTCGACCTCTACCCGCCGAGCCTGCGCAGCGCCGGTCTCGCCCCAGCCCTGCGCGACCTCGGCCTCGAGTTGCTCGCCGATGCCGCGCACCGGGTCGGCGGCTGGCTCGAGGTGTCCAGCGCGTCCAGCCACGGCGCCGTGGTCCGGCTCGACGTGCCGCGATGACCCGCGTCCTGCTCGTCGACGACCACCGCCTCGTCCGGGCCGGGCTGGCCGGATTGATCGACGCGGGCGAGGACCTCGACGTCGTGGGCGAGGCGACGGACGGGCGTTAGGCGATCGACGTCGCCCGCCGCACCGAGCCCGACGTCGTGCTCATGGACGTGTCGATGCCCGTGCTCGACGGGATCGCGCTGGGCATCAGCGAGCAGACGGTGAAGGTCCACCTGGGCAGCGTGTTCCGGCGAATCGGCGTGGCCGACCGCACCTCGGCGGCCCTGTGGACGCGTGATCACCTGCCCGTGAACTGAAAGGTCAGGCGCCGCGGGTCACCGGGATGCGGGCCCAGACCTGCTTGCCGGCCCGGGTCTGCCGCACCCCCCAGTCGTCGGCGATGGCGGCGACGATGGCGAGCCCGCGACCGCCCGTCTCGTTGTCAGTGGTCGAACGCGGCCGCGGCACCTCAGAACTGCCGTCACGGACGCGGATGACGACCGCGTCGGCCTCGACGTCCCAGCTCACGTCCAGATCGTCGTCGAACGACGCCGCGGCATGCACGACGGCGTT
>CAXTHY010000003.1:28010-86101 GCA_964244175.1 uncultured Jatrophihabitans sp. | reverse complement strand
ACCAGCTCGCTGGCCACCAGAACCACGTCCTCGACGATCGCGGGCTGCACGCGGTGCTGCTCGAGATCGGCGGCAATCGCGGTGCGCACCAGCGCAGCACTGGCCGGCTCATGCCTGACGGCCAGAGTCCCCACGCTCATGACACCCCCTAGAAGTCTGTGCTCAGGGTGTCCCCATAGGTGTGACCACGGTAAACACGATCTTGGTCACGCAAGGTCGTCGAGCAGCGTTTTCACCTCGCGCGGCCGGTCGGTGATGATCGTGTCCACACCCAGATCCAGCACGAATTGCACGTCGGCCGGGCTGTCCACCGTCCACACGTAGACCTGCAGGCCACGAGCGTGGGCGCGGGCCACGAACTCCGGATCGGCCTTCAACACGTGCAGTCCCGGACCGGCGATCGGCACCCCGGCCGGCAGTATCGCCGCGCGTCGCTGCGGCATCAACCGTTCCAGCAGCAGCACGGTCGGCACGTCAGGGGCGAGCAGCCGCACCCGGCGCACGGCCGTCGGCGCGAAGCTCATGACCATTACCCGGTTGTCCATGTCGGCCGGTTGCCGCAGCGTCTTCGGTGGACCTGGTCGGCCGGCCCAGCCGAAGCGGGCGAGCAGATCGACCAAGGTCTTCTCGACGAGCCCGCCGTAGCGCGTCGGGTGCTTGGTCTCGATCAGCAACCGGACCTCGCGGCCGGCGTCGTGGACGAGTCCCAGCAACAGCTCCAGCGTGAGGACGCCGCCGCCGTGCTCGATGCGGTCGGCGGCGACGCCGGACAGGTACGGCGAGTTCGACAGCAGCTGATCGGCCGAACCCGGCAGGTCGCCGTGCCAGGAGGAGAAGTCCATCGCGTCGAGGGTTAGCAGGTCGAGCTCGCTGACGGCGCCGCGGCCGTCCGAAGTGCGGTTCACGGTGCGGTCGTGCACGCAGACGAGGTGCTCGTCGCGGGTCAGTCGGACGTCGCATTCGAGTGCGTCCGCGCCGGAATTGATGGCTTCCTCGTACGCCGCGAGCGTGTGCTCGGCGACGATCGACGACGCGCCGCGGTGCGCGACGAGCATCGGCCGCGTCGGCGGCTCGACTACGGCGCGAGGTCTCACGAGGGTCATGGTGCCTCTAAACACGCTCCCGATGGTGACCCGCGCGGGTGGACCCGCGGTGATCGTGACGTGTTGCGCAGGTGTGCGGCATCAGGCGATCTGGCGGGTCAGCCCGTGGTCTGGCTGCCAGCTGGCTTGCTGGGGGTCGGCCGCCTCTACTTGATCAGCTTGGACAGGCGGCGGTCAGCGAGCTCGCGACCCTCGGTCTGGCACGTGGGGCAGTACTGGAAGTTGCGATCGGCGAAGGACACCGCGCGCACCGTGTCGCCGCACACCGGGCAGGGCAAGCCGGTGCGCGCGTGCACCCGCAGCCCGCTGCGCTTCTCCGACTTCAGGGTGGCGGCCTGCTGCCCGACCGAGCGCTGCACCGCATCGAGCAGCACCGTGCGCGTCGCGTCGTAGAGGCGGGTGACCTCGTCCTCGTTGAGCTTGGCCGCGTTCTTGAACGGTGAGAGGCGGGCCGCGTGCAGGATCTCGTCGGAGTAGGCGTTGCCGATGCCGGCCAGCGCGCTTTGATCGGTGAGTGCGCGCTTGAGCTGCGAGCGTTGGGTCGCGAGCACGCCGGTCAGTTCGTCGCGGGTGACGGCCAGCGCGTCCGGGCCCAGCCGGGCGATGCCCGGCACGTCGAGCGGGTCACGGACGAGGTAGACGGCCAGCCGCTTCTGGGTGCCGGCCTCGGTGAGGTCGAACCCGGACACCGGGCCGTCGGGCAACTCGGGGGTCAGATGCAGACGAAAGGCGATCGGGCCCTTGCCGCCCGGCCGCGGGGGCGCCGGCGGCAACGACTCGCGCCACTGCAGCCAGCCGCCGCGGGCGAGGTGGACGACGAGGTGCAGCAGCTCGCCCATGGGTGAGGCGACCTCGAGGTCGAGGAACTTCCCGTGCCGCCCGGCGCCGATGATGATCGCATCGTGCAGCGCCGACAGCGGCGGGTCGAACGTCTTCACCGCATTAATGGCAGCGACGTCCGCACGGATGATGCTGCGTCCGACCGCACGCTCACGCAGGAAGGTCGCGAGCGCCTCGACCTCTGGTAGTTCGGGCATCGGCCGCGACTAGGCGAGGTTGGCCAGCGGGAACGAGCGCTCGGGGCTCTCCAGCTCGACCTTCGGACGTGAGAAGAGCATGCGGTCGAGGCTACGCACGACGTAGGCTCGGTGCCATGACGCAGTGGGGGCTCGACACCCTCTTCAATCCGGCCAAGCGGCACATGGATGAAGAGAAGCGTCGGCTGCAATCCACGCGCGAAGAGGTCGGCGACGCCTCGGGCGGCAAGCGCGTCGACTTCGAGACCGGCAAGGTCCGCATCCGCAAGGCCGAGCACGACGAGCCCGACGAGCACGACGACGGCGACCCGAGTGCGTCGCCCGACAGCGCGGCAACGAAACCAGCGCGGGCCAAGAGCCACGCCAAGAGCCACGCCAAGACCGGCCACGCCAAGACCGGCCACGCCAAGACCGGGGACAAGGGCGAGCCCAGCGCCGCCGCGATCCGCGCCGCCGCGCGCCGCGGCCGGATGATCTGACTGATCGCCGGCGCGGTCCGCGACGCTTCGCTCGGGTCGGGCGGGTGTCGCTGCCGGGCTGAGCACCGCACGGGTCATTCCGACGGGTCGACGGTCCATCCGCCGCCGTGCACCCGGTTGACCAGGTCACTCAGCACCGGTGCCAGCACCTGCGGGAAACCGCCGAGCTGGATCGCGATGCTGAACCGATCGCTGGACAACGCCCCCTCAGGCTCGGTCTCGTCGAGCACCATGCGCTCACTGAGCGTCAACACCTGGAAGGCGAGGCCCCGTGCGTTGAGAAACGCGGTCACGGCCTCGACCTCCGTCTCGTCAACCGTCTGGACGAAGACCTGTCCCTGCAGCCATCCCGTCATTTCCATGCCCACCATCCTGCCGCCCCAGTGGTGAGCGGACCGATTTGCGGCCACCCGGGTGTCGACGCCGCCTTCGCGGCTGCAAAGGTGACGGGCATGAACGTGCTGCTCATAGGTCCACCCGGCTCGGGCAAAGGCACCCAGGGCGACCGCCTGGCCGAGCGACTCGGGCTCGAGCACCTCGCGGCCGGCGATCTGCTGCGTGACGAGGTCCGCAACGGCACCCCGCTCGGGCGCCGGGTCAGCGACATGATGGACAAGGGCGACCTCGTCCCCGACGCGGTGATCATCAGCTTGCTAATGCCGCGGGTGCTGGCCGCCGCCGAAGCCAACGGATACCTGCTCGACGGTTTCCCCCGGTCGGTCGACCAGGCGGTCGAGGCCCGCAAGCTGGCCGACCTCGCCGACGCCGGGCCGCATGCCGTGATCTACCTCGATGCGCCGCGCGAGGAACTGACCAGGCGCATCCTGGCCCGGGCCGAGACCGAGGGTCGCGCTGATGACAACGACGAGACGGTCAAGAACCGGCTACGCGTGTTCGACGAGGCCACCCGCCCGCTCGTCGACTACTACCGCGAGCGTGGCCTGCTGCATGTCATCGACGCTGCCCAGGACGCCGACGCCGTGACCGACGCGATTCTGGCCGCCCTCGACACGATTTCCGACTGACCGGCATCAATCCTCGTCGGACGCGGAATCGTCTTCGCCGTCCATGTCGGGGAGCTCGCGCTTCATGACCTTGCCGGCCGGGTTGCGGGGCAGCTCGTCGATGAACGTGATCTCGCGCGGCACCTTGTAGCGCGCGAGGTTGCTCTTCACGTGGTCCTTCAGGGTCTTTTCGTCGACGTCCGCGCCGTCGGCGAGCACCACGTAAGCGCGCAGCCGTTTGCCGTAGTCCTCGTCGTCCACGCCGACGACCGCGACCTCCTGGACGCCGTCGTAGGAACCGAGCAGATCCTCGACCTCGGCCGGGAAGACGTTCTCTCCCCCGGAGACGATCATGTCGTCGTCGCGGCCGTCGACGAACAACCGGCCCGCCTCGTCGAGGTGGCCGACATCGCCGGTCGACATCATGCCCTCGATGATGTCCTTGCTGCCGCCGCCGGTGTAGCCCTCGAACTGCATAGAGCTGCCGACGAAGATCCGGCCGGACTCGCCCGGCGGGACTTCGTTGTCGTCGTCGTCGAACAGCTTGATCCGGGTGCCCTGCGGCGGCCTACCCACCGTGCCGGGCGCGGCCCGCATGTCCTGCGGCGTGGCGATGGTCGCGTAGGCGACCTCCGTCGAGCCGTAGAGGTTGTAGACGATGTCGCCGAACTGGTCCATCGCGCGTTCGGCCAGATCGGGCGAGAGCGCGGAACCCGACAGTGCGATGATCCGCAGCGAGTCGAGATCGTGCTTGTTGATCTCGTCCGCGCCCTCGCCCATCAGCCGCGACAGCAGGATCGGCACGCTGATGAGGGCGTCGGCCTGGTGGTCGGCGATGGCCTGCAACGTGAACTTCGGATCGGTCTTGCGGGCCGTGACGATGGTGTTGCCGAGGCCGAGTGAGAGCATCGAGCTGAGCAGGCCCCAGGCGTGGAAGCCGGGCGAGGACAGGACGACGGTGCGCCCCGAGCGCAGCGGGATTTTCGACAGGTAGCCGCCGGGCAGCGCGAGCGACAGCGCCATGTCACGCGGGGCACCCTTCGGCGTCCCGGTGGTGCCACTGGTCAGCAGGATGATCTTCTGCTTCTGCTTGGGCTTCGGCGGGCGACCCGATCCGGCCGCCTTGATCAGGTCCTCGACGCAGTTCTCGGGCGAGTCCTCTTGGTCGCCCACCCAGGCGAGATACTTGCCGCCCGAGGGCTCGACCGCATCGGCCACCTTCGTGAACTCGTCGTCGTGGATGAGCGCGGTGACGTCCTCGCGGTCGCAGACATCGGCGAGCTGGGGACCGGCGAAATCGGTATTGAGCAGCAATGTCCGCGCGCCGAGCTTCGACCCGGCAAAGATCGACTCGAACAGGTAACGGTGGTTGCGGGCCAGGATGCCGAGGCCGTCACCGTTCTCGAAGCCCTTGTCGATCAGCGCGTTGGCCAGGGCGGTGCTGCGCCGGTCGAGTTCGGCGAAGGTGACCTCGCCGAGTTCATCGATGATGGCCGGGCGATTGCCGTAGCTCGCGGTGGCCAGCGAGACCGCGCCGCCGGCCGGCCCGTACGCACCGACGTCGCGCAGGCTGGCGAGCAGCTTGTGCGGCGGTGTGAACGCCACACCGGGCCCGCGGGCCTGCAGCAGCGTCGCTGCGTAGGCGGCTTCGTGGCCGGCGCGCTCAATGACCTGACGGGCGGTGCTGAAGATGTCCACGAACAAGTCCTACCAGCGACCGGCCGCGGCGCCCAGTCGAGTTGGCTGCCGGGTCAGTCGATCGGTGCCATGTCGATGGTGGGGGCGATCTCGTCGTCGAGCGTGTCGGTGTCGTATTCGTACTGGTGGATAACGTCGCCGATGGGGCCGTCCGCGCGTAGTTCGCCCCCCTCGAGGTACAGCCCGCGCTGACAGAAGTGGCGCAGGTTGCCGGCCGAGTGCGAGACCAGGAACAGCGTCTGCCCCTCACCGAGCAGCCACTCGATGCGGTTGTAGCACTTCTTGCGGAACGCCTTGTCGCCAACGGCCAGGACCTCGTCGACGAGCATGATCGGCTCGCGCAGGCGGGAGACCACCGAGAACGCGAGCCGCACCTTCATGCCGGACGAGAAGTGCTTGTACGGGGTGTCGAGGAAGTCGCGGATCTCGGCGAAGTCGACGATCTCGTCGAAGCTCTCCTCGATCTCGGCGTCGGTCATGCCGTGCAGGCCGCCGACCATCGCGATGTTCTCCCGCGCGCTCAGCTCGCCCTCGAACCCGCCGGTGATCGCGATCAGCGGCGCTACGCCGGCCCGGACCTCGACCGAACCCTCGTCGGGGATCAACACGCCGGCGATCAAGCTCAGCAGCGTCGACTTGCCCTGGCCGTTGCGGCCGACGACGCCGATGGCCTCGCCCTGGGCGATGTCGAACGAGACATGTCGGAAGGGCCAGAACTCGTCACTGCGGGTGCCGGTGTGGCCCTTGATGATGAGTTCGCGGATGCTGCGGTGCCGGCGGCGATTGCGGGAGAACTGGATGCCGGCGTCCCGCACCGAGATGACGGGTTCGGCCATCAGATCTCCTTCAGGACCGAGCGTTCGAGCCGGGTGAACGCGAACACGCCGATCGCGAACACGGCCAGGCTGGCCACGGCCGAATGCCAGACGAATCCCCAGCGCAGCTCCTCCGGGAAGAAGGACGAGCGGGCGATCAGCAGCGGCCCCACGATCGGGTTGATGTCGTAGATGTAGCGCAGCTCGGGTGCGCGCTTCAGCACCGCGCCCAGGCTGTAGAGCACCGGGGACAGGTAGAACATGACCCGCAGGAAGATCGGGATGATCCGCTCGACGTCACGGACGAGCACCGTCAGCGGCGCGAGCAGCAACCCGAAGCCCATCAGCAGTACGAAGATCTGCACCCAGGCCAGGGGCAGCAGGACCAGCCGCCAGTTGGGCGCCTTGAGGTAGGCCAGGGCGAAGACGGCGAGAACCGGCAGGCCGAACAGGTACTCGATGCCCTTCGAGCAGACGACCCGCACCACCCACAGCTCGCGGGGGACGTTGCTCGAGCGCACCATCTGGGCCTCGCTGCGCAATGCCTTCGAGGTCGCGCTCACCCCGCCGTTGAACCAGTAGAACGGGAGCTGGCCCGCCACGAGGAACAGGATGTACGGCTCGTAACCGATGTTGCGGGCGAAGAGCTTGGTGAAGACCACCCAGTAGATGAGGCTCATCAACAACGGATCGAGAACGGTCCAGAGATAACCGAGGAACGAGCCGGCGTAGCGGACCTTGAGGTCGCGACGGATGAGCAGCTTGAGGATGCGCCGGTACTGCACGACCCGCTGCGTGCGCTGTCGCAGCGTCGGGGCACTCGAACTGGAACCGAAACCGGCCGGCCGGCTCCGCAGGCTGGCGGTGGTCACAGGGGCCGCTCGACGACGTTTACTCCGGCTGCATCCACAGGAGGAAATGTACCGCCCGCCGGGCCGCGGACGCGGCCGGAGCGGTCGAGCACACGGGTGCGAGGCCGGTCTTTGGTGGCGGTTGCGCACGGTGGTGCACGGACGATCTTGATCGTGTGACGTCTATTTGTGCCGGCTCGACGGGACGGTGTCAGGACCACATCGTGCACAGGGGTACGGCGTGGACCCGGTCGCCGAGCTCGAACAGTCCTGGTCCGGTGTGGATGACCGCGCCGGCGAGAAAGTCGGTTCCGAGTTCGTCGCGTAGCCAGAACAGGTGCTTCGCGTCGGCGGCACGGGCGGCCCGACCGGTGTCAATCAGTATCGCTTGGCCGCCTTCGTCAGCCGGCTCAATCTGTCGTGCGGCCGGTCCCCGCCCGGAGCCCGTTTTGCCAGCTCCGCACGCACGCTGCCGGTCAGCAGGACTTGGCCAGGCGTCTGGTCGCGGTCGACCGCGCTTCACCGCCGCGAGAACCTCTGGTCCCCTGCCACTCATCGAGCAGGACGGGACGGGCGGCGCGGCGTAGCGCTGCGTCCGGGTCGCCGCGATAGGCGGCAGCGACCCCTGGTGCGTCGAGGCGGTCCACCCACGCGACGCGCTGCGCGGCGGTGGTGGTCTTACCGGTGGCGCGCGCGCCGGTGATGAGAACGGCTCCTAATTTCACGCAGCAAACACTCCCAATTTCACGCAGCAACCTGCTCCCAGCCTCCCACTACCAACGTCGCGACGACGCATCCCCCGAGACGTCGCGGCGGGCGTCGACGGGTAGGCGGGCGGGCTCCACGGCACATGCTGAGCTATCCGACAGTAACGCGGTGCAGGCGCCGCCCGCGACCGGTCCTCGGCGTCTGCGGAATGACGAAGGCTAGCTCTTTCTTGTCCGCTTCGTGTCCTCAACGTCGACGGGAGGCCGGAAGCCATCCATGTCGACCTTGACGCCGGCGGCCAAGGCCAAATGTTGCGCCAAAGTCTTCTTCGCACGGGTCTTGTCGGGACCGCCACCACTCCAGCCGCAAGAGCACGACCCGTCGTACGCAGTTGTGAAGCGCAGCAGGTGAAGCCGCCCCTGATGATTTGCCGCTGGCTCCACGACAATTCTGCATCACGAGCGCGCGGAGCGTATCCGCCAGGCGCGGAGATCGGCACGTCCGCCCGGTTCGCGCTCGTCGGCAGATCCGGTGGCGAGTTCCGATCTTGTGGGCTGCCTGTCGGTTGCGAGGATTCGATCCGGATGACGTGCGACCGTGCCTTGGTGAATGGGCTGGACTGGCTCACCGGAACGGCATGTAGCGGGTCCAGAGGTCCAACGTCTCCCAGTGCTGATCGCCGCCGACTACGGGGAGCGCGAGTCGTTCGGCGGCGGCGATACACAGGCCGTCTCCCTAGGGACAGGCTTGGGGAGTTCGGACCGGTCTTGGCGGCGCGGGAGGTAGCGATGACTTCGGCCGCGCGGACGGAGTCGGCTGTGGCGTCCACGCCGGCCACGTCACGGCACCGATCGGTGTTCCGCCGGCCAGGTGCGCCGCGATCTGTGGCCCGTCTATGTGGGAGTTGTCGTACACCGTAGGGCTGTCGGCACGGGTGAGCGTGAGACGGACGAAGGTCGACTTGCCGGAGCCGTTCGGTCCCGCGACCAGGTCTAGGCGAAGCACCCCGGGCTCCCCCTAGTCGCTGGTGTCTGGGCGGTGGCTCAAGCGATGACCGGCAGCACCACGCTAGTTCCGTCCGGGCGGTACTCGCGTCGTCGTCCAACGCGACAGTCGCGACCCCCTCGGCGGCCAGGGTCCGACCGTAGTGGGTGACGGCGAGCTTCTCCTCAATCGCCGCGCTCACCTCGGCGTTGAACGCCACGCCCTCCTCGACGGTGAGTGCGCGCATCGGAAGCTGCCCGGCCAGAGCGGCTTCGACCCGGCGGCGGGCGGCGGTGTCGAAGCCGGACACGGCGCGACCGACACGCGCCCAGTGGTCGAGCTGCTGCTTAGCCGAGCGGGACTGGCGGGCACCTTCCGCGACTGCGGCATCGACCAGATCGGCGGCGAACCGAGTCACCTCGTGGTGCGCGTCGGGCATGCCATCCTCCTTCGTAGCAGCCTGCTACGAAGGTGGCGCTTTGCCACGAGCTGATAGCTGATGACCAGCGCAGATCCGGCGACGATCCCATGGTGCACCGCTGGTGCACGAAGGCAACGGACTGAAAGCGCTATCTGGCGCGTCTTTGGTGACTTCCAGATGTGGGCAAGGGGGGAGTTGAACCCCCACGTCCTTTCGGACACACGGACCTGAACCGTGCGCGTCTGCCATTCCGCCACTTGCCCGGCGCGCACCCGGGGGGAACGCCACTTCGGCAGGCGCAACGTTAGCACGCAGCACCGGCGCGAATTGGGGGCTCGCACGGGCCCGACCGATAGACTCGTTCGACCGCGTCGCCCGACGCGCTATCGCGCATGCGCGGATATGTCCATCGATCGAGGAGGACGTCGTGAGCCTGGCCCAGCGGTTCGAGCGCCGCCTCGAGGGCCTCGTGGGCGGCGCGTTCGCCCGCGTGTTCAAGGGCCAGGTCGAGCCGGTGGAAATCGGTACCGCGCTGCAACGCGAGGCGTCGGACAAACGCAACGTGATGGGCAACGGCCAGGTGCTGTCGCCGAACCGCTATCGCGTTACGTTGTCGGCCTCCGATCACGAGCGTCTCGTCCCCTGGGAAACGCAGCTCACGAACTCCCTCGCCGAGCTCGTGCAGGAGTATCTGGACGAGAACCGGTGGCAGACCATCGGCGACATCGAGGTCTACCTCGCCCGCGACGACGAGCTGCATACCGGCGTCTTCGGCGTCGCGTCGCGCATGGAGTCCGGTGCCCCGCCCCGCCGCCGCCCCCACGACTCGCTGTCGCTGCCGGTCGTCGCGGGGATGCTCCCCGGCGAGTACCCGCCGATGGATCACCAACGTGGCTTCGACCCGGCGATGCCCGGGCCGGCGATGCCCGCACCCCCGATGCCCGCACCCCCGATGCCCGCACCCCCGAATCCGGTCCCCGGTTTCGCGCCCGCCGGGGCCGGCTTCCCACCGCCGCAGCAGCCGATTGCCCCACCGCCGCAGCAGCCGGCTGCCCCGCCGCAGCGTCGGCCGGCCGCGGCCATGCTCATCGTCGATCAGAGCAACCGCCGCTTCGATCTGCGGACGGGCAACAACGTCATCGGCCGCGGTAGTGACGCCGACCTGCAGTTGCTCGACCAGGGCATCTCACGTCGACACGTCGACATCCAGTACGACGGCAACTTCGCCACCGCGTACGACCTCGGGTCCACCAACGGGACCACGATCAACGGGCACGAGATCGCCAGCCAGCTGCTGCGGCACGGGGACGTGATCCGGGTGGGTCACACTCGGATCGTGTTCCACCAGGAGCGCGTGTGACGGTTCCCCGGTGAACTCCGCCCTCGCGCTGCAACTGATGCGCTTCGGATTCCTCGTCCTGCTGTGGCTGTTCGTCCTGGCCGCCATGCGGGTGATTCGCTCCGATCTGCGCACCAGCGGCCAGCCGCGCTTTGGCGTGCCGCCGCCGGCCCGGCGCCGCGGCCGCGGATCGGGCAACACCGCGCCGCGCCCGGCACCGGGCACTCCGTCGCACCTGCTCGTCACCGAGGGCGGGCTGACCGGCACCCGCATCGGCCTCACCGGAGCACCGGTGCTGATCGGGCGCGCCAACGACTCGACCCTCGTCCTCGAGGACGACTACGCGAGCACCAGGCACGCGCGCATCAGCCTGCAGGACGGGATGTGGGTGGTCGAGGACCTCGGCTCGACCAACGGCACCTACCTCGGCCAGCGCAAACTCGACGGGCCGGTCCCAATGGAACTCGGCGTCCCGTTGCGCATCGGCAAGACCGTGCTGGAGCTGCGGTAGTGGCGCTCTATCTGCGGTACGCGGTTCGCTCGGACCTCGGGTTGGTACGCAACAACAACGAGGACTCCGTCTATGCGGGCCCGCGGCTGCTGGCGATCGCCGACGGCATGGGCGGCCACGCCGCGGGCGAGGTCGCGAGCAAGATCGTGATCGGCACGCTCGAACACCTCGACGAGGACCGGCGCATCGACGATCTGATGCGCGCGCTGCGCGACTCGGTGGTCGATGCCAACCAGCGCATCGCCGACGCCGTGCGCCAGCGCAGCGATCTCGAGGGCATGGGCACCACCCTTACCGCGTTGCGCTTCGTCGGCTCGCAGGTCGGCCTGGTGCACGTCGGTGACTCGCGGGCCTACCTGTTGCGGCAAAACCACCTGGCCCAGATCACGCACGACGACACCTACGTCCAGTACCTCGTCGATGCCGGCAAGCTCACGCCGGACGAGGCCAAGGATCACCCCCGCAAGTCGGTGATCCTGCGGGCGCTGCTCGGCACCGACGTGGAACCGGACGTGTCGATCCGCGAGGCCCGCGACGGCGATCGTTACCTGTTGTGCTCGGACGGGCTGTCCGACGTCGTCTCGACCGAGACGATCCTCGACACGATGCGCATCGAGGATCCGCAGGAGTGCGCCGACCGCCTGGTCGAGCTGGCGCTGCGCGGCGGCGGCCCCGACAACGTCACCGTCATCGTCGCCGACGTGATCAACGCAAGGGTCGGCGACAGGATCGACGACGTACCGGTGATCGCGGGTGCGTTCGTCGATCCGGCGGCGGCCGACGTGCCCGGTGCCGACAGCGCGGCCGAACGGGCCGCGCGCATGGCTCGGCCCAAGCCGGTCGACCCCCCCGAACCGATCAAGCACCGCCGCCGCTCGTGGCGCCCCTGGCTGCTCGTCGTCGCCATCCTCGTCGTGCTGGCCGCCATCCTCGGCGGCACCTACGCGTGGACCCAGACCCAGTACTTCGTCGGCCGGGCCGGTGCCGACGTCGCGATCTACCGCGGCGTCAACACCGACCTCGGGCCGCTGAAGTTCTTCAACGTCCACAAGGTGACCGACCTGCTGGTCGACGATCTGAACCCGTCGGTGCGCACGCAGGTGGTCGACGGGATCACCGCCCGCAGCGAGCGCGATGCCGAGAACATCGTGCGCAATCTGCGTGAGCAGCAGCTGCCCTCGTGCACCGCGTCGGTTCCGCCCCCGCTCTCGAGCGCGAGCACCGGCGCCCCGACCCCCTGTCCGGGACGGTCATGAGTGGCCTGAACCCGTCCCCGCCGTTGCCGGCGCGGCGCACCACCGAGCTGGTGCTGCTGGTCTTCGCCGTGCTCATCGTCGTCGCGGCCGAGGCCGCGGTCGAGGCCGCGCGCGACGGCCGCCTGTCGTCGCGGCTGATCACCTACGCGGCGGTGCCCATCGGCATCGGCCTGGTGACCCACCTCGTGATCCGCAAGGTCGCGCGCTACGCCGACCCGCTGCTGCTGCCGATCGTCGTACTGCTCAACGGGCTGGGCCTGGTGATGATCCACCGCCTGGACCTCGGGCTCAAACAGCAGGCCGAGCAGGACGGCGGCACCTTCGACGGCGCTCAGGCCCCGACCCAGGTGCTGTGGACGGTGATCGGCGTGGGGTTGTTCATCGCGCTCGTCGTGCTGGTGCGCGACCACCGGGTGCTGCAGCGGTACGCGTACACCCTTGCACTCGCCGGCGTGTTCTTCCTGATGCTGCCGGCCGTCCTGCCGGCACGCTTCAGCGAGGTCAACGGTGCCCGCATCTGGATCCGGCTCGCCGGCTTCTCGATCCAGCCGGGCGAGTTCGCGAAGATCCTGCTGACGATCTTCGGCGCGGCCTACCTCGTGCAGAAGCGCGACGTGCTGGCGCTGGCCGGCAAGCGCATCCTCGGCATCGACTTTCCGCGCGGGCGCGACTTCGGGCCGCTGCTGCTCGTCTGGGTGCTGTGCATCGGCGTGCTCGTGCGCGGGCACGACCTCGGCACATCGCTGTTGTTCTTCGGCGTCTTCGTGGTGCTGCTCTACGTGGCCACCGAACGCGTCAGCTGGGTGATCGTCGGCACGCTGCTGTTCGCCGGCGGCGCCTACGTCGCGTACCAGCTGTTCGGCACGGTGCAGACGCGCGTCAGTATCTGGCTACATACGTTCTCACCGGTGTACAAGGACCAGGCCTACCAGCTGCAGCAGTCGCTGTTCGGGCTGGGCACGGGCGGCATCTTCGGCACCGGCCTGGGCAACGGGCATCCCGAGCTGGTGCCGCTGCCGGCCACCGACTTCATCATCTCCTCCTTCGGTGAGGAGGTCGGCCTGTTCGGCCTGGCCGGGCTGCTCGTGCTCTACGGCATCCTCGTCGCCCGTGGCTTCGCCGCGGGCCTGGCCGTCCGGGACGCCTTCGGCAAGTTGCTGGCCTGCGGCCTGTCGTTCCTGATCGGCCTGCAGCTGTTCGTCGTGGTCGCTGGGGTCACCCGGCTGCTGCCCGAGACCGGCCTCACCACGCCGTTCCTGTCCTACGGCGGCTCGTCGCTGCTCGGCAGCTGGGTCATGCTGGCGCTGCTGCTGCGGGTGTCCGACGCCGCGCGCCGCCCGGCCACCACCCCGCCGGCCAAGGCCGCCGAACCGGAACCGGCCACGGTATGAACCGGCCCATCCGCAAGGTGACGATTGCGATGGCGGTGCTGTTCCTCGCCCTGTTCGTCAATCTCAACGTCGTGCAGGTGTTCAAGGGCGACAGCTATCGCGACGATCCGCAGAACCGTCGCGTCCTGCTCAACGAGTACTCGAGCCCCCGCGGCCAGATCGTCGTGCAGGGCACGAGTGTCGCCGAGTCGGTGGCGACGAAGGACGAGCTGAAGTACCTGCGGCGCTACCCGAGCGGGCCGGTCTACGCGCCCACCACCGGCTACTACTCCTTCACCTACGGCAGCAGCGGCATCGAGGACCAGGAGAACGACGTCCTCTCCGGCGACTCGCCGAAGCTGTTCACCACCAAGCTGGCCGGCCTGCTCACCGGCCGTGACCCCCGCGGGGGCAGCGTCGAGCTGACGCTGAACCGGGCGGCCCAGGAAGCGGCCTACCAGGCGATGCGCAACCCCGGCGGCTCGTACAAGCGCGGGGCCGTGGTCGCCCTCGACCCGAAGACCGGCGCGATCCTGGCGATGGTCTCCACCCCGTCCTACGATCCGAACCAGCTCGCCAGCCACAGCTCGGCCAAGATCTCCCGCGCCTACTTCTGCTACTCGGCGCTGAACACCGAGCAACGGCCCGGTGAGGGCGATGCCGCCTACCAGGTGCGGATCAAGAAGAGCATCGCGGCGCAGATCGCCGAGCGCGAGAAGAAATGCAAGGGGTTGCCGGAGGATCCGACCAGCGCCTACAAGGCCGACCCCTACATGGACAGCCCGCTGCTCAACCGCGCACTGAACCAGACCTACCCGCCGGGGTCGATCTTCAAGGTCATCGATTCGGCCGCGGCCCTGAAGAAGGGCGTCAAGTCGAGCACAAGCATCTCGGCGCCGAACGCGTACTGGCCGTTGGAGCCGACCCGCACGAGCGCGTGCCCGAAGAATCTCGCCGCGGCCTGCATCGAGAATTTCGAGGGCGAGCGCTGCGACAACGGCAAGACGGCGACGCTCGCCTTCTCGCTGGCCAAGTCGTGCAACACCGCGTTCGCGAAGCTCACGGTCGACAAGCTCGGTGCGCAGAGCCTCGCGGACCAGGCCGGCCTGTTCGGCCTCGACGGGCCCGACCTGGGGGTTCCGCTGCCCGTCGCCCAGTCGACGATCGGCTCGCTGAGCGAGCTCAGCCGCGACAAGGCCGCGCTGGCCCAGACCTCGTTCGGGCAGCGCAGCGCGCGGATGACCCCGCTGCAGGCCGCGATGCTCTCGTCGGCGGTCGCCAACTTCGGCACGCTGATGAAGCCGCATCTCGTGAAGTCCGAGCGGCGCCCGAACCTCTCGATCCTCGACCGCGTCGAGCCCGATCAGCTCAGTCAGGTCATCGACCCGTCCCTCGACCAGGACCTGGTCAAGATGATGGAGGGCGTGGTGAACAATCCGCAAGGCACCGGTGGGCCGGCCAAGATCACCGCGTTCGGGCAGTCGGTCGTCGTCGGCGGCAAGACCGGAACCGCCGACGTCGGCGTCACCAGCGCCAGCAAGCAGGCTCCGGACGCGTGGTTCACCGGCTTCGCGCTCGTCCAAGGCAGCCCCCGCATCGCTGTCGCCGTGCTCATCGAGAACGGTGGCGTGCAGGGCAACGAGACCACCGGCGGGCTGGCGGCCGGCCCGGTCGCCAAGAAGGTCATGACCGCATACCTCAAGTCCGTCGGAGTGAACTGAGCAATGACAGCAGACAGTGAGGACAACGGATGACGCAGCCGAGACTCGTCGGCGACCGGTACGAGCTGGGGGAGCTCATCGGCTACGGCGGAATGGCGGAGGTGCACCGCGGCCGCGACACCCGTCTCAACCGCGAGGTCGCCATCAAGGTGCTGCGGGCCGACCTGGCTCGCGACCCGTCCTTCCTGACGCGCTTTCGCCGTGAGGCGCACTCGGCCGCCGGGCTGAACCACCCCTCGATCGTCTCGGTGTACGACACCGGTGAGGACGACGGCCCGGACGGCACGCCCGTCCCGTTCATCGTGATGGAGTACGTCGAAGGCCGCACGCTGCGCGACATCCTCAAGAGCGCGGGACGGTTGCCGGGCCGCCGGGCGATGGAGATCGGCGCCGACATCTGCGCCGCGCTCGACTTCAGTCACCGCAACGGCATCGTGCACCGCGACATCAAGCCGGCCAACGTGATGATCACGCCGGCCGGCGCGGTCAAGGTCATGGACTTCGGCATCGCCCGCGCCGTGGCCGACACCTCGTCGACAGTGACGCAGACCGCGAACGTCATCGGTACGGCGCAGTACCTGTCGCCCGAGCAGGCCCGCGGCGAGACCGTTGACGCCCGCTCGGACGTGTACTCGACCGGGTGCCTGCTCTACGAGCTCGTCACCGGCGTGCCGCCGTTCCAGGGCGACTCGCCGGTGGCGGTGGCCTACCAGCACGTGCGCGAGAACCCGGTGATGCCTTCGGCCCGCAACCCCGACATACCGCGCGCGATCGACTCGATCATCATGAAGGCGCTGGCCAAGAACCAGTACAACCGCTACCAGACGGCCGGCGAGATGCGCGCCGACCTGCAGCGCGCACTGGCCAATCAGCCGGTCACCGCCGAAGCGGTGATGACCGACGCCGAGCGCACCCAGTTCATCGCCCGCACGCCGCCGCTGGCCGTGCCGCTGCGGCGCGAGAGTGAGGTCGTCGACGACCGCAGCTCGCGTCGCACCGGGCTCATCTGGGCCGCGGTCGTGATCGCGCTGCTGCTGGTCATCGGCGTCGGCGCGTACGCCATCGTGTTCCTCGGCAAGGACGACAAGGCGGCCAAGAAGACCGACGTCCCGAGTGTCGTCGGGCAGCTCCCGGCCGCGGCCGAAAATGCCCTCAAGCACGCCGGCTTCGTGCCCAAACGCGGGCCGGACACCAGCGGCAGCTGTGACGACAAGCAGACCGTCCCTGAAGGCCGCGTCTGTGTGCTGTCGCCGGAGGTCGGCGCGAACGTGCAGGACGGAACGACGATCACCTATCGGGTGTTCAAGCAGAAGACGGTCCAGGTGCCGTTCGTCGAGGGCAAGTCATACGGCGACGCCGTCGGCGAACTGCACGACGCCAAGCTGACGCCGGTGAAGCAGGATGTCAATTCCGCGCAGGCCGAGGGCACGGTCCTCAAGCAGGACCCCGCGCAGTACACCATCGTCTCGCCCGGCGCGAAGGTGACGCTCCAGGTGTCGACCGGCAAGCTCAAGCTGCCGGACGTCACGAACATGGACTTCAGCGACGCCACCCGCAAGCTGAACGAGGCCGGCTTCCCGAACACCGTCGACCCGGCGCCGACGAAGCGGACGACCGACCCGACCAAGGCCGACAAGGTCGCGTCCGAGAGTCCGACGCCCGGCGTCGCCTACGACCCCGACCAGAAGATCACCCTGACCCGCTACGTCTACAAGGCCCCGCCTCCGACGTGCACCACGCCGCCGAAGTCGCCGTCCCCGCCGGTCGTCCCGACCCCCGGGGCGCCGTCGTCGAGCGCCAGTTCGAGCGGGCTGCCGGCGTGCTCGTCGTCGCCGTCGTCCGGCTCGAGCTAGGAACTCAGGCTCAGACCGGAGGTGCAGCCAGGGGCAGCGTGACGATCGCACGCAGTCCGGGCGCGCCGTCCGCGCGGGCGGCGAGCTGCACGCGGCCGTGGTGATTGCGGACGATGTCGCGCACGATCGGCAGGCCGAGTCCGGTGCCGCCGGTCTCGCGCGAGCGCGACTCCTGCACTCGGTAGAAGCGGTCGAAAACGCGTTGCCGCTCGGCTTCGGGGATGCCGGGCCCGTCGTCCTCGACCACGATGAGCGCAACGGGCCGGCCCGAGCGCTGCCCGCGCGTGAGGGCAACGCTCACCTCGCTGCGCGCATAGTGGACGGCGTTGTTGACGAGGTTGATGACGACGCGGCGCAGCGCGTCGGGATCGCCGTCGACCACGGCGGGCGTCGTCTGCGCCCGCACCGGCACGCGGGCCTGACCGTACCCGGCACTGACCGACTCGACGATGTCGTCCAGCGCGACGGGCTCGCGCCGGCGCAGACTGCCGGACTCGTCCAGCCGGGCCAGCGTCAACAGATCGTCGACGAGCCGGTCGAGCCGGTCGACGTCGACGAGCACGTCGTCGATCAGGCTGGCCCAGTCGACCTGCGGGCCGAGCCGCTGGCTGACCTCCAGCTGGACCCGCAACGAGGCCATCGGGGAGCGGAGCTCGTGGGCGGCGTCGCCGACGAAGGTCCGCTGGCGGCTCGTGGCCGAGTCGATGCGATCGAGCATGGCGTTCAGGGTCACCGCGAGCCGGTGGATCTCATCCTTCGCGCTGCCCACCGGCAGCCGCTGTTTCGCCAGGCCGGCCGCCGTGATGTCGGCGGCCCCGTGCCGCAGCGCGGCCACCGGGCGCAGGGTCAGCGCGACGACGCCGTAGGTTGCGATCGCCATCAGCAATACCCCTAGGGGGCTGCCGATCAGCGCTGCCCGGGTGAGGATGCGCTGGCTGTCGTCGACCCGGCTCAGATCGGTGAAGACGACGACGGTCAGGTTGCCGGCCTTGCGGGCGATCACCCGCAGCCGGGCGTCGGACGTCGGGCTGGCGACGGTGATGATGTCGCCGTCGCGCAGTTGCTCGAGTTCCTCCGGCGTCACCAACGGATTCACCCGATCGGTGCCGGGCGAGACGGACACGACCGCGTCGCGCGCATCGACGATCTGCACCGCCGCCACGCCGCCGCTGGTCGGGTTGACGACCGCGGGCAGCGTGCCTTTGCTGGCCTGGCGCGACAGGTCACGCGCGGTCTTGATCGCGGCCTGGTCGAGTACCCGGGTCAGGGCATAGCGCTGCAGGACGATCACCAGGATCGCGCCGGTGATGACGGCGAACGAGAACAGGCCGGTGGCGAGCAGGGTGAGGCGGGCGCGCAGGGACTGCTGCGCCCACCAGCGGCGAGGCCACCGGGTGTAGCGGCCGGCGACGCGCCGCAGCGCCGAGCGCGCGCCCGCCCCGGTTGCCGGTGCCACGGGCGAGGTCAGGCGTCCGGGCTGAGGCGGTAACCGGCGCCGCGCACGGTCTGCAGGCTCTGGCGGCCGAACGGCACGTCGATCTTGCGGCGCAGGTAACCGACGTAGACCTCGACGACGTTCGCGTCACCGTCGTAGTTGGCGTCCCACACGTGGTGCAGGATGTCGGCCTTGCTCACGGCGTCGCCGGCGCGGCGCATCAGGAACTCGAGCAGCGAGAATTCGCGCGGCGTGAGCTCGACGAGCGTCTCGCCACGACGCACCGTGTGCGCCGCCGGGTCGAGCACCAGGTCGTCGACGGTCAGCGACGCCGGCCGGGGCTGCACCCCGCGGCGCAGCAACGCGCGGATGCGGGCCAGCAGAACGACGAAGGAGAACGGTTTGGTGAGGTAGTCATCGGCGCCGAGGTCGAGCGCGTCGGCCTCGTCATACTCGCCGTCCTTCGCGGTGAGCATGAGGATCGGCACCCAATTCTCGCTGCCGCGCAGGCGCTCGATGATCCGGTAGCCGGAGAGCTCGGGCAGCATGATGTCGAGAATGACCGCGTCGTAGGTCGTTTCCTGCGCCAGGTGCAACCCGTCGGGACCCGTGTGGGCGAGGTCGACGGTGAAGCCCTCGGCACTCAGACCGCGCTGCAGCGCCGACGCCAGGCGGATCTCGTCCTCGACGATCAGTAGCCGCACCCTGTTCTCCTCACGTCGAATCATTGCGCCGGCCGGCCCGGTCGGGCCAGCCTGCCAGTCCTGTCAGCAAGAGACTTGGGCATGCCTCAGCCGTGTCACAGTGCCGCTTTCGCATCCTGGGACCAGTGAACCCCCGGACGATCCTGCAGCGCCACCGGGCCCTGCGCTGGCTCGCTCCCGTCGGGGTGGTCGGCGTCGCCGCCATCGCCGCCACCGGGATGTTCCGGGAGCCGGCCAAACCGGCCACGCTGCCCGCCACATCGCCCGCGGCCCTGATCGCCGCGGTACGGACCTCCCAGCCGACCGGATTCTCCGGGACCGTCGTCTCCACCCTCTCGCTCGGCCTGCCCGAGCTGCCGGCGCTCGGCAATGCCGGTCAGGGTTCGTCGCTGAGCGCGCTGCTGACCGGCTCGCACACCATGCAGGTCTGGTTCGGCGGCCCGAGCAAGGAACGGGTGGCGCTGCTCGGTGCGACGGAAGAGACCGACGTGTTCCGCAACGGCCGCAGCGTGTGGCAGTGGAGCAGCGCCGAGCACCGGGCCGTGCACCTCACGCTGCCCGCTAGCACCGACCGTCAGCCGGTGCCGGCTACCTCGGCCAGCACCGTCTCGCCGCCGGTGCTGGCCCAGCGCGCGCTCGCCGCGCTCGATCCGACGACCACCGTGCGGGTCGAGCACGGTGGCACGGTCGCCGACCGATCGACCTACGAGCTGATCCTGACGCCGCGGACCGCGCAGACCCGGGTCGGCTCGGTGCACATCGACGTCGACGGCGCCACGAAGCTGCCGCTGGCCGTGCGGGTCTTTGCCCGCGGTAGCACCACGGCCGCGATCGACGTCGCGTTCACGAGCATCCGCTTCGCCGACCCGGCCGGGCGCAACTTCACCTTCACTCCCCCGCCGGGGGCCAAGATCGAGAAGCTGCGCCCGCGGCCGCACCGCGCCGCGACGCGTCCGGTCCCGGCCGGCAAGAACGGGGCGCAGGTCACGCCCAAGATCATCGGGTACGGGTCGGGCTGGACGCGGGTGTTCGCCACGACGCTGTCGGCGTCGGCGGCCGCCTCGCTGCAGCGCAGCCCGGTGCGCGACTCGCTCACCGCCGTCGCCGGATCGTGGGGCAAGGGGCGGTTGCTGCAGTCCGACCTGGTGAGCGTGCTGATCACCAATGACGGGCGGGTCTTCGCCGGCCCGGTCGACCCGGACGTGCTGTACACCGCGGCGTCCAGGTAACCGCCGGCCGGGCAGCAGCGGGCTGGCGACATCCTCGATGAGTGCGGCGATCTCGTCGATCGGGCTGACCAAGCGTTTCGGTGCTGCGACCGTAGTCGACTCGCTTGACCTGGCGGTGCCCGCGGGCAGCGTCTACGGCTTCCTCGGGCCCAACGGATCGGGCAAGACGACGACGATCCGGATGCTGCTCGGGCTGGTGTTCCCGACCTCGGGGACGCATACGGTGCTGGGCAGTAACGAACCGTCGGCGTTGACGCGCGTCGGGGCGCTGGTCGAGGGACCGGCGTTTCACCCCTACCTGTCGGGGCAGGCCAACCTCGTGCGCCTCGACGCGGCCGCGCGCCGCGCCGACGCGAGTACCGCGCGGGCGCGGGTCGGGCAGGCCCTCGAGCGGGTCGGGCTGTCGGCGGCCGCGGCCAAGCGTTACCGGACGTACTCGCTGGGCATGCGGCAACGGCTGGGCATCGCGGCCGCGTTGCTGCAGCCCCGTGAGCTGCTGATGCTGGACGAACCGACGAACGGCCTCGATCCGCAGGGCACGCGCGAGGTCCGCACCCTGATCGCCGACCTCGCCCGCGACGGCGTCACCGTCTTCCTTTCCTCGCACCTGCTCAGCGAGGTGGAGCAGATCTGCACCGAGGTTGGGGTGATGCGGGCCGGGCGTCTCGTCTGGCAGGGCGAGCTGGCCCGCCTGCGCGCCGAGCAGGCACCGCGGGTGCGGGTCGAGACGGCGCAGCCGGCCGACGCCGAGCGCATCCTCGCCGAGCTCGGGCTGGGCGCGGTCCGTTCGAGCGCGGACGCGGTGCGGGCCGTGCTGGGCGGGCTGGCGCCCGAGCGGGTCGTCGCGGCGCTGGTACATGGCGGCGTCGGTGTCCGCAGCTTCACCCTCGAGCGGGCCAGCCTGGAGGACCAGTTCGTCGACCTGACCGGCCAGGGCTTCGATGTCTCCGGCTAGGCGACTGCGGTTCTTCCGCAGCGAGCTGGCGATGATCTTCCGTCGGCGCCGCAATATCGTGCTGCTCGCGATCCTGGCGTTGGTGCCGGTCCTCATCGCCGCGGCGGTCAAGGCGAGCCGGCACGGCGATCGCGGCGGATCGATCTTCGGCAGCATCACCGCGAACGGCCTGTTCGCCGCACTGGCGGCCCTGCTCGTGGCCGCTCCGCTGTTCCTGCCGCTGGTGATCTCCGTCGTGGCCGGCGACGCGATCGCCGGCGAGGCCAGCAGCGGCACGCTGCGCTACCTGCTGGCCGTGCCGGTCGGGCGCAGCCGGTTGCTCGCAGTGAAGCTCGCCGCGATCGCCGTGTGGTCAGCGGCCTGCGTCGTCGTGGTGGCGCTGTTCGGCGTGCTGGCCGGGCTGGTGTTCTTCCCGGCCGGCGAGCTGACCCTGCTCTCGGGACGCACGGTGTCCTACGGCGACGGGTTGTGCGGCTGCTGGCCGTTTCCGGCTACGTGTCGTTGAGCGCGTTGACGGTGGGCGCGATCGGATTGTTCGTCTCGACGATGACCGAGGTGCCGATCGCGGCGATGGCGGCGACGTTGACGTTGACCATCGTCAGCGAAGTCGCCGACGCGGTGCCGCAGCTGTCGGCGATCCACGGCTGGCTGCCGAGCCACTACTGGCTGCGCTGGGTCGATCTGCTGCGCGACCCCATCGTCACCGACGGCATGCGGACCGGTCTGCTGGTGGCACTCGGTTACGTCGCGCTGTTCGTCTCGCTGGCGTGGGCCCGGTTCGGCGGCAAGGACGTCACCTCCTGAGGGCGTCCACTGAACAGGCCTACTGCAGGTAGGACTCGACCTCGTCGACCGGACGTTGTTCGGCGTCGTCGGGATTCTCGCCGAACTCCTCGCGGGCGCGGCGTTGGCGCAGCAGGTCCCAGGTCTGGTCGAGCTCGCGCTCGACGGCCTCGAGCCGCTGCCGGTCCTCGCTCGACAGGCCGTGGTGCGCCGCGCGCAGGGTCTTCTCCTCCGCCACAAGATCGTGGATGTGCTCGAGCATCGACTTGTCGTCCATCAGATCTCCTCAGACAGCGTTCGGTCGCGCCAGTCGAGCCAGCGGCGCAGCTTGGTCAGGTCGTAGTCGGGGCCGCCGAGCCCGACCGTGAACAGCCCGACGCCGGCGTCGATCAAGGGCGGGCCGATCTCGGCCGGGTCACCGTCGGGCGTGCCGACCGAGCGTTCGATCTCGGCCGGGTCGCGGCCGGCGTCGGCGCAGTGCGCGGCCAGGACCTCGGACTTGTGGCGAAACGTCTCGAGGTCGCTGAACGAGTGCCAGATGTCGGCGTGCCGCGCGACCATCCGCAGCGTCTTCTTCTCGCCGCCGCCCCCGATGAGCACCGGGATCTTGCGGGTCGGGGCCGGGTTCAGCTTGGCCCAGCGGGTCTCGATGCGGGGCAGGTCCTCGGCCAGCTGGTTCAGCCGGCCGCCGGCGGTGCCGAATTCGTACCCGTACTCGTCGTAGTCGCGCTGGAACCAGCCCGATCCGATGCCCAGGATCAACCGCCCGTCACTCAGGTGATCGACGGTGCGGGCCATGTCGGCCAGCAGCTCGGGGTTGCGGTAGCTGTTGCAGGTGACGAGCGCGCCGATCTCGACCCGCGAGGTCTGCTCGGCCCAGGCGCCGAGCATCGTCCAGCACTCGAAGTGCTTGCCGTCGGCGTCGCCGTACAGCGGGTAGAAGTGGTCCCAGTTGAAGACGATGTCGACACCGAGCTGCTCGGCCTCGGCGACGGTGGCACGAATGGCGGCGTAGTCGGCCTGTTGGGGCTGCAGTTGCAGCCCGATGCGAATGCGGGAATCGGTCACGTGTCGACGCTAGCCCACTACGTTCAGCCCAGCCCGGTCGGCGGGGTCAACCGAGCAGCAGCAGGCGCAGCTCGCGCGCTCCGTCGGGCCTGACCCGCACCGGGATCCCCCAGTCCTGCCGGGCGAGGTAGCACGCCGGGTGCTCGGTGGCTGAGTCGTGGTCGCAGGACGCCGCTTGCGCGGTGATGTGCAGAACGCCGTCCGGGCCGCCGTCGGGGCCGCCGTCGGCGCTCAGCTCGAGGGCGCGCACCAGTTCGGTCGACTCACCCGCGCCGGCCCGCAGCAGTGCCGACGTGACGGTGAGGCGGGTCGCCGGCCCGTACCGCTCGTCGAGCCCACGCCCTGGCGGCGGTTCGAAAATGACAGTGAGGGTCACCGGGCCGGGGGCGAGGTCGGTGGGGGCGCGTTCGGAATGCAGCGGCGGTCCGTGGACCAACTCGACGGTGGGGACGGGCCGGATCAGGCGATGCGCGGCCGACTCGACGACCACCAGCTCGGCGGCGACGAGCTCGGCCCCGACGAGCACCGCGCCCGACGGCTCCGCAAGCCCCCGCGCGAGCGTGCTCACCATGTCTGTGGTCGGGTCGTAGCGCCGGACGGCACCGTTGAACGTGTCGAGCACGGCGAGCGCTCCATCGGGCAGGGCGGTGACGCCCAGCGGGTGCTGCAGCCGCGCGTGGGCGCCGGGCCCGTCGACGTGCCCGAAGTCGAACAGCCCCTCGCCGACGGCCGTGGTGAGCACGCCGTCGGCCGACAGGCGACGCAACGCGGACGACTCGGCGTCGACGAACCACAAGTGCGGGCCGTCGACGGCCAGGCCGGACGGCTGCGCCAGCCAGGCGTCGAGCGCCGGGCCGTCGCGCAGCCCCTCGACCGTCGTGCCGGCCAACACCTCGACGCGCCCCGTGCCCGGGTCGAAGGCCAGCAGCAGGTGCACACCCGCGGCCGCGACAACCACGCGGGCGATCGCCGGCCACCAGACGACATCCCACGGCGAGAGCACGGCCGGAATTGCCCCGGTGATCGTGCGCGCGTCGGCGAGGGCAGCCGGCAGGTCGACGGTCGCGACAACCGCGCCGTCGGCCAGGCGGACGCCGCGCAACACATGATTGGCGGTGTCGGCCACGAGCACGTCGTAATCGGCCAGGCCGGCCGGCAGCAGGGCCAGGCCGTTGGGTTCGGCCAACGGGCCGCCCCGTTCGCCCGACCCGATACGCCGCAGCACCGTTGCACCGTCGAGTTCGAGCTCGACGAGCTGGTGGTGCCCGGCGTCGGCGACGAGCAACGTGTCGTTGCCGCGGCCGGTCCGGACGGCCGGCAGCACGATGGCCTTGGCCGGGTAGCGCAACACGCCCGGCGCCGGGGCCGGCGGTCGGTAGTCGGCGTGGCCGTGGTGCAAGGTGCCCTTGGCATCGTGTTCGGCGACCAGGCGCTCGAGCAACAGACCGAGGGCGCTGACCTGGCCCTCGCCGGCCGCCTGCGCGACGACGTAGCCCTCGGGATCGATGAGCACCAGCGTCGGCCAGGCGCGGACGGCGTACTGGCCCCACAGCCGCAGGGCCGGGTCGTTGAGGACGGGGTGGTGCACCTCGTAGCGATCGATGGCGGCCGCCACCGCCGCCGGCTGCGCCTCGTGCGGGAACTTGGGCGAGTGGACGCCGACGACGGTGAGCACGTCGGCGTACGCGGTCTCGAGTGGACGCAGCTCGTCCAACACGTGCAGGCAGTTGCCGCAGCAGGAGGCCCAGAAGTCGAGCAGCACGAAACGCCCGCGCAGTCCGGCCAGCGTGAGCGAGGTGTCGGTGTTGAACCAGTCGCCGTCGATCAGCTCGGGGGCGCGTACCCGCGGCCCGGTCCGGATCGCATCCACACCTGCGTCAAGGCCCGCAGCCGGAGGGTTTGTTCCGGCGGCGAGTTCCGGGCGCATGGTCGTCGCGGGCGGCGACCAGCACCAAGCTCAGAGCAGCGCCATCCCCGGATCGGTGAGGACAGCACCCACGTCGGCCAGGAAGCGGGAGCCCTGCTCGCCGTCGACGAGCCGGTGATCGAACGAAACCGCCAGCTGGGTGACCCACCGCGGTTCGATCCGCTCGGCCCCGCCCGACTGCCCAGGGCCGCCGACGACCCATGGCATCCGGCGGACGGCGCCGAAGGCGAGGATGCCGGACTCGCCGGGGTTGAGAATGGGGGTGCCGGTGTCGACGCCGAACACGCCGACGTTGGTGATCGTGAAGGTGCCACCGGACATGTCGGCCGGGCTGGTCCGGCCGGCGCGCGCCGTCGCGGTGAGCTCGCCCATCGCCTGCGCGAGCTCGAGCAGCGACAACCGGTCGGCGTCCTTGATGTTGGGCACGATCAGGCCACGGTCGGTCGCGGCGGCGATGCCGAGGTTCACGTAATGCTTGAGCACGATCTCGCCGGCGTCGTCGTCCCAGCTCGCATTGATCTGCGGCGTGCGGGCGGCGGCGAGCATGACGGCCTTGGCCACGAACAGCAGTGGCGAGACCTTGAGGTCGCGGAACTCCCGCCGGGCGGCGACGCGATCGCGAAGGTCCATCGTCGCGGTGAGGTCGATGGTGATGAACTCGGTGACGTGCGGGGCGGTGAACGCGGATCTGACCATCGCGGCGGCGGTGTGCTTGCGCACGCCCTTGATCGGGACGCGGGTCTCGCGCGCACCCGTCCGGACCGCGGGTCGGGTACCCAGGCTCCGGTGGCCGTTGGCGGCCGGCGCCGTCGGGGCAGCACTCTCGACGTCCGCGCGCGAGATCGTGCCGTGCGGACCCGTCGGGGTCAGCGCGGCGAGATCGACGCCGAGCGACTTGGCCAGCTTGCGCACCGGGGGCTTGGCCAGCACGCCGCGGGCCCGCTGCGGCGGCTCGTCCGCCTCGGCCGGTTCGTCGACGAAGGACGGTTCCGGCGCCGGGTGCGGGCCGCTGGTCGGGGGGAGGTTGAACGAGGTCTGCGCCCCGGCGGCGGTGGCCTCGGGCCGCCGGCGCCGGCGCCGGCCGCCGGTCTCTTCGCGCGGGCCGTAGCCGACGAGGGTCAGCTGCTTCTCGTCCGGCACGAGGTCCTCGGTGGACGAGGGGACCTCCGAGGCGACCTCGATTGAGATGATCGGCGTGCCGACGGGGACGGTCTCGCCCTCTTCGGCGTGCAGCGCGGTGACCACCCCGGCGAACGGTGAGGGCAGCTCGACCGCGGCCTTGACCGTCTCGACTTCGGCGATCGTGTCGTTGACCTCGACGGTGTCGCCGACGGCGACCGTCCACTTCAGGATGTCGCCCTCGGTGAGCCCCTCGCCCAGGTCGGGAAGCTTGAACTGCTGCACGCTCACTTGCTCAGTACTCCATGATCTCGTCAGTACGCCATGATCTTGTCGACGGCATCCAGCACGCGGTCGAGGTTGGGCAGCCACTCGTGCTCGAGCCGGCTCGGCGGGTACGGGGTGTCGTAGCCGGCCACCCGCAGCACCGGGGCCTCGAGCGAGTAGAACGCCGCCTCGGTGACCCGGGCCGCGAGCTCGGCGCCGACGCCGAAGCTCTGCGGTGCCTCGTGGACCACGATGAGCCGGCCGGTGCGCTGCACCGAGTCCACCACCGTCGCGACGTCGAGCGGCGAGACCGAGCGCAGGTCGATGACCTCGACGTCGATACCGTCGTCCGCGGCCGCCTTGGCCGAGTCGACCAGCGTCGAGACCGTCGGGCCGTAGCCGGCGACGGTGACGTCCTGCCCCGGTCGGACGACCCGCGCCCGGTACAGCGGGGTCGGTGCATCGGCGATCTCACCCTTGGCCGCGTGGTAGAGCCGCTTGGGCTCGATGAAGATCACCGGGTCGTCGTCGGCGACCGCGTCCTGGATCATCCAGTAGGCGTCGGACGGGTTCGAGCAGGCGACGACCTTGAGCCCGGCGGTGTGCGCGAAGTACGTCTCGACCGACTCGCTGTGGTGCTCGACCGCGCCGATGCCACCGCCGGACGGGATGCGGATCGTGATCGGCATCTTGACCAGGCCGGCCGAGCGGTTGTGGAACTTGGCCACCTGGCTGACGATCTGGTCGAAACCGGGAAAGACGAAGCCGTCGAACTGGATCTCGCACACCGGCCGGTACCCGCGGATCGCCAGGCCGACCGCGGTGCCGATGATCGCGGACTCGGCCAGCGGGGTGTCGATGACGCGGTCCTCGCCGAAGTCCTTCTGCAGGCCGTCGGTGATGCGGAAGACGCCGCCGAGCTTGCCGACGTCCTCACCCATGATCACGACCTTGGGGTCGTCCTCCATGGCCTTGCGCAGGCCGTCGTTGAGCGCCTTGGCCATCGTCTTCTGCTCGGTCACGCGCTGACCTCCGCCACGAAGTCGACGAACTCGCTGCGTTGGGCGCGCAGGTCGTCGGTCATGCTCACGTGGACGTGGTCGAACACCGACTCCGGCGTCGGGTCAGGCAGGGCCCGGCAGCCGGCGCGGACGTGCTCGGCCAGTGTCTTGGCCTCCAGCTCGACCTCGGCGAAGAAGTCGTTGTCGAAGGACGCCTCACGGGTGAGATAGGCCCGGACCCGTTCGATCGGGTCCTTGAGCTTCCACGTCTCGGCCTCGCTGCCCAGTCGGTAGCGGCGCGGGTCGTCGTTGGTCGTGTGCGGGTTCATCCGGTAGGTGAACGCCTCGATGAGCGTCGGGCCCTGCGCGTTGCGTGCCTCGTCGAGCGCCTTGCGGGTGACGGCGAGCGTGGCCAGCACGTCGTTGCCGTCGACCCGCACGCCGGGGAAGCCGAAGCCGCTGGCGCGCTGGTAGAGCGGCACCCGGCTCTGCCGTTCGACCGGTTCGCTGATCGCCCACTGGTTGTTCTGGCAGAAGAACACGACCGGCAGGTTGCCGGCCGCGGCCCAGACGAAGGCTTCGTTGACGTCGCCCTGACTGGACGCGCCGTCGCCGAAGAAGGCGAGCACGGCGGTGTCGCGGTCAGGATCGCCGGTGCCGAGGGCGCCGTCGCGGACGACGCCCATCGCGTAGCCGGCCGCGTGCAGCGTCTGGGCGCCGATGACGATCGTGTACAGGTTGAAGTTGTGCTCGCGCGGGTCGAAGCCGCCCAGGTTGGTGCCGCGGAACAGGCCCAGCAGCGTGAGCGGGTCGACGCCGCGGCACCAGGCGACGCCGTGCTCGCGGTAGGTGGGGAAGGCCATGTCGTGGGGCTTGAGAGCGCGGCCCGCGCCGATCTGTGCGGCTTCCTGCCCGAGCAGGCTGGCCCACAGGCCGAGCTCACCCTGGCGTTGCAGCGCGATGGCTTCGGTGTCGATGCGGCGGACCAGGACGAGGTCGCGGTACAGCTCGGCGATCTCGTCGTTGCTGATGTCGAGCGGATAGTCGGGGTGCTCGACCCGCTGCCCCTCGGGCGTGAGTAGCTGCACGAGGTCGGGCTCGGGGTGCACGGCATGAACGTGTTCGGTCACGCATCGACTCCTTGCGGTGGGTACGCCCGGACGGGGTCGCCGTGCCGGACATGCTGTGTCGCTCGGGGTCCGTTGGTACAGGGGTGGCGCACCACGCGGATTACCCAGGGGTTCCTACCATATCCATGATGTTGGCCGTCGCCCGGCGGCGGTGGCCGGTCAGCCGGCCGGCGGCTTGTTCCGGTCCCGCAGCGATTGCGCGGCGTGCGCCGCCTTGTCCTTGGCCTGCTTGGCCACTGGGCCGGCCTTCTCCCTGGCCTGCTTGGCCATCGGCCCGGCCTTCTCCTTGGCGTTCTGCGCCAGCGGCTTGGCCTGCTTGGCGAGCTCGTCCGCCTTGGCCTTCGCCTTGTCGAGGATTCCCATGTCCGTCTCCTTCCGTGCCCGGACGTTCAGTGTGCTTGGTCAGCCTGTGCGGCGCAGCGCCTTGCCGCCGGCGGTTTCGGCGAGTTCGGGCGGCAACGGTTCGTCATGGACGATGCGCAGCCGCGACACGGCGCGGGTGAGCACGACGTAGAGGCGGCGCAGGCCGTCGACCCGAGCCGGTTCGCCGGCCACGATCGCGGCCGGCTCGATGAGCACGACTGAGTCGAACTCGAGCCCTTTCGCGCTCACCGCCGCCACCACCGTCACCCGCGGATCGCTGTTGTCGGCGAGCAACTCGGCCGTGACGCCGCCGGCCCGCAATTCGGCCAGCACCGCTGCGGCGACGGTGTCGGGCACGAGCACCCCGACCGAACCCTCGGCGGCCAGGCAGTCGCGCACCTGCGCGACCAGCTGCGAGCGGGCCGCGAACCGCAGCGCCCCCTCCCCCTGGCGGATCGACGTCGCCGGCGGGACGTCGCGGGCGATGTGCGGCAGCAGCCGGTTGGCCAGCTCCAGGACCTCGCCCGGCACGCGGTACCCGGCGGTCAGTGGCCGCACCGGCGCGTCGTGACCCAGGTGGCGCAGCGTCGACGCCCAGTCGCCGGTGGCCCAGGGGGTGGTCGCCTGGGCCAGGTCGCCGAGGACCGTCACCGAGCCGATCGGGCAGCGCCGGGCGACGGCCCGGCACTGCATCGCGGACAGATCCTGCGCCTCGTCCACCACGACGTGCACGAACGTCTCGGTGCCGTCCAGGATCGCCGTCAGCTCGTCGAGCAGCACGGTGTCGGCGTCGGTCCAGCGGATCGCGCGCAGCGACTTCGCGGCCGGTCGGTGCAGCGCCGCCCGCTCGTCGTCGTGCAGCGTTGAGCGCGAGCACCGGGTCAGGAACTCGGGCTCGGCGTAGAGGCGGGCCAGCAGCGCGGGCGCCGAGAGCGCCGGCCACACCGCGTCGAGCCAGTCCTTGACCGCCGGCGATCGGGCGATCTTCGCGGTCTCGGCGTCGTTGGGTGCCCCGCCGGCGTCCTCCCGCTGGCGGCGGACGTCTTCGGCCACCTGGCTGCGCAGCCGCTCGCGGGCCAACGTCCAGCGCAGCCCGGTGTCCAGGGCGCGGCGCGCGTCGTCGACGTAGCGGCGCAGGTGGTGCGCCCCGATCCGGTAGCGCTTCGTGCCCACGATCGCGACGATGTCGTCAACCGGCTTGGCGACGTAGGAGCGCACGGCCCGGTGCAGCACGTCGGCCATCCGTGGGTCGCCCTTCAGCACCGCGAGGGCGGTCGGCTCGCTCGAGCGCGCCTCGTGTGGCAGCAGGCCGGCGATGGTGCTCTGCGTGATGCCGCCCTCGCCGAGGGACGGGAGCACCTGCGCGATGTAGTGCAGGAACGCGGTGTTCGGCCCGACGACCAGCACGCCGGAGCGCCGCAGCCGGCCGGGATAGGTGTAGAGCAGGTACGCCGCGCGGTGCAGCCCGACCGCGGTCTTGCCCGTACCCGGCGCCCCCTGGATGCACAGCGAGGTGTCGAGATCGGCGCGGACCAGCTCGTCCTGGTCGGGCTGGATGGTGGCGACGATGTCGCGCATGGGTCCGACGCGCGGGCGCTCGATCTCTTCGCGCAGCAGATCCGACGCCAACCCGAGTGACTCGCCGCGGTCGAGGTGCTCGTCCTCGACGGAGCTCAGCACACCGTCGTGGAAACCGAAACGCCGGCGCAGCCGCACCCCCATCCGGTCGTCGGGCGTGGCCCGGTAGAAGGCGCGGGCGATCGGCGCGCGCCAGTCGACGACGACGGGATCGCCCTCGACGTCGCGGACGTGGCGGCGCCCGATGTACAGGACCTCGTTGCCGGTGCGGCCGGGCTCGGGGTCGCGGTCGGTGCGGCCGAAGAACGGTGGTGCGTCCGGTTCGGCGTCGAGGGAAGCCAGCCGCTCGGCCCGCAGCCGGCCCAGCGCGAACGCCGACAGCTCGTCCACACCGTAGTCGGCAATGCGATCGGCCGCGGCCCGCATGGTGGTCAGGCAACCGCGGGCAAGGTCGAGATGGGCCCGTTCGGCCAGCAGGATCGGATCGTCGGCCACGATCGGTCGACGTTACGCCGCTCGGCAAACGGGATATTTGCCTCCGGCCAAACCCTGGCATTCCGGGCTGACGCTCGCGATTTCCGTCCCGCGCCCCTAGCGCGGCCCCCGGCCGGAGAGATAACGTGCGCGCGCTTGGCGCCTTCGGGGCGCGAATCCGCACGGGGGTGCACATGAGGAAATCTCGGTACGTGCTGGCGGCGTCGGCTGTCGCGGTCGCGGTGGTCGGCCTGGCTCCGGGCGCGGCGTCGGCCCGGGGCTCCGGCGCGTCGGCGCCGGTCGTGGTCGTGTCCGGGCTGAACAACCCGCGCCAGCTCTCGCTGGTGAACGACGACGTGCTGCTGGTGGCCGAGGCGGGCAAGGGCGGCGCGACCGAGGTCCCGGGGCCACCCGGAGAGGACTCGGAGTTCGTTGGCGCCACGGGGTCGGTCAGCCTGGTCGTCCTGCCGCGGTGGGCGCACGATACGACGCCGAACCGCGTCGTCACCGGCCTGATGTCCGGTGCCGGCCAGGACGGTTCGTTCGCGGCCGGATCCGACGGTGTGTCGGCCCGCAGCCTGTTCGGGCCCATCTTCATCCAGGAGACGTACGCGCCGCCGGACGTGCTGCCGGCGCCGTTCGGGACCAAGCAGGACGGTCGGCTGCTCGCGGCCCGCCCGTACGGCTCGCACCTGATCTCGGTCGCCAACATCTCGAAGTTCGAGTCCGATCACGATCCCGACCACAAGGGCTTCGACTCCAACCCGTACGCGGTGCTCGCGCTGCCCGGCGGTGAGCTGGTCGCCGACGCCGCGGGCAACGACGTGCTCTGGGTGAACAAGCGCGGGGACATCTCGGTGTTCCACGTCTTCGCCAACGTGAAGGGCGGGGCGTGCGCGGGGCAGTTCGACCCCGATGCCAACCACCCCGGCTGCAACTTCGTCCCGACGTCGCTGGCCCAGGACGCGCAGGGGCACATCTTCGTCGGCGGCCTCGTGTCCGAGGTGCCCGGTGAGGGACGGGTCGTCGAACTCAGCGGCGACGGCAAGACGGTGCTGCGGGTGGCCAAGGGCTTCACGTCGGTCACCGGGGTGGCGGTTGGCCGCGACGGCGCGATCTACGTCAGCCAGCTCGAGGCCAACGAGGCCAACCCGCCGGCGCCCCAGGTGGTCGGCGTGCTGACCCGCATCGGCCCGAACGGCGGCCGCAAGAACATCGACGTGCCGTTCCCGGCCGGCGTCGCGGTCGACCGGCACGACGACGTCTACGTGTCGGCGTGGTCGGTGGCCAGCGAGGCCGGCCTGGCCGGGCCGGGCACGTCGGGTCAGGTGTGGCGCCTGCACTTCTGACGGTCTTCTGACGGTCTTCTGACGGTCTTCTGACGGTCTTCTGACGGTGGCTGGTGCGACGGGCCGGTGATGGCCGTCGACCACGATGCGGTCTTGGCGCGGGCGGCCGAACTGGCCGCCGCGCCGGGGCGTCGGCTGCTCGGCCTTGCCGGTGCCCCGGGCGCGGGGAAATCAACGCTGGCCGCGGCCCTCGCGCAGGCCGTGGCCGGCGCCGTGGTGGTCCCGATGGACGGCTTCCACCTGCCCACCGCCGCGCTCGCGGAGCGGGGCTGGGTGGCCGAACGCGGAACTCCGCGCACCTTCGACGCCACCGGCTACGTCGAGCTGCTGCGCCGGCTGCGGGGCGCCGGCGTCGTCCGCGCGCCGGCCTTCGACCGGTCGGTCGACGAGCCGATTCCCGATGCGATCACCGTCCCCGCCGACACGCCGCTGGTGATCACGGAGGGGAACTACCTGCTGCTCGACCAGCAACCGTGGCCGGCGGTGCGGCCCCTGCTCGACGAGGTCTGGTTCGTCGAGGTGCCCGAGGCGATGCGGCTGGACCGGCTGATTGCGCGGCACGTCGAGTTCGGTCGCTCCCGCGACGATGCCCGGCACCGCGCCACGGCCGGCAGCGACGCCGCGAACGCGCGGCTGGTGGCCGAGTCGCGCCGGCACGCGGACTTGGTCCTCGGCGGCTACCCGTGATGATCTCGGTGGCAGCACGCGAATCTGCGTGCACGCACCGAGATCATCGCGGGGATGGGGCAGGCTGACCGCCATGGCCGACGACGAGATTCGCCAGCTGTCCAGCCGCGAGGTCTACCGGACGCCCTGGATGGCGGTGCGCGAGGACGAGGTGCAGTTCCCGAGCGGGCTGCGCGGCACGTACTCGGTCGTCGACAAGCCCGACTTCGTCCTGGTGCTGCCGTACGAGCACGACGGCTTCTGGCTGGTCGAGCAGTTCCGCTACCCCGTCGGCCGCCGGGAGTGGGAGTTCCCGCAGGGTGGTTGGCCGGCCGGACGCAGCGGGCCACCGAACGAACTCGCCGCCGCCGAACTGCGCGAGGAGACCGGTTTGCGGGCCGAGCGGCTGACCCACCTCGGGCGGCTGCACGCGGGCGTCGGCTTCTGCTCGCAGGGCTACGACGTCTATCTCGCCACGGGGCTGATCGCGGGCGCCGTCGAGCGCGAGGCGACCGAGGCCGACATGGTGCACGCGTGGCGGGCTGCGGACGAGGTGCGCGCGATGATCACGCGGGGCGAGTTCGCCGACGCGCACAGCGTCGCCGCACTTGCGCTGTTCGACCTGCACCGCGCGACCCGCTAACCAGACCCGTTAACCAACCCCTCAACCCGAAGTTGTCCGCGCGTCGCGGCGTCCTGGCCCGACGACACGCGGACAACTTGTGAGAGGCGCCCGCGATAACCCGAGTTGTCCGCGCGTCGCGGCGTCCTGGCCCGACGACACGCGGACAACTTCGCTGAGGGGCGGTCAGGCTTCGAGGCGCTGGGTGAGCGCGTCGAGTTCGTCGCGCATGGTCGCCGGCAGCGACGCGCCGATCTTGTCGAACCACTCCTCGATGAGCGGGATCTCCTTCTTCCACTCGTCGACGGTCACCGTCAGCGCGCCGCGCAGATCCTCGTCGGTCATGTCCAGGCCCTCGACGTCGAGCGACTCGGGCGTGGGGACGCGGCCGATCGGGGTGTCGACCGCGGCGGCCGTGCCGTCCATGCGCTGCAGCGCCCACTTGATCACGCGGATGTTCTCGCCGAAGCCCGGCCAGACGAACTTGTTGTTCTCGTCGCGGCGGAACCAGTTGACGTAGAAGATCTTCGGCAGCTTGTCGGCGTCGGCGTTCTTGCCGGTGGCGATCCAGTGGGCGAAGTAGTCACCGGCGTTGTAGCCGATGAACGGCAGCATCGCCATCGGGTCGCGGCGCACGACGCCGACGGCGCCGGTGGCGGCCGCGGTCGTCTCGGACGAGAGCGTCGCCCCCATGAACACGCCGTGCTGCCAGTCGCGGGCCTCGGTCACCAGCGGCACGGTGTCGCGCCGCCGGCCACCGAAGAAGATCGCATCCAGCGGCACGCCCTTCGGGTCGTCCCACTCCGGCGCGCGGGTCTCGCACTGGCTGATCGGCGTGCAGTAGCGCGAGTTCGGGTGCGACGAGAGCTCCGACGAGTCCGGCGTCCAGTCCGCGCCCTTCCACGACGTCAGGTGCGCCGGCGGCTCGCCCATGCCCTCCCACCAGATGTCGCCGTCGTCGGTCAGCGCGACGTTGGTGAAGATCGAGCCGCCCTTGGCGATCGTGCGCATCGCGTTCGGGTTGGTGTGGTAGTCGGTGCCCGGCGCGACGCCGAAGAAACCGTTCTCCGGGTTGACGGCGTAGAAGCGACCGTCCTCGCCGATCCGGATCCAGGCGATGTCGTCGCCGATGGTCTCGACCTTCCAGCCCGGCAGCGAGGGCTCGAGCATGGCCAGGTTGGTCTTGCCGCAGGCCGACGGGAACGCGGCGGCGATGTAGCGGGCCTTGCCCTCGGGACTGGTCACCTTGGCGATCAGCATGTGCTCGGCCAGCCAGCCTTCGTCGCGGGCCTTCACCGAGGCGATGCGCAGCGAGTAGCACTTCTTGCCCAGCAGCGCGTTGCCGCCGTAGCCCGAGCCGTACGACCAGATCAGCCGCTCCTCGGGGAAGTGCACGATGTACTTGGTGTCGTTACAGGGCCAGGCGGCGTCCTTGGCGCCGGCCTCGAGCGGGGCGCCGACGGAGTGCAGGCCGGGCACGAACGGCTGCTCGTCACCGTCCTTGGTGAACAGCTCCAGGGCCTTGGTGCCGAGGCGGGTCATGATGTGCATCGAGGCGATGACGTAGAGCGAGTCGGTGATCTCCACACCGAGCATCGGCTCGTCGGCGTTCAGCGGGCCCATGCAGTAGGGCAGCACGTACATCGTGCGCCCGCGCATACAGCCGCGGAAGCGCTCGGTCATGATCGCCTTCATGTCGTCGGGGTCCATCCAGTTGTTGGTGGCCCCGGCGTCCTTCGGGTCGCGGCTGCAGATGAACGTGCGGTCCTCGACCCGCGCGACGTCGGTCGGGTCGCTGGCGCACCAGAACGAGTTCGGCTTCTTGTCCTCGTTCAACCGGACGAAGGTGCCGTTCTCGACGAGCTGATCGGTGACGCGCGTCCACTCGTCGGGCGAGCCGTCTACCCACTCGATGCGCTCGGGCCCGGTGAGTTCGGCCGTCTCACGAACCCAGGCCAGCAGGCCCGCGTGCGTGGTGGGGGCGCTATCGAGGCCGGGAATGGCGCTAACCGTCATGTGCAGCTCTCCTTGGCGTGGCCGCCGGGTGGACCGGACCCGACGCGCCGGGCCAGCGGGCCCGCCGCGTGCAGGAAATAGGGTTGCCTGACCGTATCGCCCGTGAGCGCTTACGGGCCTGGTCGAAAGGCTGCGTGACTGCTCACACCACCCCGATTGTGCCGTGCGTCTCGGTGCCCCGAGGGGTTGTGTTCGCCCGCACCGATTGACAGCCCCGCCCGCTACCTCGCACCGTTTCTGCCATGGCCGCCCACATCGATTCGCTGTCCAACCACGAGGTGTCGCCCGGCCAGACCGTCTACGCGACCGGCGCGGGCTTCGTCGGCGTCACCGGGATCCAGGTGGGTGATGCCTGGTCGGACAACCTGCACGTCGACGGGACGGAGACCGCCAGCTTCGCCGTGCCGCAGCAACCCGACGGCCTCACCGCGTGGGTGGTCGTGCACCTCGCCGACGGGACGAGTTCACCCTGCGAGGGCGACGCGCAACTCGTCACCTACCGCAGCACCGTGCTCGATGCGCCGCCCGGAACCCTCACCCTCACCGAGCTCACCCCGGACACGCTGACCCTCGGCCGCGCCGACACCTACTGGCTCAGCGGCAGCGGCCTGTCCCTGACGTCGGCGGTGATCGTCGGAAATCACGCCGCGCAGTACGAGACCTACGACGACACCCGGATGATGCTGCACGTGCCAGCGGTCGAGGGCCCCGAGGGCGGCACGATCGAGCTGACCGTGGTGGCGGGCGGGCACACCGAGGTCATGCAGGTGCCGTGCACCGCCGGCGAGGCGGCACCGTTGCACCACTACCAGGGCCCGCTCCTCACCAGCATCGAGCCGCAGACCATGACGGCAGAGGGTGGCCAGCTGACCATCCACGGGGCCGATCTCGACTACGTCCACACCGTCTGCATCGGCGTCACCCTCACCGCCCCGCCGGACTCGACGTCCTACGACACGCTCGTGGTCACCGTCCCGTCGCTGGCCGACTATGTCGGGCAGTCGCTGGGCATCGAGGTCATCGACCCGTCGGCGTCGTCCGGGACGGGCTCGGCGCACACGATCACCGTAACGAGCTAGGACGCGCGGCTGACCGTCGACATGTTGAAGTCCGGTACGCGGATCGCCGGCATCGCGGACCGGCTGAAGTAGTCGCTCCACTCGCGCGGCAGCGTCGGTTGGGTACGGCTCACCTCGCTCACCCGAGCAAGCAGGTCGACCGGTGACTCGTTGAAGCGGAAGTTGTTCACCGCGCCCTGCACCTCGCCGTGCTCGACGAGGTAGACGCCGTCACGGGTGAGACCGGTCAGCAGCAGGGTCTGCGGATCGACCTCGCGGATGTACCAGAGGCAGGTGAGCAACAGGCCCCGTTCGGTCGAGGCGATCATGTCGTCGAGCGAGGCCGTCGCGCCGGTGGATTCGAGGATCAGGTTGTCGACGAATGGACGGGGCGTGGCGTCGGTCTTCGCCGCCCACGACCGGGTGCGGGCCAGGTCGGCCAGCCGACCGTCGGTGATCCACGCCGCCGGCGTCACCGGGGAACCGTTGTCGAAGACGGACTGGACGCCGGCGGCCGAGGCGGTGACGATCTCGAACGGTGCGCAGCGCAAGCCGGGCTCGGCCGGGTCGGAGCGCAGTTGCAGCGGCAGCGGCGACAGCTGCTCGCCGACGCGGGTGCCACCGGACGGCGACGCGAACACGCTGCGGCCCTCGTCGGCGTCGCGCCCGGACGCCGTCCAGTACGCGTAGATCATCAGGTCGGCGACGGCAGTGGGCGGCAGGATGGTCTCGTAGCGCCCGGCCGGCAATTCGACCGAGTTGGCGGCCCAGCCCAGCCGCTGCTCCAACCCGGCGACGACGGCTGCGACGTCGATGTCGGCGAAGTCCTCGGTGTGCCGGCCGTCCCAGGCCGAGCGGGTGAGGTCGGCCGACTTGCCGTTGATCTCGAGCCGGCCGTCCGGCTGGTCGAAGCGGCGCCGCACGCCGGTGGACGTGGCGAGGAAGTACGAGGTCATTCGGTGCTCGGCGAAGCCGTAGAGCAGCCGGTCGGCGGCGCCCCAGTGCCGCAGCTGCGTCCCGAGCGCCGGTGCGAAGCGGTCGAACACGGCGACGCCGGTCTCGGCCGCAGGGGTGTCCCAGTCGTCGTCGTGCGGGTAGTCCTCGACCAGCGGGCTGGCATCGTCGGCCGGTTCGGCCTCGCGGCCGGCGAGTTCGGCCGCGCGGACGAGGTCGGCGACCTCCTCCAGGGTGGCCACCGACCGGGTGACGACCCCGGCGCTGGTGCCGCCGCGGCGATCGAACGTGGCGATCACGGTGACTGAGCGGGTGCGCATCTGCCCGTTGGTGGTCAATCCGTTGGCGGCCCAACGCAGGTTCGTCTCGGTGTGCTCGGCCGTGATGACCACGCAGCCGTCGGCCGATGATGCGGACAGCGCGGCCTCCGTGATTTCCTGTGGGGTAGTCATGAGGAGCCGCCCTCCGTGAGCATCGCAGGGCCGCCCGCGGCCCGAGGAGCGGAGCGGAGGGGGGCGACGGGGCATGTGGTCACCGCCCGCCCTCCTGCCGGGTGTTGAGCACCTTGATGCCGCGAAAGAGCGCGGCCGGGCAGCCGTGCGAGACGGGGGCGACCTGCCCGGGTTGCCCCTTGCCGCAGTTGAACGCGCCGCCGAGCAGGTAGGTCTGCGGGCCGCCGACGGCGTCCATCGCACCCCAGAAGTCCGTTGTCGTGGCCTGGTACGCGACGTCGCGTAGTTGCCCGACGAGCCGGCCGTGCTCGATGCGGTGGAACTGCTGCCCGGTGAACTGGAAGTTGAACCGTTGCATGTCGATCGACCACGACCGGTCGCCCTTGATCAGGATGCCGCGTTCGACGCCGCCGATGAGCTCGTCGAGCGACGGGCCGTCCGGTGCCGGTTGCAGTGACACGTTGGCCATTCGTTGCAGCGGGATGTGTCCGGGCGAGTCGGCGAAGGCGCAGCCGTTCGAGCGGGCGAACCCGTTGGCCTGCGCCATCTGACGATTGAGCTGGTAGCCGACGAGCACGCCGTCGCGGACGATGTCGAACTGCTGCCCGGCCACGCCCTCGTCGTCATAGCCGATCGTGGCCAGCCCGTGCTCGGCGGTGCGGTCGCCGACGACGTTCATGATCGGGCTGCCGTAGCGCAGCGACCCCAGCTGGTCGATCGTCGCGAAGCTGGTGCCGGCGTAGGCGGCCTCGTAACCAAGCGCGCGGTCGAGCTCGGTCGCGTGCCCGATCGACTCGTGGATCGTCAGCCAGAGGTTGGACGGATCGATGACCAGGTCATAGCTGCCGGCGTCGACGCTGGGTGCCTTGACGTGTTCGCGGAGCAGGCCGGGCAGTTCGGCGATCTCGGCGTCGAAGTCCCAGCCCGAACCGGTCAGGTACTCCCAGCCGCGGCCGGCCGGTGGGGCGAGGGTGCGCATGGTGTCGAAGCTGCCGGCGGCGCGATCGACGCGCACGGCGGTGAACGCGGGGTTCACCCGAACGCGTTGCTGCGTGGTCATGGTGCCGTGCGAGTCGGCGAAGAACTTGTTTTCCAGCACCTGCTCGACCGACGCGTCGACGTGGTCGATGCCGTCGGCGGCGAGTAGCCGTTCGGACAACTCGGTCAGCCGTTCGACTCGCTCGGCCTCGCTGACGCTGAACGGGTCGACGTCGTAGGCCGACACCCAGTCGGCCTCGTCGTAGCTCAATTCGGGGCCGAGCTCGACCGGCTCGGCCCGCAGCGGGCGGCTCGTCCGGGCGGTTGCGATCGCCTGCTCGACGAGCGCGACGGCGGCGTCGCTGGTGCGGGCGATGCCGCTGGCGAAGCCCCACGTGCCGTCGTGCACCACGCGCACGCACAGGCCGATGTCCTCGCGGTCGCCGGACGAGTCGAGCTTGGCGTCGCGCAGGCTCAGGTGCCCGGTCCGTACCCGTTCGAGGCGGAAGTCGGCGTGCTCGGCGCCGAGTTCCTCCGCTCGTTCCAGAGCCGCGCCGGCCAGGCCGCGTAAGGGCATGGCCAGGAACGAGGAATCGATGTCGGGCATGGGTCGAACGTAGCGGGTCGGACAGGCGGGGGAGACTGGGCTGGTGCTTCGTCCGCCGGTCAAGGTCTGCTTCGTGTGCTCGGGCAACATCTGCCGATCGCCCACCGCTGAAGTGGTCTTCAACCGCGTGGCCGAACAGTCCGGGCGCGATTACTTGGTGGCTGGCGACAGCGCGGGCACCGGCGACTGGCACGCCGGTGATGACATGGACGCGCGCTCGCGGCGCACGCTGGTGCACGCCGGCTATGACATCGCCCCGCACACGGCCAAGCAGTTCACCGCCGCCGACTTCGCCGCGCGCGACGTCGTGGTGGCGCTCGACAGTGGGCACTACAACGTGCTGTGGTGGCTCGCCGCCGAGACCGACGACGTGCTGGCGGCGCGGTCGAAGATCGTCATGCTGCGGGCGTTCGACCCCGACCTCGGACCCAGCGAGGCACCCGACGTCGCCGACCCGTACTACGGGCGCGGCGACGGGTTCGCCGCGGTGCTGGACCAGGTCGAGCGCAGCTGTCCGGTGCTGCTCGACGCGATCGAGCAGGCTGTGATCACGAACGCCGATCGGCTACGGGCCCCTCAGCAGGCCGACAAGCCGCCCTTGTAACCCTTCACGAAGGCCTGGATCCGTTCGAGGCCGGTCGAGCCCCGACTGCCGAAGGCGTCGGCGCCGCCGACGATGTCGATCATCGACGACGTCGCCTCGTCCAGGTCTGCTGGCGATAGGACGATGAATTTCTTGCTGGCGGCGGGGGTGTCCTGCGCGATGTTGATGTCCTTCGCGTACGACCCGGAGTAGCAGACGGCGGCGATCAGTGCGGCCTTGTCGTCGAGGGACCGCTTGAACAGCTGGCTGCGTACGGCCATGCCCCAGCCGATGGAGAACAGCACGCCGAGCGCGAAGTCCCCGGGCTGGTTCTGCAACAAGGTGACGTTGCCGGTCGCCGAGTCGACCTTGACGTCGGGCAGGCTGTTGTAGGCCTTTTGCGCCAGCGTCTGATTGAAGTAGACGGTGTTGTCGTTGGCGCAGTAGCCGAATTCGCTTGTCCCGGTCGAGTCACACGCCGGGTGCGCGGCCATGGCGATCTTGACCGGCTGGAAGGTTTTGTTGACCGTCTTGGCGGCGGCGGTCCAGAACCGGTTCAGGTCCTTGACGAAGTAGTTGTCGCCGGTGGTCTTGAGGACCTCGGAGATCGGGGTGTCACCGCCGGACTCGTAGTCGCTCTGGCTCGAGAACGGCCGCTCGGTGAACGTGCGCGAGGCGAAGTAGTCCTTCGAGAAGCAGTAGGTCACGCCCTTGTCGATGCCGTCGGCCAGGGCCGAGAGCCGATCGAAGCCGTTGCCGTGCGAGACGTCCTGCGGGGTGTTGGGCGTGCTGTCGCGACCGTTGAGGAAGCCCTCGAGGGCGTCGTCGAGGGTCTGGGGTGTGACGTCGCGAAAGTGTGGCTGCGAGTCCTTGAGCGCGGCGGCCGCCCAGGCGCCGGCCGCGCAGTCGGCCTGTGACTCGGTGTCGATGGTGGGCAGGTTCTGGCTGAAGATCCCGAGGCGGTAGCTGATCGCGTGGCCGAACTCGTGCGCGAAGATCAGCGCGACGGTGAGGTCGCCGTACTTCTGGGCCAGTTGGGCGAACAGGTGCGTCGGCGCGCGGTCCCAGGCGATCGAGTCGTCGAGGGTGCAGAACGCGCCGTTGTCGACCACGAACCCGGCGTTGCGCTGGGCACAGGCGTTCTGCGCGGCCGGCCCCTCGACCTGCTTGGTCTGCGCGACCTTGAGGCCGTCGACGGAGTAGAGGCCACCCTTGAGCGGCGGTAGCGACTTGCCGCCGGAGACCTTCGGGTAGTTCGTCTTCCAGAAGCCCTCGACGTCGCTGAGGGAGTTCTTGACGATGCGGTCGAACGAGTCGTTGCTGTCGCCCTTGACGCTGAGCTGCGCGTCGGGCGCATTGCCCACGCTCGGCGTGCCGTCGACCACGGTGGAACACGCAGTCAGGACCAGGCAGGCGGCCGCGGCGAGCGCCACGCGTCGGATCCAGCGGCGCGTCGGCACGCACACGGGCGCTCCCTCACTCCGACTCGGTCAGTCGCGGTTGCCGGGAGTGTAGACGCCTTCGCCGTGTCGCGGCCCTACGCCCCGTGATTTGCAACACTGGCCCGATGGGACGGCATTCGGCGCCTGGCGACGACGAAGACGATCAGGTCGAGGTCGCCGTTCTCACCGAGGAACCGGCCGGGTTCGGACGGCACGCGCGCCGGGCTGACCCGAGCGAGGTCGCGGTCGCGCCCGCGGTCGCGCCCGCGCCGGCGGACCCTACGGTTGCGGTCGTCGAGACGTCTCCGATCGCGACGAAGGCGAAGGCGGCCAAGGAGCCCAAGCCGCCGAAGGCGCTCAAGGCGGCTAAGCCGCCGAAGGCGGCCAAGGCCCCCAGATCGGCGAAGGACGCGCGGGCGCACTCGACCGCCGGTGACCTTGCCCTGGTCGCGCACCACAGCGACGTGCGCAACCGTTGCCTCGCCGGCTTGATCGTTCCGTTCGTCCTCTACGTCGCGGTCATGTTGACGATCGGGGCGACCGGCCGGCAGACGCTGTTGTGGATTTTCATCCCGTTGATCACGGCCGGCGTGCTCGTCGGGGTGTTTCTCGACTCGGGGCACAAACGCCACGCGGGTGAGTCGCCGACCGACGCGCCGACCTCCTGATCCGACGCCGCCCGGCCCGCCCCGGCTCAGTGGCGCTGGGCCGGGTACGCATCCAGTTCGCTGCGCCGTGGCGGGTTGGCGCCGGCACGCGAACAAGTGATCGCCGCGATCAAGCCGGCGTGGTCCAGGACCTCACCCAGCGCAGCATCGTCGGCCGCGGCGATGCCGTCGGCGGTGAGCAGCCCATGCCCGGCCAACGCATCCAGCAGGCCGCTCATGAAGGCGTCTCCGGCGCCGACGGTGTCGACTACGTCCACGGCAACCGGCGGCCGGCTGACCGCGCCGGAATTCGCACTGATGGCACTGACGCCGTCGCCCCCGCGCGTCACGACAATGACGCGCGGGCCGCGCTCGAGCCAGCCGGCCGCGATGCTCTCGACCGTCTCGCCGGGGTAGAGGTACTCGAGGTCCTCGTCGCTGGTCTTCACCAGGTGCGCGAGCGGCAGAGCGCGCTCGACCTGCCCGCGCGCGGCGATCGCGTCCGGTTGCAGGTGCGGGCGGACGTTCGGGTCGTAGGTGACGGCCGCGCCGGCCGCGCGCAGGCCGGCAACGCGCCGGGCGATCGCGGCGTCGCCAGGGGCCAACCACGACGCGAGCGAGCCGAAGTGCACGGCGTCGATACCTGTGGGCACCGCCGCGAGCTCGGCATCGGTCCAGCGGAAGTCCGCGGTGCCGTCCACCCCGAACCGGTACTGCGCCCCACCGTCGGGCGCGAGCTCGACGAGTGCGACCGTCGTCGGCTCGTAGGCATCCACGCACAGCGACAGATCGACGCCCGAACGCAGCGCATGGTTGCGCAGCACCGTGCCCAGCGGATCGTGCGAGAGGCGGCCGACGAAGTGGGCCGGCTGCCCGAGCCGCGCCAGACCCAGTGCCACGTTGTACGGACTGCCGCCGGGACGAGCCAGGCGAGGCTCGTCGTCGCCGGTCTCGACGAGATCGATGAGGGCCTCGCCGATGACGGCGATCGCGCCCGCGGGGTCGGCTGCCACGGCACACGAGGCTACGCGGTGCGCCGATAGCATGCGGCCGTGACCGACACCGCTGCAGATCCCGTGACCATTATCAACGCTGCCCTCGAGCAGCTGATCCCGGTGGCCCATGCGATGGGGGTGGAGTTCGTCGAGCTGCGCCCGGGTTACGTCCGGGCCGAGGTCCCGTTCGAGGGCAACGGCAACCACTTCGGTGTCATCTACGCCGGCGTCATCTTCACCGTCGCCGAGGTACTCGGCGGCGCTATTCATTTCGCCACGTTCGACGTGACCACCCACTACCCCCTGGTGCGCAACCTCGCGATCGAGTTCCTCGCGCCGGGCAAGGGCCGGCTGTCGGCCTCGGCCTCGTTGTCGGACGACGAGGTCGCGCGGATCAAGGTCGCCGCCACGCCCGACGCGAAGGTGCCGTTCGTGCTCGAGGCCGAAGTCGTCGGCGAGGACGGCACGGTCGTGGCCCGCACCCGTGGCGACTACCAGATCCGCCCGTTCGGCCGCTGAGCAGCCAGTCGTCAGCCCTGGTAGGTCCCGCGCGGCACGGAGCGCCCACCGGCCCGGAACAGCGAGCTGGGCAACTCGTGACCGACCGCCTGCTCGGTCACTCGAGCGGCCGCGACGACCGCGGCCAGGTCGAGGCCGGACGCAATGCCGGCGTCCTCGGTCCAGTAGACGAGCTCCTCGGTGGCGATGTTGCCGCTCGCGCCGGGCGCGAAGGGGCAGCCGCCCAGACCGCCGACGCTGGCGTCGAGCTGGGCCACGCCGTTGAGGATCGCAGCCAGGGCGTTGGCCTGGCCGGTGCCGCGCGTGTCGTGGAAGTGGACGCCGACGTCGAGGCCGGGGGCTTCGGCCCGCACGGCGTCGAGCAGCGCGACCGTGCGGGTCGGCGTCACCGTCCCGATCGTGTCGCCCAGGCAGAGTTGGTCGCCCCCCTGCGCAACGGCGCTGCGTACGACCTCGAGGGTGCGGGCGGGGTCGGTCGGCCCGTCGAACGGGCAGTCCCACGCCGTCGCGATGATCACTTCGAGCGACCCGCCGGCGTCGTGCGCGAGCGCGGCGATCTCGCCGATCACCGCCGCCGCGTCCGCCGTCTTGCGCCCGGCGTTGGCCAGGCTGTGCGAGTCGGCGGCCGAGACGACGTACTCGAGGTTCGCGACCCCGGCATCGATGGCGCGCACGGCGCCGCGGGTGTTCGCCACCAGGGCGGAGAAGTGGACGCCCGGCCAGCGGCCCAGTTCCGCCGCGACGTCGTCGGCGTCGGCGAGCGCCGGCACGGCCTTGGGCGAGACGAAACTGGTGACCTCGATGCGGTGCACGCCGGTCGCGACGATCGCTTCGAGCATGGCCAGCTTGCCCGCCAGCGGCACCGGCGCCTCGAGCTGCAGGCCGTCGCGCATCCCGACCTCGCGGATGTCGATACGCTCGGGCAACAGCAGTGCACTCACCCGTCGAACGGTAGTCCCCTTCAGCCTGCGGCGGCACTGGCACTGACGAGACGTCGGACAACTCCACGTACCAGACCGGCCAGTCTGCTGGTAACCGACCACGTGGTCTGGTAGACCCACAGGATGCCGAGAAACGGGGCCGTGACGAGGGAGCGGATCCTGGATACCGCCGAACGGCTGGTCATCGAGAACGGCTTCGCCGCGACGTCGCTCGATTCGGTGATCGCCGAGGCCGGGACGTCGAAGGGCGCGTTCTTCCACCACTTCGCCTCGAAGCTCGACCTCGCGCAGTCGCTGGTCGATCGCTACGTCGCCGCCGACGTCGCCAACCTGCACGCCGCTCTCGCCGACGTCCAGGACGACACCGACGACCCGGCCGAGCAGGTCATCGCCTTGCTGCAGATCTTCGAAGACGCGGCCGACGACATCATGGCGGCGCAGTCGAGCTGCCTGTACGTCGCGGTGCTCAGTGAGCGCGAGCTGGCCCGCAGCGGGACCGCCGAGCAGATCACGACGGCGGTCCTGTCCTGGCGCGAGGGACTGTCAGCGCTGTTGCGCCAGGCGCTCGGTGCGCGCTCACTGATCGACGCGGACGCGCTGGCCGATCATGTCTTCGTCACCTTCGAGGGTGCGTTCATCCTGTCACGGGCGATGGATGACCGCCGGTACATGCGCGCACAGTTGACAGTTCTCCGGCAGCTCGTCGAGTCCCTGCTCGCGGGCCGCGGCGGCCCCGCCGTCGACACCAGACAGTTCGGCGAGAATTCGGTCTTGCGCGGTCAGGTGTAGGGCCGGCCGCCTTTCGCGGCACGACACTAGCTGGTTAGTGGGTTACTCGGGCGTCACTGGGCTCCGGCCCCGGGATCGAGGACCATCGTTGCACTGCGGGCGAGACGTCTGGCTATCCTCCGCGCGGCCTTTGAGCTGAGTTGGTTCATTCCGGTGACCAGACCGTGCGCGCCATGTCGACGGTGACCCGGATCATCGGCATCGGCGGGCCACGGATCCCTTACGATGCCGAGATCACACTCGCGGGCTGTGCCCGCGGCGACCGAACAGACGGCATTGTTCGGCGCTCGCAGCAGATCCTCTGGTCCAAGGCCGGCGTCAGTGAGCACCGAATCGAGGTACACCGAAAGGCCGTCGTCATCGTTGCTCTTGAATACGCCGCTGCTCGGTGCTCGCGCACCGGTGGCAGGATCTGTGGTGATCATGTCCGCAGAGGCGGCATTGGCTATGCGACGGAACAAGACCTCATCATCGGAGATGCTTGCGTCGTCAAGGCGATGATCGCCCCGGTCCTCGGTCACCGCCAGGCGGCGCGATCGAATGAGGCAAACATCGAGCTCAAGAACTTCCGAGCGTCGTTGACGAATACCGTTCCGTCGGGGGCGGGGTACTCACCTTCAATGATCGGATTTCCGGCGGCGTCGACCCCCAGCACACCGACGTCCCCGTCCGGTCCGACTTCAACCTCGAATGATTGCCCATGGAAAACCCATTCGAGCTGAAGACCGCCGGTGTTGAGCGGCACCACGTGCGGAACTGCCGTATCGCTGAATGCGAGTCGGTCGAGCCACTCGACCGCCGTTACCGCGGCGAGTTCTGACACAGCTGCGGCGCCGTTGGCGTCCCAGTTTGGCGGAAGGCGGAGGAGTCGATTGACCGCTTCGACTGCGACCTCGAGGAGTCCTCGCTTGTGATCGTCGAAGCCTGTGCTGAACGTCAGCGAAATCGCGCGCCGATCGTTCGACTCAGGCTTCGGAGACTCGTAGAGGTATCTCGTCGGTCGGGGCCAGGCCGACCGTGACTCGTGCATGGCGCTCTGGCTGAACACGGGAGCCGCGACACTGGTCACGAAGTCCTTCCCCACTCTTTGTGGCGTTGCTCGTCCGTCAACTCGACGAAGCTGGCCACCACATCATCGTGGCAAACATCTAACGATCCAAGTACATCCGACGGTTCCGCATCGGCGGCGACCGCGCTTCGACCAGTGAGCGTCAACATCGCGTCGCCTCCCCTCTGGGCTTCCACGTTGAGGGTCAGAGTGGAAGTCACAGCTCCATCGACCATTCGATTCCAGGTCTGCGAAAGTCGTGTTGCCACAGGCCGGTCGAGGTGATGCGGGACGCGGACCTGAGACCGAAGCACACCGACCAGGTCCGTGTCATACAAATCGGAGAGGGCGTTGACGTAGGTCACTTCTGTGCTGATCACGCGTGGAGGAGGTAGAGACCTCTCCCGCAGGAACAAGCGGAGTTCCTCGAAGTCATTCTCGAACTCGGGTCGCAATGAATCCTTGTAGCGGGGGTAAATGCCCTCGTCCGAAGATGACCGCCAATTCACGATCAATCGGTCGCGTTGCACCTGGACGAGTCGGTCCTCGGACTCGGTGAGGAGCCACAGCCTGATCTGAGGCGCTCCGACGCTCACCATCATGCCGGCGCCCGACGCTGGAAAGTCGATGGCCATGTTCGGCGGAAGGGGTGGATGTTCTTGCACACGTGGGTAGCGGCCGCTCCAGCGGCGCGCAAGATCGGACATAACCGTGGCGCCGAACTCGGCCAGGGGGGCGAACTCAACGGCGAGTGCAACCTCCAACAGGGGAGGATCTGCAAAGCTCGGCGAGGTCGGGGCGGCGGCTGGAACATCAGCCTCGCTCATGAGTCCCACCCTACGACTCTGCGCGAAATCCTTCCTGGTCCGGACGACAGCTCGCGCCCAGCGGCAACGTCAGTTCGGCATGTCGGCGAAGCGGCTGTACCGGCCCTGGAAGGCGACGGCGATGGTCGCGGTCGGTCCATTGCGGTGCTTGGCGATGATGATGTCGGCCTCGCCGGCGCGCTCGGTCTCGGGCTCGTACAGATCGGGCCGGTGCACAAGTAGCACCACGTCACTATCCTGCTCTATGCTGCCCGATTCGCGCAGATCCGACAGCATCGGTCGCTTATCAGTGCGCTGCTCAGAGCCACGGTTGAGCTGCGACAGCACGACGACCGGCACCTGCAGCTCCTTGGCCAGCAGCTTGGTGGCGCGGCTGAACTCCGAGACCTCCTGCTGGCGTGACTCGACGCGCTTGCCACTGGTCATCAGCTGCAGGTAGTCGATCACGATCAACTGCAGATCGTGGCGCTGGCTCAACCGCCGGGCCTTGGCGCGGATCTCCATCATCGTCAGGTTGGGCGAGTCGTCGATGAATAGCGGCGCCTCGGCCAGCTCGGACGAACGCAGCGCCAACCGGCGCCAGTCCTGGTCGCTCATGTGGCCCGAGCGCATGTTCTGCAGCGCTACCCCGGCTTCTGCGCTGAACAAGCGCATCATGATCTCCATCTTTCCCATCTCGAGGGAGAAGATGGCCGTGGGCTTCTGGTGCTTGACCGCAGCCGACCGTGCGAGGTCCAACGCGATGGTCGAGTTGTGCGTGGGGATCATCGTTCGCCCCGCGAGATACATGTGGTCGTCGTTGTCGACCTGCACGCACCGGACCGGGATGGCTGAAACTCGACGAACATCGACGATCTGGCGTACCCGCTCGTACCCGACGGCAGTATCGCGGACCTCCGCCGCGCACCTGTCGGCCAGGCAGCCTTGGACCTGCTCGGTCGTCAGCACCACCGCGAGCCCGTGGCCCGACTCTGGTCCTCGGGCCGGAACCAGCGCCGCAGCCCGAACCTCGAGCCGCCACTGGTGCTCTGCGTCGGCGCTGATCACCGCGCCGTCAGAGAACTCGACCTCGTAGCAGGGGCGGCCGGTCATTACCTCGGTCGCGGCGACGACTCGGGCCGGACGGCCGTCGGCCCCGATCAGGTTGTCGCCGACCTGGACGTCGCCCATCGTGGTCCAGCCCGTCGGCGTGGGCAGCGCAGTATCGAGAGCGAGCGCCTTGCCGCTGCCCGGTCGGCCGGCGACCGTCACCATCTGGCCCGGGTGCAGGCCGTTGGTGATCTCGTCGAGCTGCTGGAACCCGGTGGGAATGCCAGTGCCGATACCGCCGGTGGCCGAGATCTTCTCGATCTCGTCGAGCGTGCTCTGCAACAACGTCTCGATGTGAACGTAGTCCTCGGTCGTGCGCCGCTCGGTGACGTCGTAGATCTCCACCTGAGCCCGGTCGACGACGTCATCGGTGCTGCCCACGACGTCGTTCGCGCCCGACGCCGCGTCATAGCCCATCTGCACGATGCGGGTGCCCGCAGTGACCAGCCGCCGCAGCGTCGCCCGGTCGGCCACGATCGCGGCGTAGTACCCCGCATTGGCCGCGGTCGGGACCATCGAGATGAGCGTGTGCAGATACGTCGCACCGCCGATCCGGGTGAGCTGCCCCCCGCGGGTCAGCTCAGCCGAGACGGTGACGGCGTCGGCCGGCTCGCCCCGCGCGTAGAGGTCAAGGACGGCGTCGTAGACCAGCTGGTGCGCGGGCCGATAGAAATCACCGGGCTTGATGACCTCGACGACGTCGGCGATCGCATCCTTGGACAACATCATGGCGCCGAGCACCGATTGCTCAGCCTCGACCGCCTGCGGCGGCGTGCGGTCGAAATCGCGGCCGGACGAGGAGCCCGGTGGCGGCTGCCCGGCCGGGTCGTCGAGCAGCGTCACGTCGACACCCTCCCGCTCGCACACCAACGTATTCGCACGCACATACGATCGCGGGAGGGTCTGACAATTTCCGCCCGCGGGGGTGTGTTCGGCGGTCATCACGACGCTAGAGGCAACGCCACGCGGGCACAAACGAGCCTGTGCGCGGCGCCGTGGATAACGTGTGGGAATCGCCGGGCGGCCTGTGGGCGGGCCTGTGCACAACACTGTGAATTGCCCGGTCGCTCGCACCTACGGCGCCGCATTCAGGCGGCCTACCGGGCGGACGGGCCTGTGCATAGAAATTAGTTTGACGCGGCCTCTCAGCGATCTTGTGCGTGTTTTGGCGTCATAGCACCGGTAGCGGCACAAGATCCACTCCGAGCTTCCGATCTTGTGCGTGATCCGTCGCCATAGCACCGGTAGCGGCACAAGACCGCGAGCGGGATCGCCAAAGGCCCGGCAACCTGACGGTCGCCGGGCCCGAGCCGAAGAGTTGCGCGCGTCAGACGGCCTCGACGTTGACCGGGACGGACGCGACCACGTCGGGGTGCAGGTCGACGGTGATCGTGTGCGAACCGGTCGTCTTGATGTGCCCGTCGATCTGGATCCGCTTTCGATCGAGCACCGGCCCGCCGGCGTCCTTGACGGCGGTGGCGATCTCGGCTGCTGTAATCGAACCGAACAACCGGCCGTCCTTGCCGGCGCGGGCGCCGAGCGAGACGGACAGCTTCTCGAGATCGGCCTTGATCTCGCGGGCGTGGCCGAGGTCGCGGATCTCGCGGGCGTCGCGCGACCGCCTGATCTGCACGATCTGCTTCTCGGCGCCCTTCGACCACAAGATGGCCGCGCCGCGGGGAACGAGGAAGTTGCGGCCGTAGCCGTCAGCGACCTCGACGATGTCGCCGGCGAGTCCGAGCCCGGCGACCTCGCGAGTGAGGATGAGCTTCATCGCGTATCTCCTTTCGGCTCAGCGCGCGGTCGAGGTGTAGGGCAGCAGCGCCATCTCGCGTGCGTTCTTGATGGCCTTGGCGATCTGGCGCTGCTGCTGGGCGCTCACGCCAGTGACGCGCCGAGCGCGGATCTTGCCGCGGTCGGAGATGAACTTGCGCAGCAACGCGGTGTCCTTGTAGTCGATGTAGTCGATCTTGGCCGCGGCGAGCGGATTCGACTTCCGCTTGGGCTTACGAATCGGTGGCTTGGGCATATCGGGCTCTTCTCAAGTGAGTGAAGGTTGCGGGATCTTCTAGAAGGGGGGCTCGTCGGAGAAGCCGCCGCCGGACGGGGGCGAGGCCGGGGCCGAACCCCACGGGTCGTCCGAGGAGCCGCCCGTGCTGGCGCCCGAGCCGCTGTCGCCGCCGGAGGAACCGAAGCCGCCGCCGGAGGACGAGCCGCGCTGCGTGCGGTTGACCTTGGCCGTCGCGTACTTCAGCGAGGGGCCGACCTCGTCGACGTCCATCTCGACGACGGTGCGCTTTTCGCCCTCGCGGGTCTCGAACGAGCGCTGCTTGAGCCGGCCCTGGGCGACGACGCGCATGCCGCGCTGCAGGGACTCGGCGACGTTCTCGGCCGCCTGGCGCCAGATCGAGCAGCGCAGGAACAGCGCGTCGCCGTCCTTCCACTCGTTGGAGTTGCGGTCGAACGTCCGCGGGGTGGAGGCGATGGTGAACGACGCGACGGCCGCCCCGGAGGGCGTGAAGCGCAGTTCAGGGTCGGCGGTCAGGTTGCCGACAACAGTGACGATCGTTTCGCCGGCCACGGCTTACCGCTCGTCCGGGCGCAGGACCTTGGTCCGCAGCACCGATTCGTTGAGGTTGAGCTGACGGTCAAGCTCCTGCACCGCGGCCGGATTGGCCTGCAGGTCGACGACGGCGTAGATGCCCTCGACGTGCTTGTCGATCTCGTAGGCCATCCGGCGACGTCCCCAGACGTCGACCTTCTCGACACTGCCGCCGTCGTTCTTCACGACGGACAGGAACGCATCGAGTGAGGGCGCGATGGTGCGCTCCTCGAGCGTGGGGTCGAGGATGACCATGACTTCGTAATGGCGCATGTGGGTGCCATGCCTCCTGTGGACTGATCGGCCACGGACGTTCCGCGGCAGGAGGGTGTCGGTGCCCGCGACGACGCTGCAACACTCAGGTGGCCGCAGGTCAGGAGACGCCGAACTGCATCAGGTTACCGGCCGGGACACCGGATACCGAAATCGAGCGGTTCGCTCAGGTGGCGCGACGCAGCAGGAACAGCCGGGCGTAGGTCGCCGCGACCAGGGCCAGGGCGATCACCGCCAGGATCGCGAGCACCACGGGCAGCTGGCTCGACGGCGGGCGATTGGCGGCGAGGTCCTTGGCCGCCTGCTTGCTCTGTGCGGCCTGCGCGTCGACCGGGTTCGAGCCGCTGCTGCTGGACGCGCCGGCCTTACCCAGGCTCAGCTGCTGACCGTTGCCGAGCGGCGAGCTGCCCTGCAGGCCGTTCGCCGCGAAGCCGCCCCCGCCGCCGCCGCTGGCGGCCGAGCCACCCGTGGTGCCGGCGCCGAAGACCCGCGCGGGGACCGGGAGCAGTTGGTTCTTCTCGGTGATCGGCGTATTGGCCGTATTGGCGGTCTGCGCCGAGTTCTTGCCGGTGCTGCCCTTGGTCGTCTTGCCGGTGATCTTGTCCTTGACCGGGTTCAGGTTCGGCACGGGGATCCGCACGGTCGGCAGCTTCACACCCGGGAGCTTGATCTTCGGCAGCTGCTGCCCTGCGACCTTCGGGTGTAGCGACACCGACGGCAGCTGGACGGAGATGCCACCGGCGGGCGGGTTCTTCGCCACCACGATGGTGCTTTCGTACTGGTTGCTGGCGTTCAGCTCGACCCCGGCCTGCTTGGCCTGATTGCCAGTCAAGTTGATGTCAGTGATCGACTTCTGGCCGAGCAGGTTGACGCTGACTTTCTGCGCCTGGTAGCTGAAGCTGTACTTTCCGATCCGGCTGAAACTGAAGTGCACCTTCGAGCTCTCGGTGACCACCGTGTTGCTGTGTCCACCGGGCAGGCCGGAGAAGTTGGCCACCACCTGGAACTTCACGCTGCCGAGCAGGCCGTTCAGCACGCTGCTCAGGCCGATGCTGTCGGCCAGGCTCTTGGCCTTGGCCGTCGGCGCGGCCGAGGCGCTGAAGTTGATGGCGTCGCCCGGGTGGATGCCGATCTGCGAGCCGCCGGCCGGGTTGTTGTCGTCGACGGTGCCGGTCAGCGAGAGCTGGACGCTGTCGGTGCTCGACGCGCTGGCCGGCGTCATCAGGGTGAGCGAGAACAGCAGCGTGGCGACGCCGGCCAATCCGACAAGCCTGCGCGTACCGCCAGAACGGTCCGTTGACGACCCGTGGCGACCCGGCATGTGTGCACTCCCGCTCGTTGGCGCGCTGCAGTGCGCGCGACATCGTGTCGTAGTTTATCCAGCTGACAGAGGGCTAAACGATTTGTCGACCGACCAGTTACGGCGGCCAAGACCTGTCCTACCTCGAAAGTAGGCTGGCGGCATGCCCAAGAGCGCCGTTACCACCGCAATCGGGGCGCACGTCGATTCGGCCGACCCGCTCGGTGCGGCGGCGAGCAACGGCGCCCAGGCGGTCCAATTCTTCCTCGCCGACCCCCAGGGCTGGCGCAAGCCGGTCGAGCACCCGCACGCCGAGGCCATCCGCGCCAGCGAGCTCGCCGTCTACGTGCACGCCCCGTACGTCCTCAACGTCGCGACGACCAACAACCGCATCCGGATACCCAGCCGCAAGTTGCTGGGCCAGCATGCAGCTGCGGCGGCCGGCATCGGCGCCAAGGCGCTGATCGTGCATGGCGGGCACGTCAACGCCAGCGACGACCCCGCGGTCGGTGTCGACAACTGGCGCAAGACGTTCGCCCGCGCGGGCGAAGACGGTGGCGGGTTCCCGATTCAACTCCTGATCGAGAACACGGCCGGGGGCAACAATGCCATGGCCCGTCGCTTCGACAGGTTGGCCCGGCTGTGGGACGTGGTCGGCGAGTTCGGCGTCGGCTTCTGCCTCGACACCTGTCACGCGCATGCTGGGGGCGAAGACCTGTCAGACATCGTCGAGCGCGTCCTGTCCATCACCGGCCGCATCGACCTCGTGCACGCCAACGACAGCCGGGACGCGTTCGACTCCGGCGCCGACCGGCACGCGAATTTCGGGACGGGGCAGATCGACGCAACTGTCATCGCCGACGTCTGCCGGGACGCCGGCAGCGACGTGATCGTCGAGACGCCAGGCCCCGGCCAGGCGGCCGACATCGACTACCTGCGTTCGTCCATCTGAGTCGGATCGGGCTCGCTGCGATCACCCTGTGGTGGCCCGGACTCGGCCAACTCGAGCAGCAGATCCGGACGGGACGCCGCGCTCGCAGGTTCTGGCGCGCCGTCGAAGACACCGCCGCCGGGATCGTCGGCCCCGTTGACCCGGACTACGTCGAGCCAGGGCTGCCACATCTCGCGGATAATCAAGGCGGCGAGGGCGATCAGCAAACCGTCACGGATCAACAGGACAACGATCAGCCAGCCGTAAGCGATCCCGTGATTGGGCACCGAGATCCCGAGCAGGACGGTCAGCGTGACCATCCAGACGGCCACCTCGGTCAGCTGCCAGACCAGTGACAACCGCCAACGGGGCCGGGCCAGAGCGAGCAGCGGCACGAGCCACAGCGAGTACTGCGGGCTCCACACCTTCGTGGTCAACAGGAACGCCAGCACGCACAGGAAGGCGAGTTGCGCCAGCCGCGGGCGTACCGGCGCGGCCAGCCCGAGGGCCACGACCACGATGAGTGCGGCCACCAGGGTCAGCGCGACGGCGGCGCCGGGCGGTTGCCAGAACGGGGCGTCCCGGTCCTGCACCGAGGCGTCGACCAACGTCCGGCCAATTGCCCAGAACGTCGAGCGCTCGGCCGGCCGGTCCAGGCTGAACTGGTAGAACTCCCACCAGCCGTGGTGGTAGGCGAGCGCGACGGGACCGTTGACGGCTAGCCACACCAGCCCGGCTGCCGCGCTCGCCCACAGCGCGTCGGCGAACTTGCGGGTGCGGATCGCCAGGATGCCGATCGCCACCAGCAGGAACACCGGGTACAGCTTTGCGGCGGTGCCCAGCCCGATCATGGCGCCGGACAGGACAGGTCTTCGGGCCGACCAGGCCCACAAGGCGGCGGACGTGAAGGCCATCGCCAACAGGTCCCAGTTGGAGAACGCATGGAAGATCAGCAGGGGTGACAGGGCGAAGATCGCCGCGTCCCACGGGCGACCACGGGCGGTCTGAGCCGTAGCGGCCGCGACGACCAGTCCGCAGATCGCCAGCAGCAGTGCGGTGAGCAACCCGAACACCGCGACTTCGGACCAGCTCGCATGCAGTGCGTGCACGCCGCGGGTCAGGTCGGCGGTCAACCACATGAAGGCACCGGTCAGCACCGGGTACTCGACCGTGGTGTCGCGGTAGGGCACAGCGCCGTCCGCCAGCCGTTCGTCGCTCCACAGGGGGACGACATCGGAGTAGCAGAAGTGCGTGTACTGCTTGTTGCCGGTCCAGTCACCCGTCGTGCAGGGCGATTTCTGCAGGAACCCGAGGATCAGCGTGGCCAGCGTCATTGCCAGCATCCACCGCAGCGGCGTCCACCACGACCGCGGCGCGACGCCCGCGTGCCGGCCCCACGGCCCGCCCAGCGGCCGGGTGGCCCGCCACGCCGTCGGGTCTGTGCGGCTGGGCAGCTCGGTCGAGTCGGGGCGCAGGCCAGGTTCGGCCGACGCGTCGCCACGTTGCTCGGCCGGGCGCGTCACCGCAACATCCTGACACGCGGGCCGACGCAACCGCGCTGGACGCCGAGGTGGACGGCTAGGAACAGGGATTCAGGATGGTGCATGTCTTGGTGTTCGACGGTTTCGCCGGAGAACTGCTCGGCGTCGGCGGCGGCGCCGGGGTGCGGGTACGCGTCGGCGCAATGCTGGCCGACGTGCTGGGGAAGTCGGTCTTGATGCTGAACGTCGGCTTGGGCGTGCTCGTCGGCGCGCGGCGCGTCGAGGGCGGGTAGCTCGGCGTCGGCTTCGGCGCGTGGCCGTTCTCCGCGATCTGCTGCTCGGTGGCCATCTCCTTGTGCGGTTGGCCCTTGAGGTAGGTATCCATGAACAGCTTCCAGGTCTGGCCCGGCAGGTCGGCGCCGTAGAGCGGGCTGCCGTCCGCGTTGTAGATCGGCTTGCGGAATCCCGTCCCGACCCACACCGCAGCGCTGACCTGCGGGGTATAGCCGACCATCCAGGCGTCGCTGTTGTTCTTGGTGTTGCCGATGCCGACGGTGCCGGTCTTGGCGGCGGACTTGCGGCCGTTGGCCAGCGCGTCGCCGGAATACTTCGCGATCGGCTCGAGGCTGAGCGTCACGTCATTGGCAACCTTCTTGTCGATTACCTGCTTCGGGCTGCTGTGGTGCTGGAAAACTACCTCACCGTCGGACGCGGTCGCCTTCTGCACAAGGTAGGAATCGTTGCGGGCGCCCGCGTTGGCCAGTGTCGCGTAACCGGTGGCCTGATCCAGCGGCGTCACCGCGTAGTCGCCGATCCCGATGCCGAAGTTCGTCCGGCCAGTCGAGTCGACGAGGGTCTTGGTGCCGGAACTGGTGGTCGGCGAGATGCCGAGGGCGTGCGCGGTCTTGGCGACCTCGCCCGGCCCGGCGTCCAGGGCCAGCAGGTCGAAGGTCGTGTTCAGCGAGTACTTCATCGCCAGTGCGAGCTTGACCCGCGGACCGCTCACGTTGCGGTCGCCCGGGTCGTTGCAGATCTTGGTGCCCTCGATCTTGCGGCAGTAGTCGCCCGGCACGAGGCTGTCGAGCGCGACGTGGTCCTTGCCGTCGGTCTGGTCGAGGGTCTGGGCCAGGACGGTGGCCAGCGTGTACGGCTTGAACGACGACCCGGCTGGGTTGCCGCGCTGGCTGGCCCAGTCGTTGTAGTCGACCTTGCCGTCGTAGCCCGGCACGCCCGGACCCGAACCGGCGTAGTAGGCCAGGACGCCGCCGGTCGCGGGATTGATCGCCACCAGCGCGTTCTTCAGATTCTTCTGCTTCTTGGCCAGATGCGTGAACGACGTCTTGATCGCTTGCAAGGCGTCCGACTGGGCTTTGCGGTCGATGGTCGTGCGGATCGTCAGACCCTTGGCGTTGACCTCGTCCGACGAGATGCCGTGGCGGGCCAGGTCGGCCAGCACGGCGTTGACGAGCAGGTACTTCCACCCGGAGGTCTCGAGGCCGGTGCCGCGCAGCTTTACGGTCGCGGGAAAGGTCAACGCGGTTTCCTGATTATTGGTCAAGTGTTTTGTCGAGACCATGCCGTCCAGGACGTAGCGCCAGCGGTCGCGGGCCTGGCCGGCGTTGGCGGCCGGGTCGTAGTAGCCGGGGGCACGCAGGAGGCCGGCGAGCAGCGCGCCCTGCGCCACCGTCAGCCGTTCGACGTGCACGCCGAAGAAGGCCTGGGCGGCGGCCTCGATGCCGTAGGCGCCGCGGCCGAAGTACACGGTGTTCAGGTAGAACTCGAGGATCTGATCCTTCGAGTACTCGCGCGACAGCTTCACCGCGATCATGAGTTCCTTGAGCTTGCGGGACAGGCTCTGCGCGTTGGTCAGGTAGGCGTTCTTCACGTACTGCTGCGTGATGCCCGACCCGCCCTGGGTGTTGCCGCCGGTGACGTCCTGCCAGCCCGCCCGCAGCGTGCCGCGGACCGAGATCCCGGGCTCGCTGTAGAAGCCGCGGTCCTCGGCCGCGAGCACGGCCCACCGCACGTGCTCGGGCACCTGCGCGAGCTTGACGATGGTGCGATCGACCGAGCCGATGCGGGCCAGCGTCGTGCCGTCGGCGTACTGGATGGTGGCCACCTGCGGCAGTGGCAACGCCTCCGGACGGGGGACGTCGGTCAGCGTGTAGAACGCGACGATCGTCACGACCATCAGGGCGGCGAGCAGGCCGAGCAGCCAGGTGCCGACGACCAGCACGCGACGCAGGATGCGGCGCGAGCGGGGCAGCGCGGCGATCCGGGCCTTCTTCGCTAGGCGCCGGGCGCGGCGCTTGCCCCGCAGCCGGGTGAGCCGCCCGCCGCCGTCCTCCGCGTCCGCACTCATTGCCCGCAGGTTACTGGCCGGTCCGAGGTGCGGGGCCGCGCGGCTCAGGTACCCAGTGACTGGCGCAGGATCTGCGCGACGTCGAGCACCTTGACGTCCTCGCGCGCTTCGCCCTCGCCGATCTTCGCGGCGACCGCGTCGGAGAGCATCACCATGCAGAACGGGCAGGCCGTCGAGATCAGGTCCGGATCCAGGCCGAGCGCCTCTTCGGTGCGCTCGACGTTGACCCGCTTGCCGATCTTCTCCTCCATCCAGAACCGCGCGCCGCCGGCCCCGCAGCAGAAGCCGCGCTCCTTGCAGCGATGCATCTCCTGCGACTTCAGCCCGGCGATCGCGCCCAGGACCTCGCGCGGCGGGGTGTAGACCTTGTTGTGCCG
>CAXTHY010000003.1:23336-28000 GCA_964244175.1 uncultured Jatrophihabitans sp. | reverse complement strand
CATCCACATCCTGGCACCGCCGGCGCCGCAGCACATCGCCCGCGCGGAGTTCCGCGGCATCTCCGTCAACGTGGCGCCGGCGGCGCCGATCAGCTCCCGCGGCGGGGTGTAGACCTTGTTGTGCCGGCCCAGGTAGCACGGGTCGTGGTAGGTGACGCTCTTGTCGACCGGCTCGACGGGCGTGAGCCGGCCCTCGGCGACCAGCCGGCCCAGCAGTTGGGTGTGGTGGACGACCTCGTAGTGGCCGCCGAGCTGCGGGTATTCGTTGGCGAGCGTGTTGAAGCAGTGCGGGCAGGTCGCGACGATCTTGAGCGGTTCGTGCCGAATCACCGAGTTCAACGTTTCCACGTTCTGCATGCCCTGCATCTGGAACAGGAACTCGTTGCCGAGGCGACGGGCCGGGTCACCCGTGCACGATTCGGCCTGGCCCAGCACCGCGAACTCGACGCCCGCGGTGTGCAGCAGCTCGGCGAACGCGACCGTCACCTTGCGGGAGCGGTCCTCGAGGGCGCCGGCACAGCCGACCCAGAACAGGTAGTCGATGTCGGCGTCGAGACGGGTGCCCGGGTCGGCCCGGCGGACCTCGAAGGACAGCTCCTTCATCCACTCGTCGCGGCCGGAGTTTGCCATGCCCCACGGGTTGCCCTTGTTCTCGATGTTGCGCAGCATGACGCCGGCCTCGGACGGGAACGCGGACTCGATCAGCACCTGGTAGCGGCGCATGTCGACGATGTGGTCGATGTGCTCGATGTCGACCGGGCACTGCTCGACGCAGGCGCCACACGTCGTGCACGACCAGAGGACGTCGGGGTCGATGACGCCGCCGCTGGCCAGATCACCCACCAGCGGGCGCAGCGCCTGCTCGATGCCCGAACCCTGCACGCGCTCGAAACCCGATTCCGGCACGCCGTGCCCGGGCTTGACGCCTTCGTCGGAAAAATTCGGTGCCGATCCCTCGGGGACTTCCCGGCCGAAGATGTAGGGCGCCTTCGCGAACAGGTGGTCGCGCAGGTTCATGATCACGAGCTTGGGCGAGAGCGGCTTGCCGGTGTTCCAGGCCGGGCACTGCGACTGGCAACGTCCGCATTCGGTGCACGTCGCGAAGTCGAGATAGCCCTTCCAGGTGAAGTCCTCGATCTTGCCCTTGCCGAAGACCGTGTCCTCGGACAGGTTCTCGACATCGGCGAAGTCGATCGGCTGGCCCTGCTCGTCGGTGACCGGCAGCAGCGGCCCGAGGCCGTCGGGCTCGCGCTTGGTCAGCACGTTGAGTGGCGCCGTCGCGATGTGCAGGTGCTTGGAGTAGGTCACCAGGATCGTGAAGCCGAAGATCACGGCCATCTGCGCGAGCAGGAAGAACGTCTCGAGCGCCTGGTTGTACGCGCCGTCGCCGAGCGCCTTGGCGACCAGCCACGACGCGAACGGGGCCTTCGACTTGCCCCACGGGAAGTGCCCGGTGTTGTACTGCGCGCCGCGGTAGAGCAGCAGGGTGATCACGACCAGCGCGATCATGCTCAGCACGCCCCACGCCGGCCCGGTGTGCGAGCCGTAGAAGCGGCTGTCGCGTTTCTTGCGTTCGGGTGCGTTGCGGACGCGGTTGATGGCGAAGTAGCTCAGGCCGGCCAGGACGGCGACGGCGAAGAAGTCCTCCAGGAAGCCCAGGACGCGGGCGTGCCCGATCACCGGAAACGCGAAGTCCGGGCTGATGACCAGGGCGCCGAACGCCTCGACGATCGTCAGACCGAGGATCACGAAGCCCCAGAACGTGAAAAAGTGCGCGATGCCCGGCGCGTTCCACTTGAGCAGCCGCTTCTGCCCGAACACCTCGATGAGCTGGTCCTTGAACCGCTCTTGGATGTTGTCGGTGCGGCCTTCGACCTTCGTGCCCGAGCGGATCAGCCGGACCAGCCACCGGATGCGCCGACCGGCGATCACGGCGGTGACCACGAGCATGCCGAGTGCCAGCCCGACCCGCAGCCAACCCGGGAACGTGTAGTCCCAGTCGAGTATGCGGCCGTGCGCGACGGTCTGCTGCACGTGCTCTCCTCAACGCCAGTGAAGCCCGGGAACTGACTGAGACTATTCGTGAGTACGGGCCGGTAACCAAAGCAGTCTGCCTGATGTGGCGGTTCCCACCCCCATGTCCACCAGCCGCGGCCACCCGTGCGGGTGCGTGCTGTCGGCGACCGTTGACGCTGGCCGGTGTGTCGCCCAGGGGACGTACCGGCCGTACCTGACGCCCTAATTACCGGGGCTCGCCGTCCGGCGCTGTGGAACGATGGCGGTCATGGCCACGACCGTTCGAGCCGCATCGCCGCAGGTTGTCCTGCCGGCCGGACGGCTACGACGGCAGGTCGATCTTCGCCTCGTCGTCGTCTCGATGGCGGCCGCGCTCGACTCCGTCGCGTTCTACTTCGCCCGCCCCGACGTCGGCGACCTGCAGGCCGCGCTGGCCCGTGAGTCGGCCGCGCGCAACGGCGTGGGGCTGACGTACTGGTACGGATGGTTCGGCGGCGGCGCGACGCCGGGCAACTACTCGGTGGTCACCCCGACCCTGTCGGCCATGTTCGGGGCGGTCCTCGTCGGTGTTGTCGCCACGGTCGCCATCACTCCACTGGCCTGGCGGGCCCTGGCCGCACTGCCGCATCAACTGGCCGGCACGTGGGTGGCGACGCTGGTCGCGGCGTTGAACATGTGGTGCGGCCGCATCCCGTTCGCGCTCGGTTGTGCCGTCGGCATCGTCGCGATCATCGCCGTGCGCGAACGGAGGCCGGGCGCCGCGATCCTCGCCGTCGTCGTCTCCAGCCTCTGCTCGCCGGTGACCGGCGCCTTCGTGGCGTTCGGGCTGGCCGCGGCCTTCCTGGTCGAGCGGGAGCTGCGCAAACTGATCTTCGCGATCTGCGTCGCCTGTGCCGTGACGCTGCTGTTCGTCACCTTCCTGTTCGGTACGCCCGGCCCGCAGGACTACTCCGTCGGCTCGGGCCTGCTGACCGCGGTGAGCGCGCTGGCCATGCTGCTCGCGCGGCCGCACCCGACGGTGCGCGTCGTCGTGTGGTGCACGGCGTTGGCCGCGCCGATCCTCACGATCTTCCCGAACGGCATGGGATCGAACTTCGTCCGCTTCCCGTGGATCTGCCTGCCCGCCGCCGTCGTCGCGACCGCCGCGGCGACCAAGTGGCGGGTGGTGCTCGGCGTCCTGCCGGCCGTGGCGCTGTGCGCGAACGCGACCGTCGTCGACCTCGTCCGGGCCGGGCAACCATCGGCGTCGCTGTCGTACTACAGCTCGCTGATCGGGCAGCTGACGGGTCTGCCGGGGCTCGACAACTACCGCCTCGAGGTGGTGGGCAACCCCGGCATCCACACGGCGGCCTACGCGTTGCTCGGGCATGCTGCGTTGGCCGGCGGCTACGAGACGCAGGAGCAGAACGCGCTCAACGGCATCCTCAACGACCCCCTGCGCCTGAACCCCACCAGCTACAAGGTGTGGCTGGACAACAACGCGGTCGGCTACGTTGCCCTCGACCGCGCCCGCACGCAGGACTACGCCGAGTACACCCTGGTGTCCAAGACCCGGTTGCGGTACCTGACCGAGCTCAGCCGCAACACCCGGTGGATCCTCTACCGCGTCAGCGCCCCGACGCCGATCGTCCCGGCGCCGCAGCGCTTGCTGTCGGCCACCCAGGCGCAGATGCGCGTCCAGGTGCCGTGCGCCTGCTCGTTCTACGTGCGGGTGCGGTACTCGAAATTCCTCGGCGCCACCGCCGGCGCGGCCAAGTCCAAGTCCACCGCGCGGCTCAAGAACGACGGCAACGGTTGGACGATCGTGACGACGCCGGCCCCCGGGGTCTACGTCTTCGACGGCGACTTCACCCGCCCGCTGCGCTGACCCCCGCCGTCCCGCCGCCCCACCCCCCGTCCCGCCGCCCCCGGCCCGCCCCGGCCCGCCCGTTTCGCTTCTCGGGTGCCGAGATGACCACTTTGGCGGGCGGATAGTGGTAATCCGAGCACCCGAGAAGCGCTGGACGAGGCCGACGGGGGCGACGGGGCGACGAGGCCGCGGGTGACGGGACGACCACGACGCCGGGACGACCGGTCGACGGGGGGTGTGGCGCGGCTCACAGTCCGCTACGGGAACTTGAGCGCACCCGACTCAGTTCTTTTGACAGTGACTCCGTCTGCCGAGCACCATGGCGGCGAGGAGTCGAAGCGGACAAACCCCAGTATCGAAGGAGCAGCACATGGCACGAGCGGTCGGTATCGACCTTGGCACCACGAACTCCGTCGTCTCCGTCCTGTCGGGCGGCGAGCCGGAGGTCATCGCGAACTCGGAGGGTTCGCGCACCACCCCCAGCGTCGTGGCGTTCGCGAAGAACGGCGAGGTCCTCGTTGGTGAGGTCGCCAAGCGCCAGGCCGTCACGAACATCGACCGTACGATCCGCTCGGTGAAGCGCCACATGGGCGACACCAGCTGGAAGGTCGACATCGACGGCAAGTCCTACAACGCGCAGGAGATCAGCGCGCGCGTGCTGCAGAAGCTCAAGCGCGACGCCGAGTCTTACCTGGGTGAGACGATCACCGACGCGGTGATCACCGTGCCGGCGTACTTCAGCGACGCCGAGCGCCAGGCCACCAAGGAGGCCGGCGCGATCGCCGGCCTGAACGTCCTG
>CAXTHY010000003.1:18118-23326 GCA_964244175.1 uncultured Jatrophihabitans sp. | reverse complement strand
GCGCATCATCAACGAGCCGACCGCGGCCGCGCTGGCCTACGGCCTCGACAAGGGCGAGAAGGAGCAGACGATCCTGGTCTTCGACCTCGGCGGCGGCACCTTCGACGTGTCCCTGCTCGAGATCGGCGACGGCGTCATCGAGGTCAAGGCGACCAGTGGTGACAACCACCTGGGTGGCGACGACTGGGACCAGCGCGTCATCGACTGGCTGGCCGACAAGTTCAAGGCCGCCAATGGCATCGACCTGACCAAGGACAAGATGGCGATGCAGCGGCTGCGCGAGGCGGCCGAGAAGGCCAAGATCGAGCTGTCGTCGTCGAACCAGACGAGCATCAACCTGCCCTACATCACCCAGGACGCGGAGAAGAACCCGCTGTTCCTCGACGAGTCGCTCTCCCGCGCGGAGTTCCAGAAGATCACCCGCGACCTGCTCGAGCGCACCCGGGCACCGTTCCAGAGCGTCATCAAGGACGCCGGCGTGCCGCTGAGCGCCATCGATCACGTCGTGCTCGTCGGCGGTTCGACCCGCATGCCGGCCGTCACCGAGTTGGTCAAGGAGCTGACCGGCGGCAAGGAGCCCAACAAGGGCGTCAACCCGGACGAGGTCGTCGCCGTCGGTGCCGCGCTGCAGGCCGGGGTGCTCAAGGGCGAGGTCAAGGACGTCCTGCTGCTCGACGTGACGCCGTTGAGCCTCGGCATCGAGACGAAGGGCGGGATCATGACCAAGCTCATCGAGCGCAACACCACGATCCCGACCAAGCGCTCGGAGATCTTCACGACCGCCGACGACAACCAGGGCAGCGTCCAGATCCAGGTGTATCAGGGCGAGCGGGACATCGCGGCCTACAACAAGAAGCTGGGCATGCCGCCGGCGCCGCGCGGCGTGCCGCAGATCGAGGTCAGCTTCGACATCGACGCCAACGGCATCGTCAACGTCCACGCCAAGGACTTGGCGACCAACAAGGAACAGGGCATGACGATCACCGGCGGCTCGGGCCTGAGCAAGGACGAGATCGACCGGATGATGAAGGACGCCGAGGCCCACGCCGAAGAGGACAAGAAGCGTCGCGACGAGGCCGAGATCCGTAACTCGGCCGAGGGGCTGCAGTTCACGACCGAGAAGTTCCTGGCCGAGAACGGCGACAAGCTGCCTGACGACAAGCGGGCCGAGCTGCAGAGCGCGGTCGAGGAGCTGAAGAAGACGCTCGAGGGCGCCGACTTCGAGGCGATCAAGGCGGCTCAGGAGAAGGTGTCGGCGATCGCGTCGGAGGCCGGTGGGGCGATGTACGCCGCCGCGCAGGCCGCGGGCGAGGGCGCGCCGGGTGACTCGGCGGGGGCCGGACCGGACTTCACCAAGTCCACCGATTCCGCCGACGACAGTGTCGTCGACGCCGAGGTCGTCGACGAGGGACCGGCCGAGGACACGAAGTGAGTTCGGGGCACGACACGGAGTTCGATCCCGAACGCGTTGTGATCCGCGACAACCGCAAGATCGATCGGGACGCCGAGGCGGCGCGCGACGGGAAGGCATCCCCGACGGCGCCGGCCGACGTGCCCGGGGAGGACGACGTGCCCGGGGAGGATGACGTGCCCAAGGCCGAGGCGTTGCTGCTCGAGGAGCGCACCCGCGACCTGCAGCGACTGCAGGCCGAGTACGCGAACTACCGCAAGCGCGCCGAACGTGACCGCCTGGTCGCCGGGGAACTCGCCATCGGTCGCACCCTGGCCGAGCTGCTCCCGGTGGTCGACGACCTCGACCGGGCCAAGGCGCACGGTGACCTGACCGGCGCCCTGAAGGCGGTCGCCGACAAGTTGGAGGGCGCCTTCACCAAGCTCGGGCTGGTGCCCTTCGGCGAGGTCGGTGACCCGTTCGACCCGTCGATCCATGAGGCCGTGCTGCACGACGAGAGCGACACGGTCAGCGTCGCGACCTGCACCACGGTGATGCGCCAGGGCTACCAGCACCACGATCGCCTGCTCCGCCCCGCCCTGGTCGGCGTCACCGACCCGATCAACCCAACCCCAACCCCAGCCCCGCTCGACCCCACCGAGCAGAGCAAGGGAACAGCGGCGGACGACCAGAGCGGAACCAACGCGACACCGCACGAAGATGTATCCGCTGCCGACAGCCCGCCGGAAGCCCCAAGCGATCCGGCAGCGAAAGACGAGTAGGAGGGTTGGTGCGGGCAGGCGCCCGCAGGACGATCCGGACACGCTTTACCGTCCGGACGTCCGAGGACGATCTCGTCCGCACCGACCACCCAACGACCCGTCCACCCCGACCACCCAACGACCCGTCGCAACGAAGAGAGCGAGGTGACGCACATTGAGCACCAAGGACTACATCGAGAAGGACTACTACAAGGCGCTCGGCGTCACCAAGGACGCATCCGCGGCCGAGATCAAGAAGACGTACCGCAAGCTCGCCCGCGACCTGCACCCGGACAAGAACCCGGGTGACGCCAAGGCCGAGGCGCGGTTCAAGGAGGTCTCGGAGGCCTACGGCACGCTGTCCGACCCGGCCAAGCGCAAGGAGTACGACGAGGCCCGCGAGCTGTTCGCCAGCGGTGGCGGCCCAGGCGGCTTCGGCGGCTTCGGGGCCGGCGGCGGGCCGACCACGACCCGCAACTTCGACATGTCCGACATTTTCAGCGGCGGTTCGAGCAGCAATCTCAACGATCTGTTCGACGGCCTGTTCGGCGCCAACGCCGGGCGCTCGGGCGCCGGACGAACCAGCAGTCCCGGTCCCGTCCGGGGCCAGGACGCCACGGCCGAGATCACCCTCGGGTTCGACGACGCGGCGCACGGCGCGACCCTGCCGCTGCGCCTGTCCGGCCCGGCGTCGTGCAAGACGTGCGGCGGCCTGGGTTCGCGGCCGGGCACGGCCCCGCGGCGCTGCCCGAACTGCAGCGGAACCGGCTTCGTCAGCCGCAATCAGGGCGCGTTCGGGTTCAGCGAGCCGTGCCGCGAGTGCCGCGGCAGCGGGCAGCTGATCGACGACCCGTGCCCCGACTGCGGGGGCACCGGCGCCACGACGCAGACCCGCACCATCAACGTCCGTATCGCCGCCGGCATCCGCGACGGCGCGCGCATTCGCGTGCCGGGCAAGGGCACGCCGGGTACGCGGGGAGCGCCGGCCGGTGACCTGTTCGTCACCGTGCACGTCACCGAGCACGAGCTGTTCGGTCGCTCGGGTGACGATCTGACGCTGACCGTGCCGATCACCTTCCCCGAGGCCGCGCTCGGCACGACCCTGCGGGTGCCCACCCTCGACGGGTCGGTCGCGCTGAAGGTCGCGCCCGGCACGCCCTCGGGCCGCACGCTGCGGGTACGCGGACGCGGGGTGCAGAGCAGCGGCGCCGGTGCCCGCGCTCGTGAGCACAAGGGCGACCTGCTGGTGACGATCGAGGTCGCCGTGCCGCAGCAGCTCGACGCCGAGGCGCGCGAAGCGCTGGAGAAGTACGCCGCGGCCCAGGCCGCTGACCCGCGCCCGCAGATCACCGCGGCCCTGCGCCGGGGCGAGACCAGTGGCTGACCAGCGCCGGCGCGGTGAGGTGCCCGACGATGCGCCGGTCTTCGTGATCTCGGTGGCGGCCGAACTCGCCGGGATGCACGCGCAGACCCTGCGCCAGTACGACCGCCTCGGCCTCGTCACGCCCGGCCGGACCGGCGGCGGCGGGCGGCGCTATTCGGCTCGTGACGTCGCGTTGCTGCGTGAGGTCCAGCGGCTCTCGCAGCTCGAAGGCGTGAACCTGGCCGGCATCAAGCGCATCATCGAACTCGAGTCGCACGTCGACGCGCTGCGGGCGAAGGTCGCCGAGTTGAGTGCCGAGCTGGACCACGCCCAGGCCGAGCTGATGGCCCGCCGCGGACCGTCCACCGCACTCGTGGTCTGGCAGCCGCAGCCGCGCCGCCGCTGAGCCCGACCCCCAGATCTCGACGCCCAGCCGGGGCGCTCGGCCCAGGCAGCCTCACGCGGCCAGCAGTGGGCGTAGCCGGGGTTCCAACGCCTTGGCCAACGCGGCATGACCCGCGTCGTTGGGATCGGCATCGTCAGCCATCCAACCCGGATGCCCGCGCACCGCGTCGCGCAGGTCAAGGTAGGTCCCGCCGACGTCGGTGACGGCCTGCTTGATCGCGCCGGCGAGCTCGGCCAGGGCGGCCGGCGGGTCGCTGTCACCCCACGTCGGCGCGAGCGCGATGAGCGTCGCATCCGGCAGCTTGCGGTGCAGGGCCCGGAAGAGCGTGGCCGCGTTCGTGGCCGCCGTGCCGACGTCGTCCTGCACGACATCGTTGCGGCCCCCGCCCACCACGACGTACCGCGGCTCGGCGGCCACGACCTCGGGCACCCTGGCCTCGTAGTCCTGGCCGGACGACGACGTCGCGGCGTAGCCGCTGCGGTCGGCCCCGAAGTTGCGTTCGCGCAGCTTCAGCGCGCCGGCCACGAGCGTGGTGAATCGCTTGTGCTTCGTGGACGCGCCCAGCCCGGCCGTCCAGTCGTCACCCAGGAACGCGACGACCGGCTCGCTCGTCGCCACGCTCGACGACGACAGCGACGACCCCGACGACCCTGACGACCCCGGCAAGGCGGACGAGGACGGCGACGGCGGTGGCCCGGCCGGCATCTGCCCCGCGTTCTTGACCGGTTGATCATGGAGGAGGACGTAACCAGCGGCCCCGAACACCACGAGCGCGACCAGGACGAGCAACACGCCAGGCACCCGTCGCACTCGCTGATCCTAGACAGATGACACGCTGTCGACTGTGAGCCTCGATGTGCTGTACGTGTGCACCGGCAACATCTGCCGGTCGCCGATGGCCGAGCGCCTACTGCTGGCGCGGCTGGTCGGCCCGACCGCCACCGAGGTGCGGGTGGTCAGCGCCGGCACCCGCGCGGTTGTCGGCCACCCGATGGACGGCCCGTCGGCGCAGGTGCTGATCGAGCTCGGCGGTCGCCCCGAGGGCCACGTGGCCCAGCAGTTACGACCGGACCTGGTCGAGCAGGCCGATTTGATCCTCACCGCCACCAGTGCGCACCGCTCGCGGATCGTGCGCGATCTGCCGGCGGCGATGCGCCGAACCTTCACGATGCGCGAGTTCGCCCGCCTCGGTGCTGGCCTGCCGCCGCCGCGGCCCGGACCGGACGGCGGCGGGCTGACCCGGCGCGTCGCCGAGGTGGCCGGCCAGCGCGGGCTGCTCGATGCTCCG
>CAXTHY010000003.1:0-18108 GCA_964244175.1 uncultured Jatrophihabitans sp. | reverse complement strand
CCGTTCGAGGGCGAGGACGAGATCGACGACCCGGTGGACGCCCCGTTGCCGCAGGTACGCGCGTGCGGCGCGCAGATCAGCGCGAGCGTTGACGCGGCTCTCCGGATCCTGGGTCTCGCTCCGTGACCTTGCGGAACCGGCGCCCGCGCATAGCGCGCGCTGGCGTGCGCGGCGGCGAGTCGGCGGCGGCGTGCGCGGCCGTGGACGCGAGGTCGTCGGCTCCGTTGGCCGCCGACACCCGGACCTGCGCGACCTCGGCGAGCTGCCGGTCGCGGTCGCTCATCGTGTCGTCGTCGGCGTCGTCCTTGCCGCGGCCCCCCCGATTCGGGCGGTAGGTGTAGTAGTAGTCGTACTCGTAGGCGTAGCGCCCACCGGTGCGCGAGACCATGTTCAGCACGACGCCGACCGGCTTCTCGCCAACCTTTTCCAGCGCGCCGATAGACCGGATCGCCTGGTCGCGGGTGGTCTTGCCGGCGCGGTGCACGACGACGGTGGCGTCGGCCAGGGCGGCGACCTCGGCGCCGTCGGTCACCGGCAGCAGCGGGGCGGTGTCGATGATCGTGTAGTCGGTCTGCTCGATGACCGATTTGATGACGCTGCGGGCCTGGTCGGAGATGAGTAGCTCGCTCGGGTTCGGCGGCACCGGGCCCGACGTGAGAACCGCGAAGTTCCGGCCGACGTTCTGCAGCGCGGCCTCGACCGTGGACTGACCGATGAGGACGGTGGTGAATCCGACGTCGGCGGACAGCCCAAGGGTCTTCGCGATGGTCGGGCGGCGCAGGTCGGCCTCGATCAGGCAGACGCGGTGGCCGGCTTCGGCGAGGGCGGCGGCGAGGTTCAGTGCCGTCGTGGTCTTGCCCTCGCCCGGGATCGCGCTGGTGACGGCGATGATGCGCGGGGTGTGGTCGACGTTGACGAACTGCAGGTTCGTCCGCAGCTGCCGGTAGGCCTCGGAGCGCACGCTGTGCGGGTCGCCGCGGAAGGCAATCGGCATGCGCGTGGTGCGCTTGTCCAGCGGCACCATGCCCAGCACCGGGACGCCGAGATCCTCGAAGTCGGCCGGCCCCTTGACCGTGTTGTCGAGTACGTCGCGCAGCACCACGATGCCGATGCCGACGAGTAGGCCGACGACGAAACCGAGCCCGACGTTGAGCAGCTTGTTCGGCTTGATCGGCACCGTGGGCACCGTGGCCGGATGGATGACGGTGAGCTTGACGACGGCCTTGCCGTTCGCGTCAGTCTGTTCGGTCTGCTGCACGACCTGGCTGAACCGGGCCGCGACGTAGTTGGCCAGTTTCGCGGCCGTCGTCGGGTTGTTGTCGGTGACGTGCAGGTTGACGAGGACCTTGTTCAGCGGCGCGTCCGCGGTGATCTTGCCCGCCAGCTGCTGCGGGGTCAGCTTCAGGTGGAGCTGCTTGATGACCGCCGTGGTCACCTCGGGGCCGTTGGCGATGCTGGTGTAGGACTGCACGCGGTCCTGGGTGAAGGTGTTGCCGTTGGCCAGATCAGACGGGCTCGCCGACGACGAAGTGGCCACGAAGACCTGAACGTCGGCCTGGTAGATCTTGGTCGTGGCGAGGGTCAGGCCGATTCCGGCGGCCAGGCCGAGGATCAGGCAGGCCAGCGCGATCGGCCAACCGCGCCGCAAGATGCGCACGTAGTCCCGCAGATCCACAACACTGCCTCTCGTCGAGCGGTGTCGACACGGTACCTGGGGCTGGGGTCCCGAGCCGGCACCGGCGACGTCTGCGACGGACGCGCCGTCGCGGTCAAGGTCCCGCTCCTCTTGCGGCTGACAGCTACCCATCTACACTAAAACTTCACGGGCCGCTAACGCGGCCTGCCCGCTTCACACCTTTTTGCGGGCCGGTAGACCCTCGGGAGGGCCGATGACAGACGCGCGATATGCGACTGAGGCGCGACCGCCGACCGATGGTCAGGTCCCGCTCGAGGTCGCCGCGCTGCCGCTTCCCGCGCCCGAACCGATCGTTGCGCGCCAGCCGCTGTGGATGGTGCAGTACCGGATCGTCCTGATCACCCTCGACATCTGCGTGATCATCATCGCGACGATCCTCGGCTTCGCGTTGCGGTTCGGTTCCGACGAGGTCACCCCGCCGTCGCAGAGTTACTTGTGGATCGGCCTCGGCATCACCGTGGGTTGGATCGTGGCGCTGCAGTACTGCGGCGGCTACGAGATCAGACACCTCGCCACCGGCCCGGAAGAGGCCAAGCGCGTGCTGCGCGCGACCGCCATCACGGTGAGCGTCCTGGCCATCGCGTGCTACGCGTTCAAGGCGCCGATCGCGCGCGGATTTGTCATCGGCGTGATCCCGCTTGGTGCCGTCCTGCTCTTGGTGCACCGCGCTCTCGTGCGCAAGGTGGTCGCGTCACGACGCGACCGCGGTATGTGGACACACCGCATCCTGGCGGTGGGCACCACCGAATCGGTCGCCGTTCTGCTGGCGGTCACCGAACGCGCTAAGAGCGCCGGCCTGAAGGTCGTCGGCGTCTGCGTCGAGGACGCCAAGGTCGGCGCCACGCTCGGTGCCGACGTGCCCGTCCTGGGCGGCGTTTTCGACGCGGCCGAACAGGCCCGAAAGGTGCACGCCGACGTCGTAGCGGTCACCGGAACTGGTCTCGGGCCGACGAGTGTGCGTGAACTCGGCTGGCAGCTCGAGGGCACGGGCTGCGGACTGGTCATGGCGCCGGCGCTCACCGAGATCGCCGGTACCCGCATGCACATCAGCCCGGTCGAGGGTTTGCCGCTGGTGTGGCTGGAACAGCCCCAGCTGGGCCGGCTGCCCCGTTTCGTCAAGCGTTCGGTCGACATCGTCGGCGGCCTGGGCCTGTTGCTGCTGGCCAGCCCGGTGCTGCTGCTCACCGCCGCCGCCATCAAGATCACCAGTCGGGGACCGGTGTTCTTCCGGCAGCGTCGGCTCGGAATCAACGGGGGCGAGTTCTCGATCCTGAAGTTCCGCTCCATGTACACCGGTGCCGAGGACCAGCGGGCCGAGATCATGGGGCTCAACGAGCAGGACGGCGCCGGGGTGCTGTTCAAGATCCGCGAGGACCCGCGGATCACCTCGGTCGGCAAGTGGATCCGTAAGTTCTCGATCGACGAGTTGCCGCAGTTGACGCACGTCGTCAGCGGCACGATGTCGCTCGTCGGACCCCGGCCGCTCGCGGCCGCCGACTCGACCTATACCGGCTCGGCCCGCCGCCGACTACTGGTGCGGCCCGGGCTGACCGGGCTCTGGCAGATCAGCGGCCGCTCGGAGTTGAGCTGGGACGATGCGGTCCGACTCGATTTGTATTACGTGGAGAACTGGAGCTTGGGACTGGATCTCAGCATTCTGGTCCGCACGGTGTTTGCGGTGCTTGGTCGAAAAGGGGCGTTTTGACAGCTTTATAGGCATCTCGGTAGCGGGACAACTCGCCCGCCACGCCGAAGGATGATCGCGTTGGCTTTCCGATTCGCCCGACCTCGGATACTCTTCACGCAACGCCGTTCTCACATCGACGGTGACCCCCGGGAGGACAATCCATGTCGAGCACCAAGCGCCTGATCGTCGGGCTGATATCTGTCTTCGGCATGGTCATTGCCACGATCGCCTTGTTCGCCTCGGCCGCCGGGGCGGAATCGTCGAGCGGCGCCGCGTCGCCGGGCGACCCGTACCCATCGACCAGCATCTCGTCGTCGGGCACCGAGTCGTCGAGCAGCAGCAGTTCGAGTTCGGCGTCGAGCAGCACTTCGACGACCACCTCGGAGTCGAGCAGCGGCACGTCGACCACGACCACGACCACGGGGTCGAGTTCTTCGGCCCCGGTCGGTGACTGCACGACCAACAGCGCCACCAGCAGCTCGGTCGACGTCAACTGCAGTGGCTTCGCCGGTGAGACCACGCTCTGCGTGGGCACCTCGCCCGGTGACGACAACTTGGGTACCGGCAAGACGAACGCCGATGGCGAGTTCAACGGCTCGATCCCGACCAAGGACGTCAACGACGGCGACACCGTCTACGTCGGTAAGTGCAACGGCACTGCGGCGGAGAGCGCGTCGGTGAAGATCGACCTCGGCGGCAGCGGTGGGGGCAACTTGTCCAACACCGGTGTGGCCGTCGTCGGCATCGGCGCGCTGGGCCTCGTTCTTCTGGTCGGCGGCGGGATGCTGCTGCTGGCCGGCCGTCGCCGCGGCGGGGCGCACGCCTGATCGCACCAATCACTTCGCGAGGGCGATCCGGTTTCCGGGTCGCCCTCGCGCCGTTTCGGCGCATCTCGCGCCTGGGGCGGCGTCGACTGCTCGGCCTGGCGATGGTGGTCGTCGGTGGCCTGATCGTGCTCGTCGGCGCCTGGGTTCTCGTGACCGGGCTGCTCGCCCGCAGCCAGCTGCAGGCCGTACGTAGCGAGGTGCGCGAGCTGCGGGCCCAGATCGCGGCCGGCGACCTGTCGGCTGCACGCTCGAGCGCGCGCGAACTCGCCGGGCACGCTGCGCGCGCGCACGACCTGACCACCGGCCCGGCCTGGGCGATCGCCGGCGCGATCCCCGGCGGCGCGCCGTTCGCGACCGTGCGCGCCATCACGAGCGCGGCCGACTCGCTCGGCCAGGACGTCGTGCCCGCGCTGGTGCGGGCCAGCGCCGGGCTCGATCCGGCGACGCTGCGCCAGCCCGACGGCCGCATCGACCTGGCCCGCATCTCAGCCGTGGCCCCGTCCCTCGACCGGGCCTCGACGCGCATGTCGGTGGCCGTGACGACGATCGCGCGCCAACCGGCCCACACCTGGCTCGGGCCGGTTGATTCGGCGCGGGCGGAGCTGTTGACCCAGCTCACTTCCCTGGGCCGCACGGTGCGCTCGGCCGATCTGGCCGCCAACATCGCGCCGGCCATGCTGGGACAGCACGGCGTGAAGCGCTACTTCGTCGCGTTCCAGAACGAGGCCGAGGCGCGGGGCACCGGGGGCCTGCCGGGCGCATTCGGGATCCTGCGCGCCGACAACGGCAAGGTGAGCTTCGAGCGCTTCGAGGCCGACAACACGCTGGGCGTGGTGCCGACCGGCCTCGACTTCGGGACCGACTACAACAACATGTACGGCGGCGCGCGCACCACGAGCCTGTACATCAACAGCAATGTCAGCCCGCACTACCCGTACGCGGCCCAGATCTGGATCGCGATGTGGAAGAAGTACAGCGGGCAACGCCTCGACGGTGCCTTCGCCGTCGACCCGACCGCGCTGTCCTACCTGCTCCAGGTCGCCGGGCCGGCCACGTTGCGCGACGGGTCGAGCGTGTCGGCGAGCAACGTCGTCGCGCTCACCCAGAGCACGGTCTACGCCAAGTTCCCCCGCCTCGACGAGCAGACGCAGCGCAAGAACTATCTGCTGAACCTGGCCCAGGCGGCGAGCAAGCAGATCCTCGACAGCCACGCCAGCGCGACCGCACTGGTGAAGGCGGCCGGGCGCGCCGCGTCCGAGCGGCGACTGCTCGTCTACAGCGCCGATCCGGCCGTGGAGACCGAGATCCGTCAGACCTCCCTGTCGGGTGCCATCCCGGAGACCGAGGCGCCCTACATCGGTATGAGCGTCGTCAACATCAGCGCCGGCAAGCTCGACTACTACCTCGACCGGTCTTTGACGTGGCGGCGCACGGGCTGCGGCGCGCAGCGCGACGTCACGGTGACCATGCGGTTTCTCAACACCGCCCCGGCCTCCGGGTTGTCGCCCTACGTCACCGATCGGGTCGACACGCATCCCTATCCGGTCAAGCCCGGCGACAGCCGGATCGTGATCAACTACTTTGCCACCCGCGGCGCCACGCTGAGGGGAACTGAGCTCAACGGCAAGACGACCCTGGCGGCAATGAACACCGATCGCGGGCATCCGGTGTTCCGGCTCGATCTGGAACTGCCGCGCGGGCGCCCCCAGACCGTCGTGCTGCACCTGCGCGAACCCGGCGCGTCAGGTAGCCCGGTCGTCCTGCGCCAGCCGCTCGTCCGCCCGCTGCAGGTGAGCGTCGACGACGCCCGCTGCGGGTGACGCGGCTCAGACCACGACGACGGCGATGATCAACGCGACGAAGATGAAGACGACGCCCAGCGCCATGAGGGTGAGCGCGATGTCGCCGTTGGGCGTGTGCCGAGCCCAGCGACGCAGTCGCCGGTACGGGCGGCCGAGTCGCGAGGGACCCTTGGAAGCGGTCATCTGAGCGATAGTTTCACGTCTGAATACGTCCCCGCGACCGGTCCGGACAACAGAAACCTAAGTTGAGCGGAACAGACTCAACCTGGGAATCGTTGGTAAAGATGGACGCCCTGGACGCCCTGGGCGCCCCCCGACACTCTGGTACCACGCAATCCCGGATGAGGTGAACCACCAGCATGGACCTGACCACCCGCAGCACGCAGGCGGTGAACAGCGCCGTCAAGGTCGCCGCCGAGCGCGGCAACCCGGCCGTCGAGCCGGCGCACCTGGCCGTGGCGCTGCTCGACGACGCCGAGACCCTGGCCCGCCCCCTGCTTCAGGCGGTCGGCGCCGCCCCGCAGAGCGTGCGCGCCGACCTCTCCCGACTGGTCGACAAGCTGCCGTCCGCCGCCGGCTCGTCGGTCTCGGCCCCGGCCGCGTCGCGGGCGATGCTGGCCGTCCTCGGGGCGGCCGAGCGCGAGGCGCGGGATCGCTCCGATGACTTCGTGTCGGCCGAGCACCTCGTGATCGCCCTCGCCGCGACCGACGGCGAGGTCGCCGATGTCTTGCGCCAGTACGGCGCTACCCCGACCGCGCTGGCCGATGCCCTGCAGTCGGTACGCGGGTCGACCCGGGTCACCACCGCCGACCCGGAGGGCACGTTCCAGGCCCTGGAGAAGTACGGCAACGACCTGACCCAGGCCGCCCTCGACGGCAAGATCGACCCGGTCATCGGCCGCGACAACGAGATCCGCCGGGTCATCCAGGTGCTGTCGCGGCGCACCAAGAACAACCCCGTCCTGATCGGCGAGCCCGGCGTGGGCAAGACCGCCGTCGTCGAAGGCCTGGCGCAGCGCATTGTCGCCAAGGACGTCCCGTCGTCACTGCAGGGCACGAAGGTGATCGCCCTCGACCTGGCGTCGATGATCGCCGGTTCGAAGTTCCGCGGCGAGTTCGAGGAGCGGCTCAAGGCCGTGCTGAACGAGATCAAGGACTCGGGCGGGCGCGTCATCACCTTCATCGACGAGCTGCACACCGTCGTCGGCGCCGGAGCCACCGGCGAGGGTGCGATGGACGCCGGGAACATGCTCAAGCCGATGCTGGCCCGCGGCGAGCTGCGGATGGTCGGCGCCACCACGCTCGACGAGTACCGCGAGCACATCGAGAAGGACCCCGCACTCGAACGCCGCTTCCAGCAGGTGATGGTCGCCGAGCCGTCCGTCGAGGACACCATCGCGATCCTGCGCGGCCTGAACGCGCGCTACGAGGCCCATCACGAGGTGCAGATCACCGACGGTGCGCTCGTCGCAGCGGCCACCCTGTCCGACCGCTACATCACCTCCCGTTTCCTGCCGGACAAGGCCATCGACCTTGTCGACGAGGCGGCCAGCCGGCTGCGGATGGAGATCGACTCGCGACCGGTCGAGATCGACGAGCTGCAGCGCTCGGTCGACCGGTTGAAGATGGAGGAGATGGCGCTGGCGAAGGAGAGCGACGCCGCCTCGATGGATCGGTTAAGCCGGCTGCGCACCGAGCTGGCCGACCAGCAGGAGCAACTCGACGCGCTGAACCTGCGGTGGGAGCGGGAGAAGTCCGGCCTGAACCGGGTCGGCGAATTGAAAAAGCAGCTTGACGAACTGCAGGGTCAGGTCGAGCGGGCGCAGCGCGACGGTGACCTCGAGACCGCGTCGCGCCTGCAGTACGGCGAGATCCCCAAGGTAGAGAAGGAACTCGAGGCGGCCAGCGCGGCCGAGAAGGAGAGTCAGGCGGCCGGCAACACGGTTGACCTTCTCGTGAAGGAGGAGGTCACCGCCGACGACATCGCCGAGGTCGTCTCGGCCTGGACCGGCATCCCGGCCGGCCGGATGATGGAAGGCGAGACGGCCAAGCTGCTGCGCATGGAAGACGAGCTCGGCGCGCGCGTCATCGGTCAGCGCCAGGCCGTGCAGGCGGTCTCGGACGCGGTCCGCCGGGCCCGCGCCGGCATCTCCGATCCCGACCGGCCGACCGGCTCGTTCCTGTTCCTCGGCCCGACCGGGGTCGGCAAGACCGAGCTGGCCAAGGCCCTGGCGAACTTCCTCTTCGACGACGAGCGCGCGATGGTGCGCATCGACATGAGCGAGTACTCGGAGAAGCACTCCGTGGCCCGCCTGGTCGGCGCCCCGCCCGGGTATGTCGGCTACGAAGAGGGTGGCCAGCTCACTGAGGCGGTGCGCCGGCGGCCGTACACGGTCGTGCTGCTCGACGAGGTCGAGAAGGCGCACCCCGACGTGTTCGACATCCTGCTGGCGGTGCTCGACGACGGGCGGCTGACCGACGGGCAGGGCCGCACGGTCGACTTCCGCAACACGCTGCTGGTGCTGACTTCGAACCTCGGCTCGGCCGCGCTGGTAGCCGATCTGCCCGAAGAGGCCCGGCGCGAGGGCGTGCTGGCGGTCGTGCGCGGGCACTTTAAACCCGAGTTCATCAACCGCCTTGACGATATCGTGGTGTTCGACTCGCTCACTACCGCCGACCTGACCCGGATCGTCGACATCCAGCTCGCGGCGCTGCAGCGGCGGCTCGCCGGCCGCCGGCTCAGCCTCGAGGTCACCGACGCCGCCCGCGAGTGGCTGGCGATCAACGGCTTCGACCCGCTGTACGGGGCCCGGCCGCTGCGACGGCTGGTTCAGACGGCCATCGGTGACGCGCTGGCGAAGGCGCTGCTGTCGGGCGAGGTCCGCGATGGGCAGACGGTAGTCGTCGACGCCCAAGACGACCGGTCCGGACTGACGCTCGGTGGTTGACCCCGCCGACCCCAACCCCGACCCCGATTACCCCGATCCCGCCCACCCCGAGTTGTCCGCGCTAGGACCGGCTGCGGCCCGTGGACGCGCGGACAACTCGGAGCGCCCCGGCGAGTTGTCCGCGCTAAACCCGGCTGGGGCCCCTGGACGCGCGGACAACTCGGAAGGGCCGGGGTCGGAGTCGGAGCAGGCGCGGGCGCAGGCGGGCGATCCGCTGGGCGTGGCCGCGATCGTCCTCGGGTGCATCGGGATCGTGACCTTCGGCCTGGTGCTGTGCGTAGTCACGGCCGTCGTCGCGTCGATAGCCGGGGCGCGGGCGCGTGCTGCCGGCCGCAGCCTCGACAACGCCTACATCGGCTTCGTACTGGCCGCGGTCGACGGCGTGGTCTGGATCGTGCTGCACATGCTCTTCGACCTGACCTATCTGGCCGGCTGAGCGTCAGCGGCGGGCGAGCCAGTTGTTCGCATTGCCGGCGAACGAGAGTGCCAGGCCGACGACGGCCAGCGCGGCGAAGAACAGGCCGTAGACGACGAGCACCTCGCGGCCGCTGCTCGTCGCCCAGCGCGCGAGCCAGTAGACGGTGAGGACGATGACGAGCACGGCGCCACCGGTGTAGACGAGCCGGCCGTTCCGGTTGCGGCCGGTCATGGCCACGCTGCCACCGATCAGCAGACCGGCCGCGAGGAAGTTGGCCAGGCAGGCCAGGGTGAACTCGGCCGTGAACGCGCCGGTGTCGAGCATGTCGTCGAGCAGCGAGACGCTGAACGCGAGCAGCAGCCCGGCCAGGATCAGAAACGTGGCGGTGACGTAGCCGAGGACCGCGGCCGCGAGCAGCGTGCCCGGACGCTCCTGCCCCGGCGGCGGCGGCCCGTAAGGCGACGCTGCGCCGTACGGCGACCCCGGCCCGTACGGCGACCCCGGCCCGTACGGCGACCCCGGCCCGTACGGCGACCCCGGACCGTACGGCGACCCCGGACCGTACGGAGTGCCTGGCGGGTACCCGGGCCACGTTGGGGGCGGGTAGGCGTACGGATTCTCGGCACCGCTCGTGGGTTGCGTCGGGGGCGGCCCCGCATAGTCGCCCGAATCGTCACCGCTGCGCCAGTCGGTCACGGCCGGCGCCCTAGCCGATGTGGTCCTGCACGCACTGGTTGAAGTCCGAGCTGTTGCTGTTGTCGAAACCACCGCACTTGGACGCCGCGTTGAGCACCACGACGGTGAACAGCACGGTGGCGATGGTGCCGATGCCCGCGCAGACCAGCCCGGCGATCGCCATGCCCTTGCTGTTGCCGTTCCTCGACTTGCTCTCGGACAGCGCGACGAGCCCGAAGATGAGCGCCAGGACGATGAAGATCGCGTCAAAGAAGATCAGCCAGAACATGACGATGGAGACGATGCCGAGCACGAGCGCGGCGACCGCCTTGCCGTGGCCCGGCTGCGGCTGGCCGTACGCGCTGTACGGCGGCGGTGGCGCGCCGTAGGTGCCTGGGCCGGGGTAGGGCCCGCCGGGGTACGGCGATCCCGGGTTCGGGCCACCGTACGTATTCTGCGGACCGAACGGCGGCTGCCCGTACGGGGCCTGACCGTACGGCGGTTGTCCGGACGGTGGCTGGCCGTAGGGGCTCTGGCCGTATGGTGCGTTCGTGGCCGCCGAGTAGGGCGACGGGGGCGCGTCGGGGACGTAGCCGGGGGGCGCGTACTCCGGCGGAACCGGGTGATCGGGCTTGCCGAAGCGGTAGGGGTCGAACGGGACGTCCGAGGTGGGATCACCGCTCGGCGCGGACGGTGCGGGCTTGCCGAGGTCGACTCGGGGCTGGTCCGGCTCGTCCGGTCGGGCCGAACTGTCGGGTGCCGACGGCGTCGTCATCTCGTCCTCCGCAACCGGTGGCGCCGCCCTGCGAGTGTGGACGATCAGGCCGGCCGGGCCCTGACTCTATCGGTTGGCCCAGTTCGCGCGCCGGTTGGCAGCTCGCGTGCCGTCGCGTCCATCCGGGCCACGTACACTGCGCGGCGTGAGTGACCCCACTTCGAAACCTGCGCGTGCGGTGTCCTTCCGCAAGGGCGGGTCCGCCGATCCGGCCGACCCCGCGGCCCCGGATCGGCCGACGCCGATACTCCTGGCGATCGGGGCGCTGCTGCTCAGCGGCCTGTGTGCGGTCATCGCCGCCGCCAGCCTGTTCAAGCTGCGCGGCTGGCTGGACTACACGCTGCGGCACCCGACCAAGAAGCCGACGAAGCCGCTGACGACGAAAGAGATCCACGACCAGGTCGGCAGCATCCCCGGTTCGCAACTCGTCGCCAGCATCGTGGTGCTGCTGGCCGTCTCACTGGTGGCCTGGAGCATCTGGAAGGGCCGCTACTGGGCCCGCTGGGCGGTTCTGGCGATCTGGGTGCTGAGCAGCTTCACCGGGACCCTCGCCGGCCTGAACTCGCTGTTCGCGGTCACCGCGTCCATCCCGAACGCCTTCAAACTCGGCGCCGCCGGCAGTGCGGCGTTCATGCTCGCCGCTGTCGTCCTGGTCATGTTGCCGACCAGTGGCCGGTACTTCGCGCTGGGCAAGCCGGCCTCGACCCGCGGCGCCGCGCCGCGGCGCGGGCTGTTCGCCCCCCGGGCGCCGGCATCGTCCGCGCCGGCCCGGGCCACGTCGGGCCGGGCCACGCCGGGCCGAGACCGGCCGGCCGGGCGAACCCCGGCCACCACGCGAGCGGCGCGCGCGGCCGCTGACGAGGCGGCCGCCGCCGACCGCGCGCGCACGAAGAAGCGCACGAGCGCCGCCTCGGTCGCGAAGGGCGCCGATCTGGCCCGTACCCGCGCTAAGGCCGCCAGCAAGTCGCGCCGAACCGAGAGCTGACCCTTTGCCCACCGCTCTTGTCACCGGCGCGAGTGCTGGCCTCGGTGCCGAATTCGCGAACCAGCTCGCCGCCTGCGGGCACGATCTGGTGCTGGTCGCCCGCGATGCGGCCCGGTTGGAAAGCGCGGCCAAACGCCTGCGCACCGAGCACCGCGTCGAGATCCTGCCCGCCGACCTCGCGACCGACGACGGGTGCGCCGCCGTCGCTAACCGGTTGGCGACCGGCGACGTCGACGTGCTGGTCAACAACGCCGGCGTCGGCACCTACCAGCCATTCGGCTCGGCCGACCTCGCCCTAGAAGAGGCCCAGCTCGACCTGAACGTCCGCGCGGTCCTGCGGCTGACTCACGCGGCCGTGCGCGCAATGACGGCCCGCGGGTCGGGTCGGGTGCTGAACGTCTCGTCCGTAGCTGGCTTCGTCCCCCGCGGCGGCAACGCCACCTACTCGGCCAGCAAGGCGTGGGTGAGCATGTTCAGCGAAGGCCTGGCGATACAGCTGCTGGGCACCGGCGTCACCGTGACCGCCGTCTGCCCCGGGTTCACGCACACCGAATTCCACGAGCGCGCGCAGGCCGACATGTCGCACGTGCCCAGCCGCATGTGGCTCGAGGCCGCCGACGTCGTCAAGGAAGGCCTGGCCGACACGTTCGCCGGAAAGCCGCTGTCAGTCCCCTCGCGACGCTATAAGACGCTCGTCGGAGTCACCCGCACGATCCCGCGGCCGCTGCTGCGGGCCGTGATGGCCCGCCGGGGCCTGTGAACACAGTTCCGATCGTGGGTGATCGCGGAGTTCCACAGCGGATCAAGGACGGCCTGTCCTGACCGACGACGCGCACGAGATCGGCGTCGGACCGCATGCCCGACCGTGGCCTGATGATCCCCGGCTCGATCCGCAGCTGCTGCGCGACGGCGACCGCCGCAATGTCGTCGACCGGTACCGCTACTGGTCGGTCGATGCGATCGTCGCCGACCTCGACACCCGCCGTCATCCGTTCGCGGTGGCGATCGAGAACTGGCGCCACGACCTCAACATCGGCACGGTCGTGCGGACGGCCAACGCGTTCCTCGCCCGCGAAGTGATCATCGTCGGTAACCGGCGGTGGAACCGGCGCGGGGCGATGGTGACCGATCGCTACCAGCACATCCGGCACGTGCCGTCGGCCGAGGAATTGGCGACGTACGCCGCCGACGCCGGCTACATGATCGTCGCGATCGACAATCTGCCCGGCGCCGTCCCACTGGAGACCACGCCGTTGCCGCTGCGTGCGTTGCTGTTGTTCGGGCAGGAGGGGACGGGGCTCAGCGACGCCGCACGCGACGTCGCCGCGACGGTCTGCTCCATCGCCCAGTACGGGTCGACGCGCTCGATCAACGCCGGCGTGGCCGCCGGGATCGCCATGCACGCATGGATCAGGCAAAACGGCTTGTCATAACGCGGCAAGCAGCTGCTTGCTGACCGCCCGGGTGATCGGATGCAAACGCGTACCCGCACCCCAGCCGAGACGATTCCCTTCACGGTCGGGCGTAGTTGGCAGAAGAGACAGGTCGGGCGCCTGTGACAGGGGCGTCAGCTCACGTCCCGCGGCACCGCAACCCGGACCACCAGCGCGCGATGATCGGATCCGGGGATCGAAACAGTCTGAGTTGATCTGCCGACAGCGTTGCGCGTCACCACGTGGTCGATCGAGATCAGCGAAGGAAACCAGTGGTGCGACGGATAGGTACGGACCAAGCCGGCTCCGGCCTGGGCTGCCGCATTCCGGTATCCGGTTCTGAGCGCCGCGCGGAACTGCCTGGTATCGGGCGTGGCATTGAAGTCGCCGCCGACGATGACCGGTGCGTCGATGGGTAGCGAGCGCAACACCTCCGGTAGACGGCGAATGTCGGATACCCAACTCGGCGCACTAGTGATCGGCCCAGCCATGTGTAGCGCGGCGAGTGTCACGGTTGATGACAGCCCTGGGACGTCAGCTCGGGCCTTCACGAACGCGCAGAAGAACTCCGAGCCGTGACACACGTCAGTGAGCGGATACCGGCTCCACAGCCCTGTTCCCATGGCGCCGTCCTGCGGCTCGGCCGCGTGATACGGGAGCACGGCGTTCAGGCCGGCAGCCAACAATCCATCCTGAGCGTCCTCGGTCAGCTCCTCGAGCATGAGCACATCGACACTGTGCTGACGCACGGCGTTGACCACAGCGCTTGAACTGGCGAGCCCGAGCCGCAGATTCGACGTCATCACCACGATGTCCTGGGCATCTGGCGGCGGTGCCGAAGCGCGGTAGAGGCGCGCTTGGGTGCTGAGCCACAGGGCAACCACCACGAGTGCGCCGATCGCCGCGAACCACTGCTGTGCCGCCACGAGCAGGATCAACGCGATCGGTGCACCGAGCATCAGGTAGGGCGAGAAGGCAACGAGACCGAGGGTCCACCAGCGACCGGCGTTTCGGAAGTGTGCGAGCAGACCGACGCCGGCCACGGCGAGAAAAGCGCTCGCCAGCACCGTCAGGATCGCCGGGCCCATCACCCGTTGGTCAGCAATCCATGCTCAGTTGCTCGGCGTCACCGCGTTCAGGCGAATGCGTGAGGCGCCGGACTATTCGCCGTCGGTCGGTGCGGTTGGAAGCGGGCGGCGCTTTCCGGCGATGAGAGCTGCCGCGCCGACGACGACGGCGCCAGCGCCGGCGATCAGCGCCTCACCAATGGGAATCCCGGGTCCCGTGTTGGCGAGCCCGTCCGTGCCTGCCCCGGTCGACTCGATGGAAAGGGCGTCGGTCCCGTGCGCTTGTTTCGATTTCGACGGCTTCACCGTCTGCACTGCGTCCTTGCCCCTGCCGTCGTTGTTGCCGGGGGGCACCGGGACAGGTGGATTGGGATTACCGGGGGGCACCGGGACAGGTGGATTGGGATTACCGGGGGGCACCGGGACAGGAGGATTGGGATTACCGGGGGGCACCGGGACTACCGGCGGCCCCGGCGGATCGGGTAGCGAGCCGCTCGGAGTGTCCGCCGAGCTCGCCGTCATCGAGAAGACCTGCACTGCTGGGACGACCCAAACCGCTGCTGTACCCGCGATCGCACCCCGTTTGAGCAACGTTCGGCGATCGAGCGCGCGCTCAGGCGACTGTTCAGCCATTTTCCCCACCCTTGGACCCACACCGCATCGGCGGCGGCGATTCACAAAGACTAAACCACGACGGGCTTGCCTGGCGCACCGGCGGCTGATTCCGCGTCACAGACCGCGCATATGCTCCCCTAGTGAACGAGCGGCTGCGTCCCGTCGCGGGAATCGTGGTAGAGGAGCTTGGTGACGAGCTCTGCCTGATGCGGCTCGACACCAATGAAGTTCTAGTTCTGAACCGAACGGCGACGCAGGCGTGGCTCCTGCTCTCTGCCGGTGCAACTGAGGAAGAGATCATCGAGGAATTTGGCGCGGTATACGGGTTAACGGACGCCGACGCGGCAGCGCCGGTTCGCGAGCTTCTCGACGACCTGCTGGCGCATGGCTTCTTGGTCGCCGCAAAGCAATAAATGAAGTGACGTGCGCAAAGACACAACCGATAGTCCGGGGCGGCCCCGACGCAGCCGCGGGTGAGGACGGGACGGAGGCTGCCCTGACAGCACGGTGCCCGGCGGGTCTTCCGCCGGGCACCGTCTCTACAGTGCTGCTAGCAGTTGTTGCCGGTGATCAGGGCAACGGTGTACGCGTCACGCACAGATCGGGACGCACCGGCCGGCGGGGCCGGCACGCACGTCGAGACTACTGTCAATGGCGCGGACGCCGTAGTCGCACCCGAGGTGGCCACGACGCGGTGCGCACCGAGCGCCGTTCTCGACGGGATGGTCAGCTCGGTGTAGCCGTCGCCGCCGGTGTAGGTGGCGATGGTCTTCAGGGTGCTGCCGTTGTCCAGCTTCAGCGCCGCGCGGCTGTTGGCGGGGAAGTGTGCCAGCGACACGATCGTCGCGGCCCCGGGCTTGGCCGAGGTCGGCACCAGCGTAATTTTCGCCGTCGACGGGCTCGGGGTACCGCAATTCAGAACCAGTCGGATGTTGAGCGCCGGCGGCGGGACCTCGTAAGTCGCCGAAGTCACAGCCGAGGAGCCGTCCGTGGCCGTGCATCCGGCCTTCGATGCCTTCACCTCGTAGTACCCGGCGATGGCGTCCCAATGGAAGGTGCCGTCGGCGAGACTGGTGACGGGGTTCGACCGGTTGCTGGGCGACAGGATGGCCGAGCCGTCAGGCACCGCCACGAATGGGCCTGCCGCGGTGTCCGAGCGGAGTAGCGTCACCGTGGCGCCCTGGACCGGATTGCTGTGGGTGTCGACCACGGTGCCGGACGGGTCGATGTAGATGTCGAACGTGGTGGTCGACGAACCGCCGCCGGGGCAAGTTGTGGTGATGATGACGTCGGCGTTGCCGTGGTTGGGGTAGAACGCCGGCACGTCGGCATGGAAGTGACCGCTACCCACTGGTGACTCAGTCAGCGCTCCAGAGGAGATCGTGGTCGCACCCTGCTTGACCACGTAACTGGCCGTGCCGTTGGCGCACCCGGTGGTGTCCAGCATGGTGGGTTCGGTCCAGTAGACGACGGGGATGCCGTTGGCCGAGGGGATCGGTTCGTTGACGATAGACGTGCCGACCGGGGGCGGGGTGGGGCCGGTCAGAGCGAGGTCGATGTTCTCGGTATCACCAACGCCCAAGGTGAAGGGTCCCGCCTGGGCCGGCGTCAGGCTGGACCCAGCCGGCGGTTCTGCCGCGGCGGTGTAGGTGCCGGGCGCGACTCCAACGACGCTGTACTGGCCGGAACTGTTGGTGCTGCCCACCACGCACGATCCGCCTGCGGTCGGGCAGATCTGCACTGGCGAGCTGACCTGCGGTGCGTTCCCGGGACCGTAGACGGTGCCGGTGACCGAGGCGCTGCCCGGCGCGTTGCCGTTGCGGATTCCGAAGACGTAGCGTCCGAGGACCAGTGACCCGCGGCTGCCATTTATGAGGCCGGTGTCAGTATTGGAGTCGAGCAGGGCCATCGTCTGCCGGCTGCCCGGGAATTCGAAGAAGTGGCTGGCTACGTTGTCGCCCGCGGAGAAGCCGGCGCCCGCGGGCGTACCGCCGAAACCGTTGCTCCCGCCGGATGCACTGCCCGTCTCCCATTTCAGCGTCCCGTAGTTGAGCATGATGTCGAAGTCGCCGGCGCCCTCGTCGCTACGGCTCACAAGTAGCAGTTGGAAGCTATTCAGCTTGTCGACCTGGCTCGGGTAGTACCCGACATTGTTCCAGTCGACGCAGAACGCGGGACGCCCGCCGAAAGTGGTCGCGCCGTAGGTCACCACCCCGGAGCCGGCCCCGCGGGTGTCCACGTCAGCGAAGAACGGCGCGATGATAGGTGGCGTATCGGCCTGAATGGTGAACGGCGTGAACGTGCGCAGCGGTTGATCAAAGGTGACGTTGCCGTTGTTGTTGACGTACAGCGCGCCGTAGTTGTGGCCGTAGAAGTCGACATTGAACGGCAGGTCAACTGCGTTCGTAGAGTTGTCGTCATTGGCCGGTAGAACGTTGGCTGTACAGTTGACGTCGGTGATCTCGGCATTGGAGTCGGCGGCCGCTGGTGGCGCGACAGAGACCAGGAATCCCCCGACGACGGCGAGCACCAACCCGGCCATCCCTGTCTTTCGATGCCAAACCTGTCGCATGGGTCCTCCTGAGCTGAGACGAAGTCCGATAACCGCAATTCCTCACGGAATAAAGCGGCGCCTCGCGGCAGGGCACAGTATCGGCGCGCCTATCGCCTATAACAAGGCTGTCAAGTACAAGAGTTGACGTCGTCTTAGCGTCAAAGTGGACATTGCCGCACAAGCGGTGAAGGACAGCCCGTCGTGCTGCCCGAAAGGGAAGTCGACCGTTCGGAGCCCTCGGTTGTTGACCGTGCGTCGGACGAAATCGACGGCGGGTTTCTGTAACTGAGTGTCGACAACACCCGGACCGTCCTATGTAATGGCACGGTCGGCCAACGAGGCTCCGGCCGTTGTCAGTGAGTCCACGCGTACCTGCGCTCACATATGGAGATTCATTGAACTCGGGGTCTCGGTTGGTAGCCGCGCTGTGCGTCGAGCTCGTTTTGGCACTGGCGATCGGCGCGCAACTCAGTGCTAACGCGGAGCCTGCCCCTCAGCCGGTGTCGGTGTTTTTGAGTCCGGGTGGGACTGGGACGAGTTGTACGGTGTCGGCGCCGTGTGGGTCGTTGGCGTCGGCGTTGGCGGTGGCTGCTGATGGGGCGACGGTGCTTGCTGCGGGTGGTGAT
>CAXTHY010000002.1:55801-95567 GCA_964244175.1 uncultured Jatrophihabitans sp. | reverse complement strand
TCAGATCACTGCGATGTATCCGGAGAAGGCGATCTTCGACGTCGCCGGCTTCCCCGCGATCAAGGGCCGCGATCTGGTCGAGCAGTTGATCGAGCAGGCCGCCCCGCACGCCCCGCAGTACCTGCTCGGACACCAGGCCGTCGAACTCGAACGCGGCGAGGGCGCCTTCGCCGTCACCACGTCGGCCGGGTTGCGCATCGAGTGCCGGGCGATCGTCATCACCGGTGGCATCGGTACGTTCACGCCCCGCCCGCTGCCCACCGGCAGCCACTATCTCGGCCGCGGCCTGGCGCACTTCGTCCCAGACCCGACGAAGTACGCCGGCGAGGACGTCGTCGTGGTGGGCGGCGGCGACTCGGCGCTCGACTGGGCGCTCATGCTCGAGCCGCTCGCGAAGTCGGTGACGATCGTGCACCGGCGCGCCGAGTTCCGCGCCCACCCGCACTCGGTCGAGCTGCTCAGGGCGTCCTCGGTGAACATGCTGACCGACGCCCAGATCTCGGCGGTGCGCGGTGATCCAGCGGTGAGCGAGGTCGACATCGACGTTGCTGGCCTGACCCACACGATCTCGTGCAGCCGGCTGGTCGCCGCGCTCGGTTTCACCGCGAACCTCGGTCCGCTGATGGAGTGGGGCATCGACATCCGCAAGCGCCAGATCGTGGTCGACTCGGTCGGGCGCACGACCGTGCCCGGGATGTACGCCGCCGGCGACATCGTCGACTACGAGGGCAAGGTCAAGCTCATCGCGACCGGCTTCGGCGAGGTCGCCACGGCGGTCAACAACGCGTTCGCCTACCTGAACCCCGGCAAGTCGGCCTTCCCGGGCCACCTGTCCGACTACGCGCCGGCGCCGGGTGAGGCCGTCACCTCCTCACCCACCGCCTGAGGCGTCGGCCGCCGACATGGGCATCGTCGGCGTCGGCATCGACGTCGTACCGGTCGACCGGTTCGCCGAAACGCTGCAGCGCACGCCGTCGATGGCGGCCCGGCTGTTCACGCCCGACGAGCAGGTGACGGCCGGCGGCGCCCCGCGCCCCGCCGAGTCGCTGGCCGCCCGCTTCGCGGCCAAGGAGGCGTTGGCCAAGGCGCTCGGGGCCGGTGGGGGGATGGCCTGGACGGACGCCGAGGTCCGCGTCGACGGCAGCGGGCGTCCGTCCCTGGTGGTCAGCGGGACGGTGCAGGCGCGGGCCGACTCGCTCGGGGTGACGCGGCTGCACGTCTCGCTCTCGCACGACGGCGGCATCGCCGCGGCGACCGTGATCGCCGAGAGCGGGTAGGAGCAGGTCGTGCGAGGTGTGTATTCCGTCGCCGAGGTCCGGGCGGCCGAGGACGAGCTGATGGCCCGCCAGCCCGAGGGTGCGCTGATGGCGCGGGCCGCCACCGGGCTGGCGCTGGAGTGTGCGCGCCTGCTCGAGCGGGTGTACGGCCGGCGGGTGGTGCTGCTCGTCGGTGCGGGCAACAACGGCGGGGACGCGCTGTATGCCGGCGCCGCGCTGGCCCGCCGCGGCGCGCAGGTGCACGCGGTGCTGCTCGACCCCGACCGTGCGCACGCGGGCGGCGTGGCCGCGCTCGAGCGGGCCGGCGGGCGCCGGGCGCCGGTCGAGGCCGCTTCGTTGGACGGGGCTGCCTCGTTGGACGGGGCCGACCTGGTCGTCGACGGGATCGTCGGCATCGGCGGCAAGGGCGGCCTGCGCGGCCCGGCCGTCGGGCTGGCCGCGGCCGCGCGGGACGTGCTGACGGTGGCCGTGGACGTGCCCTCAGGCGTCGACGCCGACACCGGCGAGGTCGCCGGCGACACCGTGCACGCCGACGTCACGGTGACGTTCGGTGCGCTGAAACCCGGCTTGCTCGTGGGGGCCGGCGCCGGCCGGGCCGGTGAGGTGCGCTTCGTCGACATCGGGCTGGACGCGACGCTGCCGGCACCGCGCGTGCAGGTGCTGGAGGCCGGTGACGTCGCCGCGCTGCTGCCCACGCCGGGATCGACCGACGACAAGTACACCCGCGGCGTGGTCGGGCTGGTGTCCGGGTCGGCCGCGTATCCCGGCGCCGGCGTGCTGTCGACGGGCGCCGCGATCTGCGGCGGGGCCGGGATGATCCGTTACGCCGGCTCGGCCGCCGACGCGATCCGCGCCGCCTACCCCGAGGCCGTCGTGCAAGAGGGCGCGACGCCGTCCGAGCTGCGGGTGCAGTCGTGGGTCGCCGGGCCGGGCATGGGCACCGACGACGCCGCACGCGCCCTGCTCGCCGACGTGCTCGGCACCGACGTCGCGGTGCTCGTCGACGCCGACGGGATCACGCTGCTCGGCCAGTCGCCGGAGTTGTTGCGCGGGCGCTCGGCCGCGACGGTCCTGACGCCCCACGACCGCGAATTCGCCCGGATCGCCGACGGGCCGTCGGCCGACCGGCTGGGCAGTGCGCGCGCCGCGGCGGCCGCGCTCGGCGCCACCGTGCTGCTGAAGGGCGACGCCACCGTCGTCGCCGCGCCGGACGGGCGCGCGTGGATCAACCGCACCGGGACGCCGTGGCTGGGCACCGCGGGCAGCGGCGACGTGCTCAGCGGGCTGATCGGCTCGCTGCTGGCCGCCGGGCTCGAGGCACCGCTGGCCGCGGCCGTCGGTGCGTTCGTGCACGGCGTGGCCGGTCAGCTCGCCGCCGCTGACGGCCCGCCGTCCTCGGTGGACGTGCTGCGCTCGCTGCGGCGGGCGCTGCACACGATCGCCGCGGGCGAGCCGGGGCTCGACGGCCCAGGCGGCGGCGCGGGATCGCCCCGGGGCCCGGGATAATGGGCTGATGCTGCGCACCGAGGCCGTCGTCGATCTGGACGCGATCGCGGCGAACGTCGCGTCGATGAAGGCCGGGACGCCGGCCGAGCTGATGGCGGTCGTGAAAGCCGACGGCTACGGGCACGGCCTCGTCCCGTCGGCACGGGCCGCGTTGGCCGGCGGCGCCACCTGGCTCGGCACCGCGATCGTCGGCGAGGCCGTCGCGCTGCGCGAAGCCGGCATCACCGTGCCGATCCTGTCGTGGCTGTGGACGCCGGGCGAGGCCGACACCGTGCAGCGCGCGCTCGAGGTCGGCGTCGACCTGTCGGCGAGCAGCCACTGGCAGCTGGCCGCGTTGATCTTCGCCGCCCGTGAGTCGGGGCGCCCGGTCCGCGTCCACCTCAAGATCGACACCGGGTTGTCGCGCAATGGCGCCTACGTCGACGACTGGCCCGAACTCGTTACCGCCGCGGCCACCGCGCAGGCGGCCGGCGAGATCGAGGTCGTGGGTGCGTGGAGCCACTTCGCCTACGCCGACGAGCCGGGCCACCCCACCATCGGCAAGCAGCTCGACGCGTTCCGCGACGCGCTGGCGGTGGCGGCGCGGGCCGGGGTCGAGCCGCAGCTGCGGCACATCGCGAACTCGGCGGCCACGCTCACGCTGCCAGGGGCGCACTTCGACCTCGTCCGGCCGGGCATCGCCGTGTACGGGCTCTCGCCGGTGCCCGAACACTACGGGCTGGTGCCGGCGATGACGCTACGGGCGGCGGCGTCGTCGGTGAAGCGGGTGCGGGCGGGGGAAGGTGTGTCCTACGGCCACGAGTACACGACGTCGCGGGCCACCACGCTGGTGCTCGTCCCGCTCGGCTATGCCGACGGCGTGCCCCGCCACGCCGGCAACGCCGGACCCGTATGGGTCAACGGCGCGCGGTTCACGGTGAGCGGGCGGGTCTGCATGGACCAGATCGTCGTCGACGTCGGTGACCTCGAGGTCGCGCCCGGTGATCCGGTCGTGCTGTTCGGGCCGGGCCGCGACGGCGAGCCGACAGCGCAGGACTGGGCCGACGTCGTCGGCACGATCCACTACGAGATCGTCACCCGCATCGGCCCTCGCGTGCGGCGCCGGTACGTGGGCGGCGCGGCGTGACGCTCGGCCCGCTGCACGGGCCGGGGATGCCGGCCGGCCACCGGTTGCGCATCGAGCCGGAGCAGCGTGACGCGCTCGCGGTGCGGACCGTCGTCCTGCCCACTGTGGACGACACCCGGGCCTTCGGCGCGCGCCTCGGCCGGTTGCTGCGCGCGGGCGACCTCGTCGTGCTCGGCGGGCCGCTCGGGGCCGGCAAGACCGCCTTCGTCCAGGGCATCGGCGCCGGGCTGGACGTGCAGGGGCGGATCGCCTCGCCCACGTTCGTGATCGCCCGCGTGCATCCCGCGCGAGAGCCCGGCGGCGTCGCGCTCGTGCACGTCGACGCGTACCGGCTCAGCTCGCTGGACGAGGTGGACGACCTCGATCTGGATGTGGACGCGCAGAGCTCGGTGACGGCGGTCGAGTGGGGGGCCGGGCTGGTCGAGCAGCTGGCCGACGCGCACCTGGCGATCACGCTGCACCGGGCCCCCGACTCCGACTCACGCAGCGCCGTGCTGGAGCCGCATGGCGGCGACTGGGCCGAGCGGGTCGCGGAGCTGGGCTGACGCTCTCGTCCCACTTCCCCTTCTCGGGTGCTGAGCTGACCACTTTTCGACTGTCAAAGTGGTCAGCTCAGCACCCGAGAAGGGATCGAGCGCGCGGGGAGCGGCGCGCACGCTGGCCTACGCGCGCGCTCAACTAGGCTGACGGATCGTGTTTGTGCTCGCGATCGACACGTCCTCACCGGCGGTGACCGCCGGGGTCGTGTCCGTCGCCGAGGAGACGGTCGTCGTCGCCGAGCAGGCAGCGCTGGCCGCCCGCGGGCACGGCGAACTGCTGGCCCCGGCCATCGCTGACTGCCTGCGCGAGTCCGGCCTCCAGCCGGCCGGAATCGACGCGGTCGTCGCTGGCGTCGGGCCCGGACCGTTCACCGGCCTGCGGGTTGGACTCGTCACCGCGGCCGCCTTCGCCGACGCCATCGGCGCGCCCACCTACGGCGTTTGCTCGCTCGACGCCGTCGCCGCCGCCTGCGCTGACGAGCCGGCGCTGCTCGTCGTCACCGACGCCCGCCGCCGCGAGGTCTACTGGGCCCACTACGAGTACGGTCGCCGCAAGGGCGTCCCGGCCGTCTGCGCCCCGGCCGAGATCCCGCTCGAGGGCATCAGCGCGGTCGCCGGCGCCGAGCTCTACCGCGAACTCTGGCCTGACCTGCCGCGCCGCCCCGAGCGCTACCCTGGCGCGCTCGCCCTCGTCCACTGCGCGCGCGACCAGCTGACCGCGCGCGACCAGCTGACCGCGCGCCTACCGAGCCAGCCCCTCACCCCGCTGTACCTGCGCCGTCCCGACGCCGTGATCCCCGGCGCCCCGAAGCAGGTGACCCGGTGACCCCCACCGCGACGATCGTGCCGATGACCGGCGAGCACATCGCCGCCCTGATGCCGTACGAGCGCGCCATGTTCGGCACCGAGGCGTGGACCCGCAACGGCTACCGGACCGAGCTCGCCGACCGCCGGCACCGGTACTACCTCGCCGCCGAGGACGCGGACGGCACGCTGCTCGGGTGGGCCGGGGTGATGGTCGTGGCCGACGCGGCCGAGATCCTCACCGTCGGGGTGATCCCGGCGGCGCGGCGCACCGGCATCGCCCGCCGCCTCGTCAACGCGCTGCTGGACGAGGCGATCCGCCGCGGCGCCACCCAGGCCTTCCTCGAGACGCGGGTCGACAACGACGCCGCCTTGCACCTGTACCGCAGCGAGGGTTTCGTCGACCTCGGCCACCGGCGCGGCTACTACGACGCCGGCCGCGTCGACGCCGTCACCATGCGCAAGGACCTGGCGCCATGATCGTGATGGGCATCGAGACGTCCTGCGACGAGACCGGCGTCGGCTTCGTCCGCGACGGCGTGCTGCTCGGCGACGCGCTCGCCTCGAGCATGGACGAACACGCCCGCTTCGGCGGCGTCGTCCCGGAGATCGCCGCCCGCGCCCACCTGCAGGCGATGGTGCCGACCGTGCATGCCGCCCTCGGCGATGCCGGCCTCGAGCTCGCCGATGTCGGCGCGGTCGCCGTCACCGCCGGGCCGGGCCTGGCCACCGCCCTGCACGTCGGGGTAGCCGCCGCCAAGGCCTACGCCCTGGCGCTCGGCGTCCCCCTCTACGGCGTCCACCACCTCGCCGGGCACGCCGCCGCCGACACGCTCGAGCACGGCCCGCTGCCCCAGCGCTCGGTCGCGCTGATCGTGTCCGGCGGCCACACATCCCTGCTGGCGGTGCGCGATCTCGTCCGCACGCCGATCGTCCACCTGTCCGACACGCTCGACGACGCCGCCGGCGAGGCGTTCGACAAGGTGGCCCGCCTGATCGGCCTGCCCTACCCCGGCGGCCCGGCGATCGACCGTGCGGCGCGCAACGGCGACCCGACGGCGATCCGCTTCCCCCGCCCGCTGACCGGCCCGCACGACCCGCCCTTGGGCTTCTCGTTCTCCGGGCTCAAGACCGCCGTCGCCCGCTACGTCGAGGGCCACCCCGACGCGAACCCCCACGACGTCGCCGCCAGCTTCCAGGAGGCGGTGGCCGACGTGCTGACCGTCAAGGCCCTGCGGGCCTGCCGCGACCAGGACGTCGACACCTTGGTGATCGTCGGCGGCGTGGCCGCCAACAGCCGCCTCCGCGCGCTGGCCGAGGAACGCTGCGCCGCCGCCGGGGTCGAGCTGCGGACCCCACCGATGCGCCTGTGCACCGACAACGGCGCGATGATCGCGGCGATCGGTGACCTGCTCGTCCGCGCCGGCGCCACCCCGTCACCGCCGAACTTCTCCGCGATCCCGACCGTCGAGCTCGAGAGGGCGCAGCTGTCATGAGCACCTTGATGTGGGAGGCCAAGGCGGTCGACGGCCGCCTCGACGACCTGGTCGAGTACGTCAGCCGGCACGCCGACCCGGCGGCCGAGGTGTTCCGCAGCGCCGATCATCGCGTCGTGGTCATCGACCCCACCGGGCACGGCCTGCCCGAGGTTCCCGGCGATCTTGTCGCCCGCAACCCGCATGTGTGGGCGTTCGAACGGGTCGCGCGCTGAGGTTGCACCCGGGGACAAACGCCAGCACAGTGCACGTCGTGGCGACTGATACCCCCTCCGAAACCTCCAGCGCGCTCAGCCCCCGAGCGAACGGCCACCCCCCGGCCGTCCCCGGTGTCGCGGGGCTGCCCTCGGCCGCCGCCCGCTACGTGCGGCGCGCGTCGCACACGGCCCGCAACGTCGCCGAGGTCGTCCGCTTCGGTGGGCTGCGCACCGGCGAGGAGCGCTCGCCCTTCACCGTCGCCGCCGAGCGCGCCAACTACCGCCTGCGCCGCTACTTCGCCGACGACACACCTGACGTCGCCACCCCGATCCTGCTGATCCCGCCGCTGATGATGACCACCGAGGTGTGGGACGTCTCCGAGGGCACCTCCGGCGTGGCGGCGCTGCACCAGGCCGGCATCGACCCGTGGGTCGTCGACTTCGGGCACCCCGACCAGGAGCCCGGCGGCCTGGAACGCAATCTCACCGACCACGTCCTGGCCGTGAGCGACGCCATCGACCGCGTCAGCGAGGCGACCGGCCGCGACGTCGTCGTCGCCGGCTACTCGCAGGGCGGCATGTTCGCCTACCAGGCCGCCGCCTACCGCCGCGGCAAGGGCATCGACTCGCTCGTCACGTTCGGCTCGCCGGTCGACACCACCGCGCCGCTGCCGATCCCGATCGCGCCCGACGTCGTCGCCCGCCTGGCCGGTGAACTCGTCGACAGCGGGTTGCTGCGCAAGTTCGCGCTACCGAGTTGGTTCGTCCGTCTCGGCTTCAAGATGCTGGACCCGGCCAAGTCGATCCAGGGCCGCATGCAGTTCCTGTTCGCCCTCAACGACCGCGACGCGCTGCTGCCGCGAGAACGCCAGCGCCGCTTCCTCGACTCCGAGGGCTGGACGGCCTACTCGGGCCCGGCGATCGCCGAACTGCTCGAACAGTTCGTGACGCACAACCGGATGCTTGAGGGCGGCTTCATCATCGACGACCGCCTGGTCACCCTCGCCGACATCGACCGGCCGGTGCTCACCTTCGTCGGGGCCACCGACACGATCGGGCACCCGGACGCGGTCCGGGCCATCCGTCGGGCCGCCCCCAGGGCCGACGTCTACGAGGTGACGTTGCCGGGCGGGCATTTCGGTCTGGTGGTCGGGTCCAGCGCGTCCACCACCACCTGGCCCACGGTCGCGCAGTGGATCGCCTGGCGCAGCGGGCAGGCCGCCCTGCCGGACACGATCGCGGCGGCCAACGCCGTGCCGACGACCAAACCGCTGCGCCCGAGCACGGCGGCCAGCGCGGCGGCGCAGGCCGTCGAACTGGGCATCGGGGTGAGCCGGGCCGTGCTGGTGAACGCCAAGCGGGCGGGCCAGCTCGCGCGCGGCGTCGTCCGCGAGGCGCCGGCGCAGCTGCCCCGCCTGGCCCGCCTCGAGCACCTCGACCCGGCCACCCGCATCTCGCTCGGCCTGCTGCTGGACGAGCAGGCCCGCCGGGCCCCGAAGAACGTCGCGTTCCTGTTCGGCGACCGCGCCCACCGCCAGGACGACGTCAAAGGCCGCGTCGACAACGTGGTCAAGGGCCTGGTCAGCATCGGCGTGCGCCACGGCGACCGCGTCGCCGTGCTGATGGACACCCGGCCCAGCGCGTTCACCCTCGTGGCCGCGTTGAGCCGGCTCGGGGCCACGGCGGTCCTGCTGCGCCCGGACAACGACGTGGCCCGCGAGGCGAACCTGGCCCGGGCGGACTGGGTCATTTCCGACCCCGAGCATGCCGAACGCGCCGCGCAGCTCGCCGATGTGCGCCGCGCGGTGCTCGGCGGCGGCCGCGATGGCCGCGACATCCCGACCGATGCGATCGACATGGAGCGCATCGAGCCCGACGACATCGAACTGCCGGCCTGGTACCGGGCCAACCCGCACCGCGCTGGCGACGTCGCGTTCGTGCTGTTCACCGGTGAGGGCGCCGGCACCAAGGCCCTGCAGATCACCAACCGGCGGTGGGCGCTGTCGGCCCTGGGCACCGCGTCGGCCGCGGCGCTCAGGCCGGGCGACACGATCTACAGCATCACCCCCATCTATCACTCGTCGGCGCTGCTCATGACGATCGGCGGCGCGGTGGCCAGCGGCGCCCGCTTCGCGATGGCCGCGGCCGACGATCCCGACACCTTCTGGGACGAGGTGCGCCGCTACGGCGCGACGCACGTCTCCTACACCTGGACGTCGCTGGCCCGGGTCGTGGCCGCCCCGCCGAACCCCAACGAGCCCCACAACCCGATCCGCATGTTCATGGGCTCGGGCATGCCGCGCAATCTGTGGCGCCGCGTGACCGAGCGGTTCGGCTCGGCCACGGTGCTGGAGTTCTACGCCTCGGCCGAGGGTGAGGTCGTGCTGGCCAACCTCAGCGGCCGGGCCCGGGGCTCGATGGGCAAACCGTTGCCGGGTACCGCGCCGGTCAAGGTGGCGGCCTACGACTTCGCGACCAACCGGCTGGTGCTCGACGAGCGCGGCCTGGCCCGCGAGTGCAACGTCGACGAGGTGGGGCTGCTGCTCGCCCGGGTGAACCCGGCCGACTCGATGGCCGGCGTGCCGCTGCGGGGGGTGTTCGAGAGCGGGGACGCGTGGCGCTCGACCGGTGACCTGTTCCTGCGCGACGACCACGGCGACCTGTGGCTGGCCGGCCCGGTGGCCGAGGTCGTCCACACCGCGCACGGCCCGGCCATCCCGTCCGGCGCCCGCTACGCGCTGGCCTCGATCCCGGCCGTGGACGTCACCGTCGCCTACGGCATCGAAGACGGCGACGAGAACGTGCTGGTCGCGGCCTGCACGCTGCGCGCGGGCACCGACATCAGCACCAACGACATCGACAAGGCGTTCAGCCGGCTGCCGGCCGTCCAGCGGCCGCGCTACCTACAGGTGGTCAACTCCATCCCCATGACCACCTGGCACCGCCCCCAGTGGCGGGCCCTGCAGGCGAAAGGCGTGCCCACGCCCTCGCGCACGCGACGCGTGTGGCGGCTCGGTCCCGACCGCACGCACTACGATTCGGTCACGTAACCCGGATTCTCAGCGGCCGCACGGCATCGTCTCGATCATGCGCCGGGTCGTGGTCGGGTTGTTCGCGGTTGCCGTCCTCGCGACGGGATGCACGTCCTCGGGCCGGGCCAAGCCGGCCGGGTCCGGCACCCCGACGGCCGCGTCGTCCGCGCCCGGCGGCAGCGCGCCCAGCACCCTATCGTCCGGCCCATCGTCCGCGGCGAGCACGGGCAAGTTGCCCCAGGCCCGGGTCGCCCCGAAGCTGACCGGGTTCCGGATCACCGACCTCACCTGGATCGGGGCCCAGGGGTGGGCCTTGGGCAGTGCCGCCTGCCTCGGTGGCACCGGCCGCTGTGACGCCATCGAGCACACCACCGACGGCGGCCGATCCTGGGCCTCGCTCCCGGCGCCGATTGCCGGGCCGGGCGACAGCGCCACGGCCTGCGCCAAACTGTGCGTCGCCGGGCTGCGCTTCGCGACCAGCAAGATCGGCTATGCGTTCGCCGGGCCCGGCACCGGAGGCGGCTCGGCGTTCTTCATGACCACGGACGGCGGCCGAACCTGGCCGCGACAGGCCGGTGGCGCCGTCGCGCTGGAATCCCTCAACGGCAACGTGATCCGCGTGGTCACGACCTCGCGCGGGTGCCCGCCGGGTTGTGCCTACGCGGTGCAGACCGCGCCGGTGGGCAGCACGAACTGGCGCACGGTGCGGCTGCCCGGCCGGCAGAACGCCGGCGTCGGCGCGCAGTTCGGCCGGGCCAGGCACTACGCCTACCTCGAGTCCTTCGGGCACGTCGCCGGCGGCGCACCCAACGCGACCGCGGTGCTCTGGACCTCGCGCGACGACGGCGCCCACTGGACCAACCGGGGCGAGCCCTGCCCGCAGCGCGGCGGCGAGAACGACAATCACCTCCTGTCGGTGGCGCCCAGCGGGGCGGCGGCCGTCGTCTGCGTGATCCGGGGCGCCTCGCAGCTGCAGACGTTGATCACGAGCGGCAACGGCGGCCGGTCGTTCCGGGTGCCAGCCCGTGACGGTCTCGGGTCGTCCGGGGCCTACGCCCTCGGTGCCGCCAGCGGCCGGCGCGTCGTCGTGAGCAGCGGGGACGCGACCTACCGCACGGCCGACGCGGGCGCGACGTTCCAGCGGGTCGGCGCACCGGCCCAGCTGACCTCGGTCGCTTTCGGTTCGTCGAGCGTCGGCCACGCCGTCTCGAAGGACCGGCGCAGCATCTGGACTACCACCGACGGCGGCCGGACCTGGACGCAGCACCGGTTCCCGTAACCGGCCGACCCGGCGTCGACAGTTGGCACTCGCCGCGTTAGAGTGCCAATTGAGGAGAGGTTGACCCCCGCGACGGCAACCGCCCCCCATCACGTACGACCCACCGAAGTCATCGGCATAGTCAAATAAGGGGAGTCCTACAGTGACCGCCACCAAGGTCAACATCAAGCCACTCGAAGACCGTATCGTCGTGCAGGCCAACGAGGCCGAGACCACCACTGCGTCCGGCATCGTCATCCCGGACACGGCCAAGGAGAAGCCCCAAGAGGGCACCGTCCTGTCGGTCGGCCCCGGCCGCATCGACGACAAGGGCAACCGCGTCCCGATCGACGTCGCCGTCGGCGACGTCGTCCTCTACAGCAAGTACGGCGGCACCGAGGTCAAGTACGCCGGCGAGGAGTACCTCGTGCTCTCCGCCCGCGACGTCCTCGCGGTCATCGAAAAGTAAGGCTGCTTCGAGCGCCCCGGCCGCCACAGGCGTGCCGGGGCGTTTCGGGTTGCGCCCGCACGGCGGGTCAGCCATTCACGACCACCAACGCTGGAAGGAAGACCATGGCGAAGATCCTCAGCTTCGATGAGGACGCCCGCCGCGCGCTCGAGCGCGGCGTCGACAAGCTCGCGAACTCGGTCAAGGTGACGCTCGGCCCGCGCGGCCGCAACGTCGTGCTCGACAAGAAGTTCGGGGCACCCACGATCACCAACGACGGCGTCACCATCGCCCGCGAGGTCGAACTCGACGACCCGTACGAGAACCTCGGCGCCCAGCTGGCCAAGTCGGTGGCGACCAAGACCAACGACATCGCCGGCGACGGCACGACCACCGCCACCGTCCTCGCCCAAGCCCTGGTCAACGCCGGGCTCAAGAACGTCGCCGCGGGCGCGAACCCGATGTCACTCAAGCGCGGCATCGACGCCGCCGTGACGGCCGTCAACGACTCCCTCGACAAGGCCGCTCAGCCGCTCAACGGCGAGCAGGAGATCGCGCACGTAGCGACCATCTCGGCCCAGGACGCCACCATCGGCAAGCTCATCGCCGAGGCGTTCACCAAGGTCGGCAAGGACGGCGTCATCACCGTCGAGGAAGCGCAGACGATGACGACCGAGCTCGAGTTCACCGAGGGCATGCAGTTCGACAAGGGCTACATCAGCCCGTACTTCGTGACCGACCCCGAGGCCGGCGAGGCCGTCTTCGACGACCCGTACATCCTCATCACCACGCAGAAGATCTCGTCGGTCAGCGACCTGCTGCCGGTGCTCGAGAAGGTCGCCGAGGCCGGCAAGCCGCTGGTCGTCATCGCCGAGGACGTCGACGGTGAGGCCCTCTCGACGCTGGTCGTGAACTCCATCCGCAAGACCTTCACCGCCGTCGCGGTCAAGGCGCCGTTCTTCGGCGACCGCCGCAAGGCGTTCCTGCAGGACCTCTCGATCGTCACCGGCGGTCAGGTCATCGCCCCCGAGGTCGGCCTCAAGCTCGACCAGGCCGGGCTGGACGTGCTCGGTCGCGCCGGGCGGGTCGTGGTCACCAAAGACACGACCACGCTCACCCACGGTGCCGCCGAACAGGACGAGGTCGACGCCCGCGTCGCGCAGATCCGCCGCGAGATCGACGACACCGACTCCGACTGGGACCGCGAGAAGCTGCAGGAGCGGCTGGCCAAGCTCGCCGGCGGCGTCGGCGTCATCAAGGTCGGCGCGGCCACCGAGGTCGAGCTCAAGGAGCGCAAGCACCGCATCGAAGACGCCATCTCGGCCACCCGCGCGGCGGTCGAAGAGGGCATCATCGCCGGCGGGGGCGCCGCGCTGGTGCAGGCGTCGTCAGCGCTCGACGGCGAGCTGGGCCTCACCGGTGACGAAGCCACCGGCGTGGGCATCGTCCGGACCAGCCTGGTCGAGCCGCTGCGCTGGATCGCCAGCAACGCCGGCCTCGAGGGCTACGTCGTCGTGGCGAAGGTCCGCGAACTGCCGGCCAACCACGGCCTGAACGCCGCGACCGGCGAGTATGGCGACCTGCTGGCCGCCGGCGTCGTCGACCCGGTGAAGGTCACGAAGGCGGCGCTGGCCAATGCGGCGTCCGTGGCTTCGCTGGTGCTCACCACGCAGGGCGCGGTCGTCGAGAAGCCGATCGAGGAAGAGCACTCGCACGAGGACGGTCACGGCCACTCGCACGGCCACGGCCACTCGCACGGCCCCGGTTATTAGGAGGAGTTGTCCGCGCTTGCCGGGGTTACCAGCCTGGCAGGCGCGGACAACTGAGCGATCGGGGGCGGGTCAGGCGCCGCGCTGGGTGAGCAGGGCCTCGCGCTCGTCGACCGACAGCCCGCCCCACACGCCGTAGGGCTCGCGGGCGGCCAGCGCCCAACGCAGGCAGTTCGCGATGACGGGGCAGCGCTGGCACACGGCCTTGGCCTGGCGTTCGCGGCGGGCGCGAGACGGCCCGCGTTCGTTCTCGGGGTGGTAGAAAGTCGCCGTGTCGCTGCCGCGACAGGACGCGTCGACCTGCCAGTCCCAGTCGCCCTCTCGTAGCGCGGGTAGCCGCCTGAGCTCGGCCATCGGTGAACCCCCGGAAAGCGCCGGATCGCCATCCCGGTCGGCGATCGTCTGCTTAGTTCAAAGAACGAGGCGGCTAAAGGTGACGGCCGTAACGAAATGTCACACCGACGAAATCGACGTGTGCTGCCGACCGGTCAGCGGCGCTTGGTGAGCGTCTGCACCGCATCGGTGTAGCCGCGGGCGTAGTCCCAGCTGACGTAGGCGTCGGGGTCAGGTGCGAAAGCCGGCTCGTGGACGTGGGTCCGACCCTCGCCGAGCAGGGCCCGCAGGTTGGCCGCCATCAGGTCCCAGCCGAAGAAGTGCTGCTCGCCGCAGTCGCCGCAGTCGACGGTGATGCCTTCGACGCCCTGCGGGACGAGGGTGGTCCGGAATTCCGCCAGTTCGGCGAGGTCGGCCATGACGTCCTGGCGCTCGTCGTCGGTCAGCGGTTGGGGCGCGTCGTGGTCTTCGAGCAGGCCCGCCGGGTCGTCCGGATCGTCCAGGAACGGGTCCACGGGACCGTCGTCGAGATTCACTGCCCGACCACCGAAGAGTGCGTCACACCCACCACGGTAGAACCGACCCCACCCAACCGCCAACCGAAGCGGCTGATCGGTCCTGGTCAGGCGGCCGCGATGGCTTCCAGCGGAGGGGTTTTCGACGCCCGCCAGCCTGGCCAGAGGGCGGCCAGCACGCCGACCACCGCCGCCAGCACCATGAAGGTGATCGCCTGGCTCCACGGCACGCTGATCTGGCTCAGGCCCTGGTCGTGCAGGGTGCGGGTGAACAGGACGCCGAACGTCAGACCCAGCACGACACCGAGCAGCGCGCCGAAGACGGCGATGAGCAGCGATTCGAGGTAGATCGTGCGGCGCACCTGCTTGCGTTGCATCCCGACCGCCCGCAGCATCCCGATCTCGCGGCGTCGCTCGACCACCGACAGGGCCTGGGTGTTGATGATGCCGAGGATCGCGATGACGATCGCCAGTCCGAGCAGGCCGTAGAGCAGCCCGATCAACCCGTCGATCTGGCTTGAGACGAAGCCCTTGAACTGGTCGCGATCGCGGACGTCGACGACGTAGAAGTCGTTGGTCGCCTTCTTGATGCCGGCCCGCAGCGCGCCTAGGTCAGTGCCCGGGGAGGCCTTGACGAGGGCCACCTCGTCCGACCACTGGTTCTTCGGGGTCAGGGCGCGATAGGTGGCCCCGGCCACGGCCCACGGGCCCACCAGGTCCGCGTTCTTGTAGATGCCGGTGACGGTGTGCGTGATTGCCGGGCCGGTGCCGCTCGGGCCGGTGAACCGGTGGGTCGTGCCCATGGCCCAGCCGTGGTCCTTGGCGTAGGTCTCGGACACGATCAACCGGCGCCCGGACGTCGCGTCCGACCCGTGCGTCATCGTCACCGGCAGCACCGCGGCCAGCGGGCCGTCGATGGCCGTGCCGGCGATCTGCTTGCCGTTGACCGTCGCGATGAGATTGTGCAGCTCGGTGACCGACTTGACCCCGGCGACGGTGCGGGTGGCCGCGGCCGCGCGCAGCGGCACCGGGACCCCGGCGTCGGTGGTCAGGATGTAGTCGGCCTTGACGTTGCCCGAGCTGAAGAGGTGGCCGATGCTCACCTTCGCCGACGAGCCGACGACCGCGCTGCCGGCGACCAGCAACAGGCCCAGCGTGAGTGCGAAGCCGGTGGCGGCGGTGCGGCGCGGATTGCGGATCGCGTTGGTCCGGGCCAGGCGGCCGACGACGCCGAACGGCTTGCCGACCACCCGGCCCAGCGGGTCGATCACCCAACGGGCGAACACCGGGGAGAGCAGCATGGCCGCGATCGTCACGCCCAGCAGGCCAAGGCCGGTCAGCGAGGCGGCCGAGCCTGCGCTGTCGGCCACCACGCCGAGCCCGGTCGCCACGACGCCGACCGCGCCGATGACGACGCCGATGATCGTGCGCCGGCGCAGGCTGGCGGCCGCCGGTGACGAGAACTCCTCGCGCATGGCCGCCACTGGGGCGATGCGAGCGGCGCGCCGGGCCGGGGTGGACGCCGCGAGCATCGTGACGAGCGTGCCGAGCACGATCGAGATCACGACGGTGCGGGGCGAGATCACCAGGTCGCCGCCGGGGAGCCCGAGGTCGAGAGCGTCGAGCAGTGCGTGCAGGCCGTAGGCGAGGCCGACCCCGCCGGCCAGGCCGAGGACGCTGCCAAGGAAGCCGATCACCACGGCCTCGAACACGACCGAGCGGCGAACCTGCTTGCTGCTCGCGCCGATCGCCCGCAGCAGGGCGAGCTCACGCTGACGCTGCGCGACGATCATCGAGAACGTGTTGTAGATGATGAACGTGCCGACGAGCAGCGCGATGATGCCGAAGCCCAGCAGGATGTAGGTGATGAACGACAGCGCGCCGGCGACGTTCTGGGTGTCGGCGTCGCGCACCTGCGTGCCGGTCTTGGCCTCGAGGTCGCCCGGCAGCACCTTGGCGATCGCGGCGGTGAGGGTCTGCTCCGACACCCCGGCCTTCGCGCTCACGTCGACCGCGGAGTAGTGCGCGCCGTCGGTGAACAGGGAGATCGCCTGATCGCGGCTGAACAGCGCCCCGAGGAAGCCGCCGGTGTCGAAGGACACCCGGTAGATGCCGACGATGCGGGCGGTCGTCACGGCCGCGTTGGGCACCACGACCTTGATCTGGTCGCCGACGTGCAGGTGGTACTTGCTCGCGGCCGAGTCGTTGACGACGACCTCGCCGGAGCGTTGCGGGGCCCGGCCGCCGACCAGCTTCGGCGGGTCCTGCACGGTGCGCCCGGTCTGCCACTCGCCGCCCTGGCTGGGTGCGCCGCCGGTGTCGATCTTCTTGCCCTTCGGGTCGACGACCGCCACTGGTGCGCCGATCTGCGGCTGCACAGCGTCCACGCCGGGCACGGCCCGGATCTTGGTGACGAGTGCGGCCGGGACCCCGGCGCTGAAGTCCTTGCGCGGTTGCACCCGGGTGTCGATGCCCTTGTCGCTGGTCGCGAAGATCGTGTCGAAGCTCTGCTTCAAGGTGTCGGTGAACACGAACGAGCCGGCGACGAAGGCCGTCCCGAGCAACACCGAGATCAGGGTCAGCAGCAGGCGCACCTTGTGCGCCCGCAGGTTGCGCAGCGAGACCCTGCGCATCGCTGATCCTTTACCGCCGGGTACGGATCTCGGTCTGGACCGCTCGCTGGCGCTCGGGTCCGTCCCGATCTCCGTGACGCGACTTCGTCGCGCGCGCGTCGCGCCGGCGGTGCTCTTCGCGCGAGCGCTCATCGCCGCTCTCCCGTCTCCAGCTGCTTCATCTTGTCCAGGACGGTGTCAGCGGTGGGGGCACGCAGCTCGCCGACGATCCGGCCGTCGGCGAGGAACAGGACGCGGTCGGCGAAACCGGCGGCGTGCGGGTCGTGGGTCACGATGACGACGGTCTGGCCGAGCCGGTCGACGGACTCGCGCAGGATGCGCAGCACCTCGCCGCTCGAGCGCGAGTCGAGGTTGCCGGTGGGTTCGTCGCCGAACACGATGTCGGGGCGGCTGGCCAGGGCCCGGCCGACGGCCACGCGCTGCTGCTGGCCGCCGGAGAGCTCGCTGGGGCGGTGCCCGAGCCGGTCGCGCAGGGCGAGGGTGTCGATCACGGTGTCGAGCCACTGCTGGTCGGGGCGGCGCCCGGCGATGTCCATCGGCAACGTGATGTTCTCGAGCGCGGTGAGCGTCGGAACCAGGTTGAACGACTGGAACACGAACCCGATCCGATCGCGGCGCAGGGCGGTCATCTTCTTGTCCGACAGGCCCTGCAGCTCGACGTCACCGATGGCGACGGAGCCGGACGTGACGGAGTCGAGGCCGGCCAGGCAGTGCATCAGCGTCGACTTGCCAGAACCGGACGGCCCCATGATCGCGGTGAACTCGCCGCGACGCAGTTCGACGTCGACGTGATCGAGGGCGACGACGGCAGTAGGTCCACTGCCGAAGCTCTTGACGACGCCGACCCCGCGCGCGGCGGCGAGGGACGGCTGGGCGGGGGCAGCGAAGCTGATTTCGGACATGGCTACGATCCTGGCGTACCGCCCGTCAACCCTCTATAGGGGTTCCCGGTGGCGCCGCCGCCGTAGGATTGGGGTCCGGCGAGCGCTAGGAGTTTCGACGTTGCCCGACGACCTCTCGTCCGATACCGCGTCCGGCGCGCTGCCGGCCAAGTTCGCTGCGGTCGGGCTCACCTATGACGACGTGCTGCTGCTGCCCGGTGCGACCGACGTCGTCCCGGCCGAGGTCGACACGACCGCCCGGCTGACCCGCGGGATCTCGGTGGCCGTGCCGCTGCTGTCGGCGGCGATGGATACCGTCACCGAGGCCCGGATGGCGATCGCGATGGCCCGGCAGGGCGGCATCGGGGTCCTGCACCGCAACCTGTCGATCGACGATCAGGCCTACCAGGTCGATCTCGTGAAGCGCACCCAGACCGGGCTCATCCCGAATCCGGTGACGATCGGTCCCGACGCCACCCTCGAGGAACTCGACGCCGTCTGCGGGCGCTACCGGATCTCGGGCCTGCCGGTCGTCGACACCGACGAGCGGTTGCTGGGCATCATCACCAACCGCGACCTGCGCTTCGTCCCGGTCGCCGAGTGGGCCACGACCAAGGTCGACGAGGTCATGACGACGATGCCGCTCATCACCGCCCCGGTGGGCATCTCGCACGAGGATGCCACGACCCTGCTGCGCCAGCACAAGCGCGAGCGCCTGCCGCTGGTCGACCCCGAGGGTCGCCTGGCCGGATTGATCACCGTCAAGGACTTCGTCAAGTCCGAGCAGTTCCCGGACGCCTCCAAGGACGCGCAGGGCCGGCTGATGGTCGCGGCCGCCATCGGTTACTTCGGGGACGCGTGGGAGCGGGCCACGACGCTGGTGGACGCCGGCGTGGACGTGCTGGTGGCCGACACCGCGCACGGGCACGTCCGCCTGCTGCTGGACATGGTCGCGCGGCTCAAGGCCGACATCGCCACCCGCCACGTCCAGGTCATCGGCGGCAACGTCGCCACCCGCTCCGGCGCCCAGGCCTTCGTCGATGCCGGGGCCGACGCGGTCAAGGTCGGGGTCGGGCCCGGCTCGATCTGCACGACGCGCGTCGTCACCGGGGTCGGCGCCCCGCAGATCACCGCGGTCTACGAGGCCGCCCTGGCCTGCAAGCCGGCCGGCGTGCCGGTGATCGCCGACGGCGGCCTGCAGTACAGCGGCGACATCGCCAAGGCCATCGTCGCCGGAGCCGACACCGTCATGGTCGGCTCACTGCTGGCCGGTTGCGACGAGTCGCCGGGCGAGCTCATCTTCGTCAACGGCAAGCAGTACAAGTCCTACCGCGGCATGGGTTCTCTCGGCGCGATGAGCTCGCGGGGCAAGAAGTCCTACTCGAAGGACCGGTATTTCCAGGCCGAGGTCACCAGCGACGACAAGATCATCCCCGAGGGCATCGAGGGGCGCGTCGCCTACCGCGGACCGCTCGCTGCCGTCGCCCACCAGCTGATCGGCGGGTTGCGCCAGTCGATGTTCTACGTGGGCGCGCGCACCATCGCCGAGCTGGGCGAACGCGGGCAGTTCGTGCGCATCACCCAGGCCAGCCTCAAGGAATCGCACCCGCACGACATCCAGATGACGGTCGAGGCGCCGAACTACTCGGGCTGAGGTCGGTCTGTCTGTCTGCTGGGCCTCGAGTTCTGCGGATGGGGCCGGTGGGGTGTGTGTGTTCCGCGGCGCTTGAGGTCTGCCCGCAGCCATGCTTCTGGGGCGCCGCGCCGCCATGCGGCCGCCGGCCGCCTGCCGCCCAGACCGCGCTGCCTTGGGCGAGCCGGCGGCCCCGAAACGCGCGGTGGAGCATCCGTGCGGGCAGTCCTCAATGCGCCGCAAGACCACACCAGTCACCGCCGCGGGAGCCCGGCCAGCGGATCACGCTGCGGGAAACACCGGCTAGATCTGCTGGCCGAGCTCGCCGTGCTCCTTGAGGTTGGCGCCGAACACCGCGGCCTGCGTGCGCCGCTGCATGCCCAGCTTGGCCAGCAGGCTGGAGACGTTGTTCTTCACGGTCTTCTCGGCCAGGAACAGCCGCTCGCCGATCTGCCGATTCGTCAGGCCCTCGGCGATCAGGATGAGGATCTTGCGTTCCTGCGCATTGAGGGACGCCAGCCGCGCGTCCTCCTGCTTGCCGTCGCGGATGCGCTGCAGCACCCGCGCGGTCACCGAGGGATCGAGCAGTGACTGGCCGGCGGCGACCTGACGGACGGCGTCGACGAGGTTCGAGCCACGGATCTGTTTGAGCACATACCCGGCGGCCCCGGCAAGGACAGCGGCGAAGATCGCCTCGTCGTCGTCGTAGGACGTGAGGATCAGGCAGCGGACCGACGGCTGTTCCTCGCGCACGATCCGACAGACCTCGATGCCGCTACCGTCGGGCAGGCGCCCGTCCAGGATCGCGACATCGGGCGACACGGCCGGGATACGACGCAGGGCCTCGGCGACCGTGCCGGCCTCACCCACGACCTCGAAGTCCGAGACACCGTTGAGCAGGTCGGCAAGACCGCGCCGGACGATCTCGTGATCGTCGAGCAGGAAGATCCGGGTCTGCGCTGGCGGTGCTGCGGTCATGCTGGCGGTGCTGCGGTCATGGTGGGCACGCTCCTCGGTTGACGCGGGCGACTCACATCATGCCGTCTTCCCGACCAGCCGAGGCCCGCGGTGGGAAGTACGGCAGACTCGCAGACATGCCGGACACAGTCGAGATCGGGCTCGGACGCAGCGCCCGTCGCGGGTACCACCTCGCCGACCTCGCCCTGGTGCCCACGCGGCGTACGCGGGGGTCGGCCGTGGTGTCGACGGCGTGGCAGATCGACGCGCATTCCTTCGAGCTCCCCTTCGTCGCCGCGCCGTCGGATGCCGTGGTCTCGCCGGCCACCGCGGCGGCGGTCGAGGGCCTCGGCGGCCTGGCCGTGCTCGACGGCGAGGGGGTGTGGAGCCGCTACGACGACCCGACGGCCGAGCTGGCCGCGCTCGGGACCGAGACGGCTCAGCTGCAGCAGGTCTACTCCCGCCCCGTCTCGCCGGACCTGTTGCGGATGCGCATCAAGGAGATGCGCTCGCTCGGCGGCCGGGTGGCGGTGCGGCTCTCGCCGCAGCACACCGCCGAGCTGGCCCCGCACGTGCTGGCCGAAGGAGTCGACCTGTTGGTCATCCAGGGCACGGTGATCTCGGCCGAGCACGTTGCCGAGAACGACTCTCCCGGCCTCAACCTGAAGACGTTCATTGCCGATCTCGACGTGCCGGTGCTGGTCGGCGGCGTGACCAACTACCAGACCGCGCTGCACCTGATGCGTACCGGCGCTGCCGGCGTGATCATCGGTTACGGCGCGCACCTGGGCTCGTCGACGCACTCCATGCTGGGCATCGAGGTGCCGATGGCCACCGCGTTGATCGACGCCGCCGCGGCCCGCCGGGACTACCTCGACGAGACCGGCGGCCGCTACGTCCACCTCGTCGGGTACGGCGACATGTCCACCGGCGGCGACATCGCGAAGGCGCTCGCGTGTGGCGCCGACGCGGTGATGCTGGGCGAGCCGCTCGCCGTTGCCGCCGAGTCGCCCGGCGGTGGCCGTTACTGGGACTCGACCGCCGCGCACCCACGCGTGCCGCGCTCGGCCGTCGTCGATTTCAGCGTCGACGAGGCGGACCGCCCGTCGCTGGAGGAGCTGCTCGTCGGGCCCACCTCCGACTCCACCGGTGAGCGCAACCTGTTCGGTGCACTACGCCGGGTCATGGGCAAGTGCGGGTACTCCTCGGTCAAGGAGTTCCAGAAGGCCGAACTGATAGTGACGGGAGCGCGATGAGCGAACTGAAACTTGGCTACAAAGCATCGAACGAGCAGTTCGCGCCGCAGGAGCTGCTCGACTACGGGGTGCTGGCCGAGGAGTCCGGGTTCGACTCGGTGTTCGTGTCCGACCACCTGCAGCCGTGGCGGCACGACGGCGGTCACGCCCCGTTCGCCATGACCTGGCTGGCCGCGCTCGGCGCCAAGACCTCGCGCATCACCATGGGCACGTCGGTCCTGACACCGACGTTCCGTTACCACCCGGCGATCGTGGCGCAGGCCTTCGCGACGCTCGGTTGCCTCTACCCGGGGCGCATCGTGCTCGGCATGGGCAGCGGCGAGTCGATGAACGAGGTGCCGCTCGGGATCGAGTGGCCCGACGGCAAGGAACGGTTCGCGCGCTTCCGCGAGGCGGTCACCTTGATCCGCGAGCTGTGGCACGGCGAGCGGGTCAGCTTCGCGGGCGAGTACTACCGCACCGACAAGGCCACCATCTACGACCGGCCCGATCAGGAGGTGCCGATCTGGCTGGCGTCGTCGGGGCCGGCGGCGACCCGCTTCGCCGGCCGCCAGGGCGACGGGTGGATCACGACCTCGGGTAAGGACCCGGCGCTCTACACCGACACGTTGCTGCCGGCGATCGCCGAGGGCGCCGAGAAGGCCGGCCGGTCGATCAAGGACCTCGAGATGATGATCGAGGTCAAGGTGTCCTTCGACCACGACCGTGACGCGGCGTTGGCCGCGACGCAGTTCTGGGGCGCGCTCGGCCTGAGCGCCGAGCAGAAGTCCGGCGTCGAGGACCCGGTCGAGATGCAGCGGCTGGCCGACGAGCTCTCGGTGGAGCAGACGGCGAAGCGCTTCATCGTCTCGACCGACCCCGACGAGCACGTCGAGAAGATCAAGGGCTACCTCGACCTCGGCTTCAACCACCTGGTCTTCCACGCGCCCGGGCCGGACCAGGCGAGATTCCTGAAGCTCTACGGCGAGGAAATACTCCCGCGGCTGCGCAACTTGTGACGACTATGGCGCAACCCCCCATGAGCAGTGGCCTGCGGCGGGCGTTGCGGCGGGCCCGTGACGGCGTCGCCCTGGACGCGACCGAGGCCGAGATCCTGCTCGCCGCCCGCGGTGATGCGCTGGCCGACCTGTGCGGCTCGGCGGCGCGGGTGCGCGACCAGGGGCTGGCCGATGCCGGGCGCCCCGGCGTCGTCACCTACTCGCGCAAGGTGTTCATCCCGCTGACCCGGCTGTGCCGCGACCGCTGCCACTACTGCACCTTTGCGACGACACCCAACCGCGTGGCCGCGCCGTTCCTGTCGCCGGACGAGGTGCTGGCCATCGCGACGCAGGGCGCCGCGTTGGGCTGCAAGGAAGCGCTGTTCACCCTCGGCGACCGGCCCGAGGACCGCTGGCCGGCCGCGCGGGAGTGGCTCGATTCGCACGGCTACGACTCGACGCTCGCCTACGTCCGGGCGATGGCCATCCTGGTGCTGGAGAGGACGGGGCTGCTGCCGCACCTGAACCCCGGCGTCATGACGTGGACGGAGCTGCAGCGGCTCAAGCCGGTGGCGCCGTCGATGGGCATGATGCTCGAGACGACGTCGCGGCGGCTGTACGAAGACCCGCACGGCGCGCACTTCGGCTCGCCCGACAAGGATCCCGCCGTCCGGATTCGGGTGCTCGAGGACGCCGGGCGCTCCAACGTCCCGTTCACCACCGGCATCCTCATCGGCATCGGCGAGACGCCGGCTGAGCGGATCGAGTCGATCTTCGAGATCCGGCGCGTCGCCCGCGCCTACGGCGGCATCCAAGAGGTGATCGTCCAGAACTTCCGGGCCAAGCCCGACACCGCGATGGCGCGGATGCCCGACGCCGAGCTCGGCGATCTGGCCGCGACGGTGGCGGTGGCCCGGCTGGTGCTGGGTCCGCGGGTGCGCATCCAGGCTCCGCCGAACCTCATCGGCCAGGAGTTCCGGTTGCTGCTCGAGGCCGGTATCGACGATTGGGGCGGCGTCTCGCCGCTGACGCCGGACCACGTCAATCCCGAACGCCCGTGGCCGCAGATCGACGAACTCGCCGCGCGTTCGGCCGAGGCCGGCTTCCGGCTCGTCGAGCGGCTGACGATCTACCCGAACTTCGTGCAGACCGGCGAGCCCTGGCTCGACCCGCGGGTCAGGCCGCACGTCGCGGCGCTGTCCGGGCCGGACGGCCTGGCCCGGGCCGACGCCGAGCTCGTCGGCCGCCCGTGGCAGGAGCCCGAGGACGGCTGGTCCGACTCGTCCGGCCGCGTCGACCTGCACACCGCGATCGACACCGAGGGCCGCACCAACGACCGCCGGGCCGACTTCGACAGCGTCTACGGCGACTGGGCCAGCGTGGCCCACGAGGCGCAGCGCACCGGTGCCCCGGTGCGCTTCGACCCCGACGTCGCGGCGGCGCTGCGCGCGGCCGAACGCGACCCGGCCGGGCTCTCCGACGCCGACGCGCTGGCCCTGCTGCACGCCGACGGCCCGGAGCTCGATGCGGTTGCCGCGCTGGCCGACGCGTTGCGCGCCGACGTGGTCGGCGGCGACGTCACCTACGTCGTCAACCGCAACATCAACTTCACCAACGTCTGTTACACCGGCTGCCGCTTCTGCGCCTTCGCGCAACGACGCACCGACGCCGACGCGTACACGCTGTCGATGGACGAGCTGGCCCGCCGGGCCGAAGAGGCGTGGGACCTCGGCGCCACCGAGGTGTGCATGCAAGGCGGCATCCACCCCGACCTGCCCGGCACCGCATACTTCGACATCGCCCGGGCGGTGAAGGACCGCGTGCCCGGCCTGCACGTGCACGCGTTCAGCCCGATGGAGATCGTCAACGGCTCGGCCCGCACCGGCCTGTCGGTGCGGGAATGGCTGCAGACCGCGAAGGCAGCCGGGCTCGACTCCATCCCCGGCACCGCCGCCGAGATCCTCGACGACGACGTGCGGTGGCTGCTGACCAAGGGCAAGCTGCCGGCGGCGGAGTGGATCGACGTCGTGACCACCGCGCACGAGCTCGGCATCGGCAGCAGCTCGACGATGATGTACGGCCACGTCGACAACCCGTCGCACTGGCTCGGGCATTTCCGCACGCTCGCGCGCATCCAGGACCGCACCGGCGGTTTCACCGAATTCGTCGCGCTGCCCTTCATCCACACCAACGCGCCGATCTACCTGGCCGGCGTCGCCCGCCCCGGCCCGACCGAACGCGAGAACCGCATCGTCCATGCGATGGCCCGCATCCTGCTGCACGGGCGCATCGACAACATTCAGTGCTCGTGGGTGAAGCTGGGCGTCGAGGGCTGTCGGCAGGTGCTCACCGGCGGCGTCAACGACCTCGGCGGCACGCTGATGGAAGAGACGATCAGCCGGATGGCCGGCAGCCGGCACGGCTCGAACAAGACCGTCGAGCAGTTGCACGAGATCGTGCGGCCCCTGCCCGGGCGCCGCGCCCGCCAGCGGATGACCGATTACGGCCCGGTACCCGCGGAACGGCTCGCGGCCGCCGGCCGCTTCACCGGCACGCTGCCGAGCCTGGCCGGCTGACCCCTCAGCGCGCGGGCACCGACTCAGAGCCAGTCGCGGCGTTTGAACGAGCCGTAGAGCGCCAGCGCGATCACGAGCATCAACGCGATGCTGACCCAGAAGCCCCAGACATGCCCGAAACCGGGGTAGGGCACGTTCTGGCCGTAGAAGCCGGTGACCGCAGTCGGCACCGCGATGATCGCCGCCCACGACGTCAGCTTCTTCATGACGGTGTTCATGCGCGTGTCGGCCAGCGACATGTTGGTGTCGAACACGGACGTGATCGAGTCACGCAGGGTCTCGGTCGACTCGACGACGTGCAACACGTGGTCGCTGAGGTCGTCGTAGTAGGGGATCAGCTCGTCGGCGTGATCGTCGTCCCCCACCCCGCGCCGCACCGTGGCCACGACGTCGCGCATGGGCACCATGGCGCGCCGGGCGTCGACCAGCGCGCGCCGCAACACGAACGTGCGCCTGGACACGACGTTGGTGCCCTGCGACTGTTCGTCGAAGAGCAGATCCTCCACCTCGTCCACCTCGTCGTCGAAGTCGTCCAGAACGTCGAGGTAGCGGTCGACGATCTCGTCGAGGACGCCGTGCAGTAACCCGCGGGGACCGCACTTGAGCAGGCTGCGGTTGGTGTTCCAGCGTTCGATCACGGAATCGATGTCGAGCACCTCGTCCAGGCGCACGGTGACGACGGCGCGCGGCGTGCTGAACGCCGACACCCGACCGACCGTCAGCTCGTCCGATTCGGTGTCGAGCCGCACCGGCGAGGCCGTCAGGAACAGGTGGGTGGAGAACCGCGCCGCCTTGGGGCGTTCATCGGTGTTCGTCGCGTCCTCGACCGCATGCGGGTCGAGGCTGAGCTCCTCGGCCAGCTGCCGCAGCGAGTCCTGGGTCGGGTTCAGCACGTCGGCCCACACCAGGCAGTCCGGATCGGTGGCGTAGTCCGACACCCGCTCGAACGGGAAGTCCTCGGCCTCCAGGGCGCCGTTGCGCCACACCCGCGTACGGATCACACATGCTCCGGCTCTGTCTGCCACGCCCCACAGTCTCGCCTGCAACGCGTAGCTGCGCATCGTCGGCCCGGCGTTGCGCACCGTGTTCACGCGGTGGTGGGACGCCGCGTCCGTAGACTCAGCGCGTGGAAACGGATGTCGTCCTGGTCATCGATTACGGGGCGCAGTACGCCCAGCTGATTGCCCGCCGGGTCCGTGAGGCGCACGTCTATTCCGAGATCGTCCCGAGCTCCACCCCGGTTGCGGAGATCCTGGCCCGCAAACCCAAGGCGATCATCCTGTCCGGTGGGCCCGCGTCGGTGTACGTCGAGGGCGCCCCGCGTACCGATCCGGCGCTGTTCGCAGCCGGCGTCCCGGCCTTCGGCATCTGCTACGGCTTCCAGTCCATGACGCTGGCGCTGGCCGGCGAGGTCGCGCACACCGGCGGCTCGGAGTTCGGCCGAACGGCCCTGACGGTGGCCGAGCCGGGCGTGCTGCTGCGCGGGTTGCCGGCGCGGCAGCAGGTGTGGATGAGCCACGGCGACGCCGTCACCGTGCCACCACCCGGCTTCACCATCACGGCGGGTTCGGCCGGTGCTCCGGTCGCTGCGTTCGAGGACGTCGCCCGCGGGCTGGCCGGCGTGCAGTTCCACCCCGAGGTCATGCACACCGAGCACGGTCAGCAGGTGCTGCGCAACTTTCTCTACGGCATCGCCGGCATCCGGCCGTCATGGACGGAAGCCAACATCATCGAAGACCAGGTCGACGCGATCCGCGCGCAGGTCGGCGGCAAGCAGGTCATCTGCGGGCTGTCCGGTGGTGTCGACTCGGCCGTCGCCGCCGCGCTGGTGCAACGGGCCGTCGGTGACCAGCTCACCTGCGTGTTCGTCGATCACGGCCTGCTGCGCGCCGGCGAGGCCGAGCAGGTCGAACGCGATTTCGTCGCCGCCACCGGTGTCAACCTCAAGGTCGTCGACGCCACGGCGCAGTTCCTGGACGCGCTCGCCGGCGTCAGCGACCCCGAGGAGAAACGCAAGATCATCGGACGGGAGTTCATCCGCTGCTTCGAAGCGGCGGCGCGCGAGATCGTGGCCGAGGGCGAGCAGGTGGACTTCCTCGTCCAGGGCACGCTCTACCCCGACGTCGTCGAATCCGGTGGCGGCACCGGGACGGCCAACATCAAGAGCCATCACAATGTCGGCGGGCTGCCTGACGACCTACAGTTCGCGCTGGTCGAGCCGCTGCGGACGTTGTTCAAGGACGAGGTCCGGCGCGTCGGTGAGCAGCTCGGCCTGCCCGGCGACATCGTGTGGCGCCAGCCGTTCCCCGGGCCGGGGCTGGGCATCCGCATCATTGGCGCGGTGGACGCCGAGCGGCTGGCGATCCTGCGCCGGGCCGACGCGATCGCGCGGGCCGAGCTGTCGGCCGCCGGGCTGGACCGCGACATCTGGCAGTGCCCGGTGGTCCTGCTCGCCGACGTCCACTCGGTGGGCGTGCAGGGTGATGGCCGCACCTACGGCCACCCGGTCGTGCTGCGCCCGGTGTCGTCGGAGGACGCGATGACCGCCGACTGGACGCGGGTGCCCTACGACGTGCTCGAGAAGATCTCGACGCGCATCACCAACGAAGTGCGCGAGGTGAATCGCGTCGTCCTGGACATCACGTCCAAGCCGCCCGGCACCATCGAGTGGGAATGACGGGCGTGCCCTAGCGCTTGCCTTTGCGCTTTCGTTTGGCCTCGAACATCGCGCTGTCGGCGAGTTGGATCGCGCTCATCACGGTGCCGTCGGGCAGCAGCGGTGACCAGCCGACCGACGCGGGGACGCCGGCGCGGTCCAGCGCCGCGCCGAGGCGATGCGCGAGCGTCGGGGCCAGCGTGGCCGGGCAGTCGGCGAGGATGACGCCGAACTCGTCGCCGCCGAGCCGGGCCAGGAAGTCGTGGTCGCGAATGGTGCTGCGCATGATGTCGGCGGCGGTGCGCAGCAGCGTGTCACCCGCGGTGTGCCCACCCGGCCCGTCGTTGATCGCCTTGAGGTTGTCGAGGTCGACCACGACGATGGCGGTGGGGTCGTTGTAGATGGCGTAGTCGCGATCGAGGCGGGCGATCGTGTCGTCCCAGGCGCGGCGGTTGTGGATGTCGGTGAGGGCGTCGGTGTTCGCATGGGTGTGGGCGGTGTACGAAGCGTGTTCGGCGGCCGCGAGGGCCCGGTCGGTCGCCAGCGTCACGGTCAGCAGCGCCGACAGCACCGTCAGCGTCGGGCCGAACGTCACCAGGTCGTAGCGCTGGGCCCGGTCCAGACCGCAGATCACGCCGAACAGGGCACCGCTCGGCTCCTGGATCGGTGCCCCGGCATAGGCCTTGAACCGTCCCCCTTTGTTGACCGGCGCCCGGTCATACGCCGGGACGAGGGTGGTGTCGGGCGCGATCGCCGGCGCCGCGCCGGCGACCATGTGCACGCAGAACGAATCGTCCCAGGGGTGGCTGTCGCCCTCCTGCAGGCCGAAATAGTTCTCGTCGAGATACAGGTGGGTCTGCCGGCCGTTCTCGATGCGCGTGATCGACCAGAGCGACAGCGGCAGCTGCACGTTCAGGTAGTCGAGGACGAGACGTGCCGCGGCCCGGAAGCCGGGCGGCCCGGCGTCGCCGCCCGCACGCGCACCGGCCGGTGGCGGGTCGGCGAGAACGGTCATGCCTGCATCATCGGTTCACCGGCGTGATTCTGTAGCGACTTCGCCTGGCCCGTCACGGAGCAAGCATGATGCCGCGGCAACCAGCCACCTTGCAGCCGCACGCGTACAGCGCGCGGATGTCGGGGTCGGTCGGGTCGTCGACCTGCAGGCCGTAGTCGATGAGCAGCTCCTCGCCGGCCTTGATCGCGCGCCGCGTCCGGAACTCGATGCGGCCACCGACGTCGACCGCCTCGCAGTTCGGGTCGCAGCCGTGGTTGAGCCACCGCGCCGTATTGCCCTCGCGACCGCCGTCGATCACCGTGCGGTCGCCGAGGTCGAAGAAGTACGTGTGCGACGGGTCCTCGCTCGCGGCGTATTGCGCGTTGGCCTGGGCCCAGGAGATGCGCCGCCCCGCGTACTCGAGCAGGTACTCATCGCCGGGCAGGTCGACCAGCGCGTAGACCCCGCGCCCATGGATCGTCGAACGCCGGGCGGCGAAGCGACGCACCGGCCCACGACTCATGCGGGTGATTCTGTCCCAGGGCGTCGGCGGCCGTGGGCGACGCGCGGCCGACCGCCGCATCCTCTAGCGGGTTCCCCGGCAGACCAGGAGGACGGCATCGGCGAGGGCGGGGCCGTGCGGGCCGAGGGCGTTGCGGTAGGTGTCGAGGATGACGCGTTCGCGGCCGAGCTCGACGCGGGTGCCGCCGGCGTTCATCCGGGCCGTCTGGATGCGGGTCGAGAGCTTGGCCCGCTCGGCGACCAGGCGGGTGATCGCCTCGTCGATGGCGTCGATCTGGCCACGCAGGACGGGGATCGCCTCGGCGGCCGCGAGCTGGTCAGCGGCCGACTGGGTTGCGGTGGGGCTCATCTGCTTGCCTTTCGTTGGCGGCCGATCCGGGGCCTGACATGACAAACGCCCCGGGGGTCGGCCCGGGGCGTCGGTTGGTGGTCGAGATCAGCCAGCAACAGGCACCGGGAACCGGTACCCATAGAAAAATCGGCAGCTGCGCACGGATAGATGGTGACACGCGCGTCCACCTACCGGCAACCGCGTCTCGATAGGTGGGACGTCGGCCCGGCGCGGTCGGGCGTTGACGGGGCGCGGAAGTAGGCTCGGGCGCGAGATGAGCCAGCCCGCCACCACGTCGCGTGCCACCAGAGATGGGGCGGCGCTGCTCGAGGGCCTGAACGCCCAGCAGCGCGCTGCCGTCGTGCACCAGGGCGGGCCGCTGTTGATCGTGGCCGGAGCCGGGTCGGGCAAGACCCGCGTGCTGACCCATCGCGTCGCCTACCTGCTGGCCGAACGTGGGGCGACGCCCGGTCAGGTCCTGGCGATCACCTTCACCAACAAGGCTGCGGGCGAGATGAAGCAGCGGGTGGCGGCGCTGGTCGGGCCGCGGGCCAGGGCGATGTGGGTGTCGACGTTCCACTCGATGTGCGTGCGCCTGCTGCGGGCCGAGTACAAGACCGTCGGGTTGAAGTCGTCCTTCTCGATCTACGACGCCGATGACTCTAAGCGGCTGATGACGATGGTCGGGCGCGAGCTCGACCTCGACCCGAAGCGGTTCCCGGCCCGCTCGCTGTCGGCGCAGGTCAGCAACCTCAAGAACGAGCTGGTCACTGCGGCGGCGTGGGCCGACCAGGCCTCGAACGCGCCGGAGAAGGTGCTGGCCGAGGCCTACACGCGCTATCAGGCTCGGCTGCGCGACGCCCACGCCCTCGACTTCGACGACCTGATCATGACCAGCGTGCAGCTGTTGCAGAACCATCCCGACGTCGCCGATCACTACCGGCGCCGCTTCCGGCACGTGCTGGTCGACGAGTACCAGGACACCAACCACGCGCAGTACGTCCTGATCCGCGAACTGACGATCCCGGAGCCAGCGAGCCCGTATGAGGCCGCGGAACTGTGCGTCGTGGGTGACGCCGACCAGTCGATCTACGCGTTCCGCGGCGCGTCCATCCGCAACATCCTCGAGTTCGAGCGCGACTACCCCGACGCGTCGACGATCCTGCTCGAGCAGAACTACCGCTCCACGCAGACGATCCTCAACGCCGCCAACGCGGTGATCGCGCGCAACGCCGACCGCAAGCCCAAGAACCTGTGGTCCGACTCCGGTCAGGGCGAGAAGATCGCCGGCTACGTCGCCGAGAACGAGCACGACGAGGCCGCGTGGGTGGCGCAGCGTATCGACGCGTTGTCCGACGATGGCGCCGCGGTCGCGTCCGACGTCGCGGTGTTCTATCGCACCAATGCGCAGTCGCGGGTCTTCGAAGAGGTGTTCATCCGCGTCGGGCTGCCCTACAAGGTGGTCGGCGGCGTGCGTTTCTACGAGCGTAGGGAGATCCGCGACGCCCTGGCCTACCTGCGCGTCATCGCCAACTCCGACGACGTCGTGTCGCTGCGCCGCATCCTCAACACCCCGCGCCGGGGCATCGGCGATCGCGCCGAGGCCTGCGTTGTCGTTTTCGCCGAGCGCGAGCGGATTTCGTTCGGGGCCGCGCTCGATCGGGCCGACGTCGTACCCGGCCTGGCGACGCGCTCGCGCAACGCCATCCAGGAGTTCACGTCGATGATGACGACGCTGCGCGGCGTGGCCGCCGGTCCGGACGGCACGCCCGGGGCGGTGCTCGAGGCGGTGCTCGACCAGACCGGCTACCTGCGCGAGCTCGAGGCCTCGCACGATCCGCAGGACGAGTCGCGCGTCGACAACCTGCGCGAGCTCGTCAGCGTCGCGCGGGAGTTCGAGGAACAGCGGGCCGGGCTTGACGAAGCGGCCACGCTCGACGCGTTCCTCGAGCAGGTGTCGCTGGTGGCCGACGCCGATTCGATCCCCGACGCGACGGGCGGGGTCGTCACCCTGATGACGCTGCACACGGCCAAGGGCCTGGAGTTCCCGGTCGTCTTCCTGAGCGGCCTGGAGGACGGCGTCTTCCCGCACCTGCGCTCGCTGGGCGATCCGGTCGAGATGGCCGAGGAACGCCGGCTCGCCTACGTCGGCATCACCCGTGCTCGCGAGCGGCTCTACCTGTCCCGGGCGCTGTCGCGTTCGGCCTGGGGCGCGCCGTCGTGGAACCCGCCGTCGCGGTTCCTGGACGAGATCCCGGCCGACCTGGTCGAGTGGAGCGGCGCCCTCGACCGGGTGCCGTTCGTCGACCGCTACTCCGACGACGCTGCGGGTTCGGGCCGTGCGCGATACGCCGATCATGGCTACCGCGCACCCGGCGGCCGGCGCTCGGCGCAGGAGCAGCTGGCGTCGTCACGGATGGGCGGCGGGGCCGGCCTGCGCGGCGGAGTCGGCAATCGCGCGATCCCGGCGCTGGACGTCGGTGACCGGGTCACCCACGACGCCTGGGGGATGGGCGGCGTCGTCGCCGTCCGCGGCACCGGCGACGGCGCGCAGGCCCAGATCGACTTCGGTGGCGGGACGGGCGTGAAGTGGCTGATGCTGCGCTACGCCCCCGTGCAGAAGCTCTGACCTCGGGAATAAGCTCCGGAAATGGCCGACCGCATTCGTATCGTCATCGCCAAGCCGGGTCTGGACGGGCACGATCGGGGGGCCAAGGTCATTGCCCGCGCCCTGCGCGACGCCGGTATGGAGGTCGTCTACACCGGCCTGCACCAGACGCCCGAGCAGATCGTGCAGACCGTCGTGCAAGAGGACGCCGACGCGGTGGGCCTGTCGGTGCTGTCCGGAGCGCACATGACCCTGTTCAGGCGCACCGTCGAACTGCTGAACGAACAGGGCGCCGGGGACGTCGTGCTGTTCGGCGGCGGAATCGTCCCCGATGCCGACATTCCGGAGCTCGAGTCGATGGGCGTGGCCAAGATCTTCACGCCCGGCGCGACGATGGACGAGATCGTGGCGTGGGTGCAGGCGAACGTCACCGTCGATGCGTGAAACCAGTCTCACGGCCGGGCCGGGGGCGGGCGAACTAGCTAAGGTCCGAAGGTTGGGCCATCACAACGTCAAAGTCGTAGGGACGGTCGTATCAGCGTGGATCTGTTCGAGTACCAAGCCAAGCAGCTGTTCCAGAGGTTCGGGGTGCCGGTCAGTCTCGGCGAGGTAGCGACGACGGCCGACGAGGCCAAGGCCATCGCCGAGAAGATCGGCGGCGTGACCGTGGTCAAGGCGCAGGTCAAGATCGGCGGCCGCGGCAAGGCCGGCGGGGTAAAGGTGGCCAAGACGCCCGACGATGCGCGGGCGAACGCCGAGCAGATCCTCGGCATGGACATCAAGGGCCACACGGTGCACCGCGTGCTCGTCGACCCGGGCGCGGACATCAAGGAGGAGTACTACGTCTCCTACCTGCTCGACCGCTCGAACCGCACGTTCCTCGCGATGGCGTCCTACGAGGGCGGCATGGAGATCGAGCAGCTGGCCGTCGAGCGTCCCGACGCGCTGGCCAGGGTCGCGGTCGACGCCATCGAAGGTGTCGACGAGGCCAAGGCCCGCGAGATCGCCGAGGCCGCGAAGTTCCCGGCCGATCTCATCGAGCCGGTGGCCGACGTCCTCGTCAAGCTGTGGCAGACCTTCGTCGGTACGGACGCGACGCTGGTCGAGGTCAACCCGCTGGCCAAGGTGGGCGACGGCAGCGTCGTCGCGCTCGACGGCAAGGTGACCCTCGACGACAACGCCGACTTCCGGCAGCCGGCCAACGCCGACTTCGTCGACGTGCAGGCCGCCGACCCGCTGGAGCAGAAGGCGAAGGAGAAGCACCTCAACTACGTCAAGCTCGAGGGCGAGGTCGGCATCATCGGCAACGGGGCCGGACTGGTCATGTCAACGCTCGACGTGGTGGCCTACGCCGGCGAGAAGCACGGCAACGTGAAGCCGGCGAACTTCCTCGACATCGGCGGCGGTGCGTCGGCCGAGGTGATGGCCAACGGTCTCGACATCATCCTCAACGATCCGTCGGTGCGCTCGGTCTTCGTGAACGTGTTCGGTGGGATCACCTCGTGCGACGCGGTGGCCAACGGCATCGTCACCGCACTCGGCATGCTCGGCGCCGAGGCCAACAAGCCGCTGGTGGTGCGCCTCGACGGCAACAACGTGGAAGAGGGCCGCCGCATCCTCGCCGAGGCGGCGCACCCGCTGGTGACGATGGTCGACACGATGGACGCGGCCGCCGACAAGGCCGCCGAGCTCGCACACCAGGGGGCATGACATGGCGATTTTCCTGGACGACAACAGCAAGATCATCGTGCAGGGTATCACCGGCGGTGAGGGCAGCAAGCACACACGCCGCATGCTCGCCTCGGGCGCGCAGGTCGTCGGTGGAGTCAACGCCCGCAAGGCCGGCACGAAGGTCGACTTCGACGGCGTGACCCTGCCGGTGTTCGGCTCGGTGGCCGAGGCCGTGGGCGAGACCGACGCGAACGTGACGGTGGGCTTCGTGCCGCCGGCCTTCACCAAGGATTCGGTCATCGAGGCCATCGACGCGCAGATCCCGCTGGCCGTGGTCATCACCGAGGGCGTGCCCGTGCACGACAGCGCCGCGTTCTGGGCCTACGCCCAGGGCAAGTCGACGCGCATCATCGGGCCGAACTGTCCCGGCGTGATCAGCCCCGGCAAGTCCAACGCCGGCATCATCCCGGCCAACATCACCCAGGCCGGCCGCATCGGCCTGGTCTCCAAGTCGGGCACGCTGACCTACCAGATGATGTTCGAGCTGGGCGACCTCGGCTTCTCGACCTGCGTCGGCATCGGCGGCGACCCGATCATCGGCAGCACGCACATCGACTGCCTCGAGGCCTTCCAGGCCGACGACGAGACCGACGCGATCGTGATGATCGGCGAGATCGGCGGCGACGCCGAGGAGCGGGCGGCCGCCTTCATCGCGCAGCACGTGACCAAGCCGGTCGTCGGCTACGTCGCCGGTTTCACCGCTCCTGAGGGCAAGACGATGGGCCACGCCGGCGCGATCGTCTCTGGATCGTCGGGCACGGCGCAGGCCAAGAAGGAAGCGCTCGAGGCGGCCGGGGTCAAGGTCGGCAAGACGCCGAGCGAGACGGCTCGGCTGATGCGCGAGATCCTCGGGTAGCCGCGATCTTGTGCGGCGGCCTGTTTTCCCTTGTCGGGTGCTGAGCTGACCACTTTCGCGGTCGGAAAGTGGTCAGCTCAGCACCCGACAAGCGAACGGGTGGTGTCTGTCCCGCCCGTTCGGGCAGAGATGGATAGCCGTCGTCCTTTTTGGGGGTATCAGAGCGGGCGCGCCGTGCTCCTGATTATCGACTCGCCGTGCGCAGAGGGGGCCAGTGGTTCACTTAGCGCGCCGCGAGCGCTAGCTTGCCTTCAGAGTTCTGTCAGCTCACCGATCAAGGAGCACGCAATGACGTTCCAGCCACCGCCCCCGCCGCCCGGCGGTACTCCGCCGCCGCCGCCCCCGTCGGGCCAGCCGGGCCAGTGGGGACCGCCGCCCGGAGGCGGCTATTCGCCGCCCGGTGGCGGCTATTCGCCGCCCGGTGGCGGCTATTCGCCGGCCGGCGGCGCCGGGTTCGATCCCAAGACGGTCAACCCGCTCGACTGGGCGATCGTCGGCGCCGGTGTACTCGCGTTCCTCTTCTCCTTCATCGACTTCTACGACGGCGCCGATGTCGACAGCGGCGGCCATAGCGGGACGGTCGATTCAGGATCGGCTAGTGCTTGGAACGACGTGATCGGCGGCGGATTCTTCAGCTGGTTCGCGATGATCTTTGCGATCGCCGGTGCCGTCATGGTCGCGCTCGCCCTGTTCCGGCCCCATGTCAAGCTGCCGGTGCCCGCGCGCCTGGCCGGCTTGGGCCTGTTCGCGCTGGCCGCGCTATTCGAGATCATCGGAATTTTCGTGACTCCGGGTGACTCGGCGTTCGGCGTCGACGTGAGCTTGAATCACGGCTTCGGCTTCTGGGTGAGCCTGATCGTGATCATCGCCGGGGTTGTGCTGTCGTTGATGCGCTTTCAGGCCGGCGGCGGTCAGCTGCCCGGTGCCCTGGCCAACGTGCCGAACATCGGGCAACACGGCCCGCAGGGCGGGCTGGGATCCGGCCCGCAGCCCGGTCCGGGAACGGCTCCGCCGCCCCCGCCGCCCGGCTACGGCCCGCCGCAGTAGCTCAGAGGACCCTGATTCGATGCCGGGACGCGCCACGCGCGTCCCGGCATTTCGACTTTCGTGAGCCAGATGTGCAGCAGGCCCGGCGCAGGAACGCTAAGGTCGTTCGAATCGATCGTCAGTTGATCTTGTCTTAGCAGCGTTGCGAGAGGTTGGTATGCGATGACGTACGGCCCACCACCCGGAAGCCCGCCACCCGGACAGCCCGGCGGTTACGGTCAACCGCAGGGCGGAGGCTACGGCCAGCAGCCCGGCGGACAGCCGCAGCCCGGTTACGGGCAGCCGGGTCCCACACCTGGCGGCTACGGACCGCCGCAGGGTGGCGTGCAGTACGGCCCACCCACCGGCGGAGGCGGGTCCGGCCGGTCGAAGCCCGGCTTCGACCTCAGCAAGGTGAAGCCGTTCGACTGGGCCGCCCTGGCCGCGGGCCTGTTGGCGTTCATCTTCTCGTTCATCAGCTACTACACAGCCAGCGTCGACACGAGCGGCACCTGCTCCTCGGCGATCCAAGATGCAGTGGACCGTTCGTCCGGCTCAGGTGACGTCGGCAGCGCATGGAACGGCTTCTTCGGCTGGTTCGGCGTCCTCTTGGCACTGATCGGGGCCGGGCTCGTCGCGGTGGCGATCTTCGCCCCGCAGATCAAGCTGCCGTTCCCGATCCGGCTCGCGGCCCTCGGCGCGTTCGTGCTCGGCGCGATCTCGACGCTGCTCGCCCTGGTCGTCGATCCGGTTGACACAAGCAGCGCCAAGCAGTCCTTCGGTGGCTGCACCATCGAGGCATCCATCGGCCACGGGTTCGGGTACTGGGCCACGCTGATCGTCATCCTCGCTGGTGCGGTCGTCACCTTCCTCGCCTTCCAGCAGGGCGGCGGGAACCTCGCCACGGCGTTCTCCGGTTCCGGCGGCGGCAGCGGTTCCGGCGGCGGCCGGTCCGGCCAGTCGGGTCAGTCCGGCTCCGGGGCCCCGGGCGGTTACGGTCAGCCGAGCTACGGCCAGTCGCCGCAGCCGGGTTACGGGCAGCAGAGTCCGCAACCGGGTTACGGCGCGCCGAGCCCGCAGCCGTCCTACCAGCCGCCGCCCCCGTCGTCGCCGCCCCCGCCGCAGCCGTCCTACCAGCCGCCGCCGCCCCCGTCGTCGCCGCCGCCTCCCCCGTCGTCGCCGCCGCCTCCCCCGTCGTCGCCGCCGCAGCCGGGGTACTCGCAGCAGGGCCCGCCGCCCGGCGGCTACCAGGGCCAGCACGGTGAGCCCCAGCCCGGCCAGTCCCAGCCGGGTCAATCCCAGCCGGGTCAGTGGCCGCCGCCGGGACAGCCGTCCGGCGGTCAGTGAGTTCGGCGGTCAGTGAGTTCGGCGGTCAGAGTTCGTCTCCAGGTCGCCGCCCGGCGCGTCTACAGCCGATAACGCGTCGGGTTTGCCAGCCTGGGTGAATGCCCCCCGCGGACCGGCTTGTCGATCGGATCGCCCAGCGCGATCCGGTCGACGACGGGGTGGCCCGACGCAGCGTCGTCCCGCCGGCGGCGCGCCGCACGCTGTGGCTCGCGGCGGCGTGGACCGGCATCGGTTCGGCCCTGCTGGCCGCGATCGTGTCGATCGTCGTGGTGGCCGTGCTGTGGCTCCCGGCCTCCAGCGGATCCGGCGGCGCTGACTCGGTCATCCGCGGCGGGCTGCTGACCTTTCTCGCCGCCCTGCACGCCGGCGTCACCGTCGACGGCATGTCCACGGCATTCGTGCCGCTGGGCCTGACGATCCTGCTCGGCCTGGTCGCGTGGCGGGCTGGTTGTGGCCTGGCCGACGCCGCCGACGACCTCGACGAGGACCGCCCGCGCCCGTTGCTGCTCGCCGGTGCCGTGCAGGCGCTGGGCTTCGCGCTCAGCTGCACCGTCGCCGCGGCGCTGGCCACTCTCGGCACCAGCAGCGTCCCCGTCATCGGCGTCTTCGGCGCGGCGTTCGTGCTGTTCGCCGTCACCGGCGGGACCGCCTTCGTGCGCTGGTCGGCCCTGGGCGAGCAGCTGGGTGCGCGAACCCCGCCCGGGGCCGTCCGGGTCGTCCGCGCGGCCATCGCCGGTGTGCTCGCCTACGTCGGCGTCGGCGCCCTGCTCGTCGGCGCCGCCGTGGTCGTCGCGCACCATCGGGTCGAGGCGCTGTCGGCCCAGGTGGGCGGCGGATGGTCGGGCGTGCCGATCCTGCTGCTCGGTGTGCTCGCCGCTCCCAACGCCGCGGTGGCCGGGGCGGCCTATCTCGCCGGGCCCGGCTTCGCCGTCGGCAGCGGCAACCACGTGTCGGTACTGACGACCGCGCACGGCACGCTGCCGGCGTTCCCGGTGCTGGGGGCGCTGCCGTCCGGGCACGGCGCGACCTGGCCGGTCTGGGCCTTGGTCGGCGTGCTGCCGGTCGTCGGCGGGGCCTGTGTCGCGCGGGCCGTCCGCGCCGCCGCCGGGTGGGGTGCCCGGTTCCGCGACGCCGCCTGCGCCGCGCTGCTGGCCGTGCCCATCGGGCTCGTCCTGGCCTGGCAGGCCGGGGGCGCCATCGGGAGCGGCCGGTTGCACGCCATCGGCGCCTCGCCGTGGCAGTTCGGGCTGGCCCTCGGGGTGGCGCTCGCCGTCGCCGGTTCGGCGGTGCTCGGGGTCGCCGCCCTCGTCACGCAGCTGCGCGGGCGCGAGAGCGTCGCGCCGCCCTCGGCCGTGCTGCGCTCGACCCGCGCCGTGCTGGCCGCCGGCGCGGCGGCGTATCGGGCGACGATGCAGCCGGATACCGCGGACCCGCACGAGGACGACGAGGACGATAAGCGCGAGGACGACGAGGCGGACGAGGACGACGCGGGCGGGCGCGGCGGGAGCAAGCTCGCCGGGTAGGTAGGGTTCGCAGAGTGCCAGGTTCCGCCCGCCTCGTGGTCCTGGCGTCGGGCAACGGCAGCACCCTGCAGGCGATCCTCGACGACGAGCAGCTCGGCCGGCACGTCGTCGCCGCCGGCACGGACGTCCGCGGCTGCGCGGCGATGCGCCGCGCCGAGAACTCCGGGGTACCCACCTTCGCCGCCGCGCTGCCCGACTACCCGGACCGCGCCGCCTGGAATCTCGAGCTGGCCGAGGCCATCGCCAAGCATCAGCCCGACCTCGTCGTGCTGGCCGGGTTCATGCGGGTGCTCGCGCCCGCGGTCGTCAACCGCTTCCGCATCGTCAACACCCACCCGGCGCTGCTGCCGTCGTTTCCGGGTGCCCACGCGATCCGCGACGCGCTCGCCGCCGGCGTGCCGGTCACCGGCGTCACCGTCCACTGGGTGGACGAGGGCGTCGACACCGGGCCGGTCATCGCGCAGGTGAGCGTGCCGGTCGAGCCGGACGACGACGAAGACACGCTGCGGGCCCGCGTGCAGGCCGCCGAGCGGCCGCTCTACGTCCAGGCGTTACGCCAGCTCTCGAACGTGATCGGAGACCGAGACAGATGACCCAGATCGCCGTCCGCCGCGCCCTCATCAGCGTCTATGACAAGACCGGCCTCGACGAACTCGCCCGCGGCCTGCACGCGGCCGGGGTGGAGATCGTGTCGACCGGCTCGACCGCGGCCCGCATCCGCGATCTTGGCGTGCCGGTGACGCCGGTCGACGAGGTCACCGGCTTCCCCGAGATCCTTGGCGGCCGGGTGAAGACCCTGCACCCGCACGTCCACGCCGGGCTGTTGGCCGACCAGAGCGACCCGGCCCACGTCGAGACGATCGCAGGCCTGGGCATAGCCGCGTTCCAGCTGCTCGTCGCGAACCTCTACCCGTTCGCCGACACCGTCGCCAGCGGCGCGTCGCCGCCCGAGGTCATCG
>CAXTHY010000002.1:22706-55779 GCA_964244175.1 uncultured Jatrophihabitans sp. | reverse complement strand
AGATCGACATCGGCGGTCCGGCCATGGTGCGGGCCAGCGCGAAGAACCACGGTTCGATCGCCGTCGTGACCGATCCCGCGCGCTACGGCGACGTCCTCGACGCCGTGCGCGGCGGCGGGTTCGATCTGGCCGCGCGCCAGCGGTTGGCGCTGGCCGCGTTCCGGCACACCGCCGCCTACGACATCGGGGTCGCGTCCTGGCTCGGCAGCGTCGTCGCGCCCGACGACGAGGTCGACGGGCAACCCAGCGGCTTCCCGGGCTGGGTGGCGGCCAACTACGAACGAGCCGCCGTGCTGCGCTACGGCGAGAACCCGCACCAGCGCGCAGCGCTGTACGTGTCACCGGGCGGGGCCGGCATCGCCCAGGCCGAACAACTGCACGGCAAGGACATGAGCTACAACAACTACGTCGACGGTGACGCGGCCTGGCGGGCGGCCTACGACTTCGCCGAGCCGTGCGTGGCGATCATCAAGCACGCGAACCCGTGCGGGATCGCGCTGGGTGCCGACATCGCCGAGGCGCACCGCAAGGCCCACGCCTGCGACCCGGTCAGTGCTTTCGGTGGCGTCATCGCCGCGAATCGGCCGGTGACCGGCGAGCTCGCCCGCCAGCTGGCCGACATCTTCACCGAGGTCGTCATCGCACCCGCGTTCGACGACGATGCGCTGCGCGAACTGCGGGCCAAGAAGAACCTGCGGCTGCTCGTCGCCGCGCCGCGGGCGGGTGGGCCGACGGTCGAGATGCGGCCGGTGTCCGGCGGCGCGCTGCTGCAGAGCGTCGATCGCATCGACGCCCCCGGTGACGACCCGGCCACGTGGACGTTGGCCGCCGGCGACCCGGCCGACGAGCAGTTGCTCGCCGACCTCGCCTTCGCCTGGCGCGCGGTGCGCGCGGTCAAGTCCAACGCGATCCTGCTGGCCGACGACCAGGCCACCGTCGGCGTCGGCATGGGCCAGGTGAACCGCGTCGACTCGTGCCGGCTGGCCGTCGCGCGGGCGGGTGACCGGGCGCGCGGATCGGTCGTCGCCTCCGACGCGTTCTTCCCGTTCGCCGACGGGCCGCAGGTGCTCATCGACGCCGGGGTCCGGGCGATCGTCGAGCCCGGCGGCTCGATCCGCGACGACGACACGATCGCCGCGGCCAAGCAGGCCGGGGTCACGCTCTACCTCACCGGGGCCCGGCACTTCGCCCACTGACCGCGCGTGAATGCCCCTTGGTGCTGGGCTCATTGACATCGGCGTCCCGGCGTTGTGGGCTTCGCCCATGGGGGGCACCTGGGAAGGCGACACGTCGAGCTGGTCGTCAGGTTCCGGTGACGGTTGGGGCGGTGAGTCCGACGTCGGCTGGGCCCCCGATACCGGCACGGGGGCGTCGGCCGACGCCAGCGCCGTCTCGGGGCTGTTCTCCGACACCAGCACCGGCAGCGACTGGCAGACCCAGTCCGGCGGCAGCGTCGGCGCGCAGGCCGATGATGACGACGTGCAATCGGTCCGCAATGCCGACTACTCGGAGCTGGACGCCCAGGGCGCGCAGTGGGAGATGCGGCACTTCGACCACTGCCGGTTCGTCGGGGCCGCGTTCGCCGGTCTGACCACGACCAATTGCAGCTTCGTCGAATGCGACTTCTCCGACGCCGACATGTCGCGGGCGGTGCTCGAGCGGTCGGCCTTCGTCGCGTGCACGTTCCGCAACACGACCCTGTCGGGCGCGCAGCTCGACGAGTGCCGGTTCGCCGGCTCGGTCTTCGACGGTTGCCAACTGACCGGCATCACGATCCACCTCGGCGATTTCACGTCGGTGTCGCTCGGTGGGGCCGAGCTCGGCGGGGTCGACCTCAGCGGCGTGCGGCTCTACGACGCCAACCTGGCCGGCGCCGACTTCAACAACGCCTCGCTGGCCCGCGCCGACCTGCGCGGTGTCCGCCTCGACGACACGAACTTCGAGGACGCCGACCTGCAGGGCGCGCAGCTCGAGGGGTTCGACCCGCGCCAGGCGCGACTGTCCGGTGCCCGCATCGACGTCGACCAGGCCGTCGTGCTGGCCAGCGTGTTCGGCGTCATCGTCGGCTGAGCGTCGCGCGTCGCGGGGCGCGCCGTGGCTGGCAGGATGGCCAATCGTGAGCGCGACGATTCTCGACGGCAAGGCCACGCTGGCCACCATCAAACGGGAGTTGGCCGAGCGCGTTACCGCACTTGCCGACCGGGGCGTGCGCCCGGGTCTGGGCACCGTGCTCGTCGGTGACGACCCCGCCAGCACCTGGTACGTCAACGCCAAGCACAAGGACTGCGCGGCGATCGGGGTCACCAGCATCCGGCGTGACCTGCCGGCCACCGCGACCCAGGCCGAGGTCGAAGCCGTCGTGGCCGAACTCAACGCCGATCCGGCCTGCACCGCGTTCCTGGTCCAGCAGCCCACCGGGTTGGACGAGTTCGCGATCCTCGCCGCGGTCGACCCCGAGAAGGACGTCGACGGGCTGCATCCCACGAACCTGGGCTGGCTCGTGCTCGGCAAGCCGGCGCCACTGCCGTGCACGCCCACCGGCATCATCGAACTGCTGCGCCGCTACGACGTCCCCATCGCCGGCGCCAAGGTCGTGGTGGTCGGCCGCGGCATCACCGTCGGCCGGCCGCTGGCCCTGATGCTCACCCGGCGCAGCGAGAACGCCACCGTCACGGTCTGCCACACCGGGACGCGTGATCTCGCCGCGCAGGTCCGCGACGCCGACATCGTGGTGGCGGCCGCCGGATCACCGGCGCTGATCACCGCCGACATGCTCAAGCCCGGGGCGGCCGTGCTCGACGCCGGCGTGAGCCGGGTCGACGGAAAGATCGCCGGCGATGTCGCGTCCGACGTGGCCGAGGTCGCCGGCTGGTTGAGCCCGAACCCAGGCGGGGTCGGGCCGATGACCCGCGCGATGCTGCTCCGCAACGTGGTGACGGCGGCCGAGCGGCAGGTCGAGCCAGCCTCCGAACGGTCTGCCGGCGCGCGGGCGTGACCGTGCTCGGCCGCGCGTGGCTCTGGGTGCGCGAGCAAGTCGCGTTCCTGCTCGTGCTGGTCGTGCTGCTGGGCGCGCTCGCCTACCTGCTGGTCGAGCCGGGCCGATGGGGGCGGGCCACCGTCGGCGCCGCGTCGGCGTTGTTGCTCGGCGGGCTCGTCCGCCTGGTGCTGCCGAGCGCGCGGGCCGGTCTGCTGGCGGTGCGCGGCCGGATGTTCGACACGGTCTGCTACCTCGTCCTCGGTGGTGTGTTGCTCGCCGTCGAGATCCGCCTGCACGGCTGAGGGCGGTGTGGCCTAGCCTGCGAGATAGTCCGTGTCACTCCATCTACCGCGAGGAAGATCTGCATGCCCGAGCCCACTCGCCATGGCAAGGTCACCGTTGTCGGGGCCGGCTTCTACGGTTCGACCACCGCCCAGCGCCTCGCCGAGTACGACGTCTTCGAAACGGTCGTGCTGAGCGACATCGTCGAAGGCAAGCCCGAGGGCCTCGCGCTCGACCTCAACCAGTCGCGTCCGGTCGAGGGCTTCGAAACCACGGTCGTCGGGGCCACGACAACCCCCGAGGGCGAGGGCTACGAAGCCACCGCCGGCTCGGACGTCGTGGTGATCACCGCCGGCCTGCCCCGCAAGCCCGGCATGAGCCGCATGGACCTGCTCGAGGTCAACGCGAAGATCGTGCGCAGCGTGGCCGAGAACATCGCCAAGCACTCGCCCAACGCCGTGATAATCGTCGTCTCGAACCCACTGGACGAGATGACCGCGCTGGCCCAGCAGGCGTCGCAGTTCCCGAAGGAGCGCGTTTTCGGCCAGGCCGGCGTGCTCGACACGGCGCGCTTCACCAACAACGTCGCCACCGAGCTCGGCGTGCCGGTCGGCTCGGTCCAGACCCTCACCCTCGGCTCGCACGGCGACACGATGGTGCCGGTGCCGTCGGCCTGCTTCGTCGACGGCAAGCCGCTGGCCGACGTGCTGGCCGCCGACAAGATCGAGGAACTCGTCACCCGCACCCGCAACGGTGGCGCCGAGGTCGTCGCGCTGCTCAAGACCGGCTCGGCGTACTACGCGCCGTCGGCCGCGGCCGCGCGCATGGCGAAGGCCGTCATCGAGGACTCGGGCAGCGTCATCCCGGTCTGCGCCTGGGTCGACGGCGAGTACGGCATCGACGGCGTGTACCTCGGAGTCGAGGCCGAGATCGGTGCCGGCGGCGTCAAGCGCATCGTCGAACGTGATCTCACCGAATCCGAACTGGCCGGGCTCAAGGAAGCCGCCGAAGCCGTCCGCGCCAAGCAGGCCGACGTCGCGGATCTCTGACCGGACCGCTCCGGACCTGGCGACGCTTCCCGTCCGATCGCCCCGTGCCGCGGCGGGGTGTTGACATCGCAACCGGCTTGCACTGAGGTAAACACGCCTTCACAGTATGAAACCTGATCACGACGAGGTGGCAGATGGTTTCCAGCACGGCGCAGGCAGGCGAAGCAGCACCGCGCCCCCGGCGCCGCCGGCGCACCGAGCTGGAGCACTATCCGAGCGGCGGGCGACGCTATCTGTGCCTGGGCATCGTCGTGCTGGCGACGATCGTCCTCTACTACCAGTTCTATCTGGCCGGGGCCGTCGCGGCCGGGACCGGGGGCAAGAACGGCATCCTCGTCGACACCCACATGTCGTTCGTCTACTACGTCAACATCGCCGTGGTCGGCTACATCCTGGGCGCGCTCGCGTCGTTCGCGACAGGCGTCGCCGACAAGTACGGCCGCGTCAACATCATCACCGTCGGCCTCGTCATCGTCGCGTTGCTGTGCCTGCTGGGCATTCCGCTGGCCGACAGCAAGATCGGCTTCGCGATCGTCTTCGGCGCGATCGGTCTCATCGAGGGCGTCATCCTCGTCGCCACCCCGGCGCTGATCCGCGACTTCAGCCCACAGCTGGGCCGGGCGTCGGCGATGGGGTTCTGGACGCTCGGCCCGGTGCTCGGCTCGCTCGTCGTCAGCATCCAGATCAGCAACACCAGCAACGACACCCCGTGGCACGACCAGTACATCGCGGCTGGCGTCGTCGGCCTCGTGGTGGCCGCGCTGTCGGCGGTGTTCCTGCGCGAACTGACCCCGCAGCTGCGCGATCAGCTCATGGTGTCGGCGCGCGACCGGGCGCTGGTCGAGGCCCGCGCCGTGGGCATCGACATCGAGTCGACCACGCGCAAGCCGTTCCGGCAGATGCTCAAGCTCGACATCGTCGGCTCGGCCTTCGCGATCAGCGTCTTCTTGATCATCTATTACACCGCGGTCGGCTTCTTCCCGGCGTACTTCCAGACGATCTTCGGCTTCACCCAGTCGAAGGCGAACGCGCTGGGCAACTGGAACTGGACGTTCAACGCGCTGGCGCTGCTCGTGGTCGGCGTCCTGTCGGACCGGGTCCGCGTGCGCAAGCCGTTCATGGTCGTCGGGGCCATCGGCGCGATCATCTTCACCACCCTGTTCGCGTTGCGGGCCACGCATCCACACACCAGCTACTCGACCTTCGTGTGGCTGCTGATCGGGATCAGCGTCTCGCTCGGCGTCGCCTACGCGCCGTGGATGGCGAGCTTCACCGAGACGGTCGAGCGCCGCAATCCGGCCTTGACCGCCACCGGACTGGCGGTCTGGGGGCTGGTGATCCGCATCGTGATCGCGGTGTCGGTGTTCTTCGTCCCGCACGTCGTCAACACGGTGTCGACCCTGGTCGAGAAGGGACCGGTCGCCCAGCAGTTGGCGAAGAAGTACGCCCCCGAAGTCGCAACCGCGACCAAGCTCGATGCGGCAACGGCGGCCGCACTGGCCAAGAACCCGACCGATCCGGCGACGGGCGTGAAGGCCGTCAGCGAGGTCTCCGGCGTCCCGGTCGCCGACGTCACCACGATTGCGACGCTGAACGCGCAACACGCCAAAGCCATCGCCGCGGCCAAGGTGATCGACACCAAGACGATCACCACGCTGTTGCTCGACAAGACGAACACGGCCGCGCTCGGCACGGCCGTGCAGGAGATCACCTCGAAGCTCGGCGTCTCACCGGCCGAGGCCCAGGCCCGGTTGCAGGACCTCGCGACGATCCCGGTCGACCAGTTGTTGCTGCTGCAGAAGAGCGGGCCGAAGGTGGTGGCCGGGCAGGCGAAGCTCGTTGCGCTGGGCCACGTCCCAGCCGCCGATCTGGCCGTGCTGAAAGAGGCGTCGAAGGCGGCCGAGGCCTCACCGAAGCAGTGGCGCAACTACTTCTGGATCGCGGTCGGCGGCGAGGTCGTGTTCATCCCCCTGATCTTCCTGCTGGCCGGCTTCTGGAGCCCCAGGCGGGCGCGGGCGCACGAGCGCGAGCACGAGGCGATGGTCGAGGCCGAGCTGGCCAAGCTGCAGCGGGTTTGACGGCTGCGCCCCTCACCGTAAGAAGGCAGGGGCCCCGGCCCGCGGGGTCGTCAGGCTCGATCGATGCGGCTGCGCGCGGCGGCGTCGCCCGGCCCGGCCCGTTCGGCCAGCCGGGCGGCGACGGCGGCCCGGTGCTCGTCATCGACGTTGCCGCCGTACTTGAACTTGGGGCGGACGTCGCGCACCGTCAGCCGCAGCCCGCGGATGCCGTTGAGCGTGCGGCCGTGCTCGATCGGGTCGATCGCCCCGCTGCCCGGCTCGGTGTCGGCGAGTTGCGCGCGCAGGATCGCCGCCTTGCCCTCGTCGTCGTCGACGACCGCGGCGTCGGCGATCAGCTGCACCGCCGCGTAGTAGGTCGTGGGGACACCCCGGCTCGGGTCCTCGTCGCCGATCGCCTTCCACGCGGCCGGGACGTAGGCCCAGTCACCGGCCACGCTCAGCAGCACCGCCGGATTCTCGTCCAGCGCGCGCCAGATCGGGTTGGGCCGGGCCAGGTGCAGCAGCACCGTGTCGGGGGCCGCGAGGACGAACTGGGTGGGCACGACGACGGGAACGTCGCGGTCGCGCCCGCCCGCGACCAGGTGTCCGAACCCCTGGGCCCGGACGAAGTCAACCCACTGCTGCTCGGACGAGCCGGCGTCCCACGGATGGATGAGCACGGCCCCAGCCTAGAAGCGGCGCGACGTCATCGCCGCCACCACGGCTGCGTCCGCGCGGCGGCGACCTGGGTGGCCGGTGCGAGCAGGTCGCGGCGCAGCTGGTCGACGTCGCCGACGTACTGCCCGGCCCAGAGCAACTGCTCGGCCCGCAGCGCCCGGTCGGCGTCGCCGCAGCGCTCGACGGCGGGTAGCACGATCTCCAGGAACGATCCGGGCGCCGGCTCGGCGTCGAGCGCCGGCGGATGCGCCGTGGCGTCGGGCCCGGCGAACGCGCCGGCGAGCGCGCCGTACCAGTCGGTCACCTGACGCCCCCGGCGGTCGAGTACGGCGGCGGTCTCGTTCAGCCGCGGGTCGTCGTCGGCGCGCCCGCCCGGACGGCGCTCGCCCGGACGGCGGTGCGGGTTGCCGCCCAGGTCACCGATGGCCACGGCGGCGATGCGCAGCCGCGTCGCCCCGTTCGCGAGGGCGGCGACGCTGTCGAGCGGCACCTGCTTGGCGCCCTGCTCCCCGAGGTACTGCCGCAGCGCGTCGTCGAGGCGGTAGCCGGCGGCGGTGGCGAGGTTGCCGCTTGCCTTCGGGGCGGCGGACCGCAACCCGGTGAGGTCGTCCAACGCGTCCTGAAGGTAGGCCGCCGACGCGTGGTAGGCCTCGGCGAAGGCCGACGCCAGGGCGGCCGCCGCACCGCGTGGCCAGAACAGCAGGCCGGCCACGAGGCTGGCGGCGCAGCCGAGCGCGACGTCCTCGACCCGCAATACGCCGACCTGCCACCCGATCGGCGCGATGATGTTGAACAGGATGATCGAGAAGACGGTGAACGCCGCCTGCCCGGCGGCGAAGGAGATGACGGCCGGCGCCACCGCGGCGATGAAGACGACGATCGGGAACACCGACCAGAGCACGGCCTTGTCGGTGCCGAGCGCGGCCACGGCCAGGCCGCCGATCGCGAAGCCGAGCACCGTGCCGGCCAACGCGCGCAGCACCGTGGCGCCGGTCGACAGCGCGTTCGAGCGCAGCACCGAGAGGGCGCCGAGGCCGATCCAGAAGGCGTTCTGCACGTCGACGACGCGCGAGAGCAGGACGGCGACGGCGAGGCCGGCCGCGCTGCGGATGCTGTTCTGCAGCCATACCGAGTGCCGATCGAGATGACCGCGGGCGAGCCGCTGCGCGGCCGAGACGTTGCCGAACCGGTCGAGGTTCACGCCCCGACCCGTCACCCGCGCCCACCAGCTGCGCGAGTCGGCGTCGGCGATCGTCGCGACCGTGCGGGCGGCCAGCCCGACGGCGTAACCCAGCTCGTGCGCGGCGTACAGCGGACGCTCGAACTCGCCGGCGACCGTCGTCGTCGACCCACGCGACGCGGCGGTGCTGGCCCGCAGTTCGGCCAGCGTCGATTCGGCCACCTTGCTGCGGGCCCGGTCGAGCTCGGCGATGCCGGCGTCGAGATTCGCGCAGGTCGCCAACGTCGGGCCGTCGCCGTCGTACTCGAGCGTGTCGGCGCAGGTGGCGAGCACCTGTGACGCGGTCGCGCGCAGCCGCCGGCCGGCCTCGGGCCAACCTTCCGGCGCGTCGGCGCAGGCGTTGGTCACCGCGGTGGCCAGCCACTCCAGCTCGTCGACGAGGCGGATCAGCAGCCGGGCGCCGGTGCTCACAGCGGCCGAGCGCGCGGCTGAGGTGCGGAAGGCCGCGCGCAGGTCGCGGGCGGCGCTGCGCATCGCCACCAGGGAATCGCCGGCGCCCGGTGCCGGCTGTTCGAGATGCAGCATCACCGCCAGGGCGCGGCACAGGGCCGCGGTCCGGCGGCGCAACACGTTCTGGTCCCGTGGCGGCCACACGAGCAGAGCGACCGGCACCGCCACCGCGAACGCGATACCCCAGCCGGCCAGGCGCTCGGGCAGGTCGGCGCGCACGCTCGGCAGCATCACGGCGAGGATGAAGGTCAGCGCCGCGGCCGATGTCCCGCCGTTGAGCACCGAGCTGACCACGCCGGCGAACAGCACGGCGAAGGCCACGACGGCCATGGCCAGCACGGCCAACCAGTCGGGGCTGGCGACGAGCGTGCCCAGCGAGATCAGCACGACCCCGGCGACGCCGAGCATCAGGTAGGCGCCGGAGCGCGCCGCGCGGGTGCCGGGGAAGTTGGCGAACAGCAGCAACGCGAACGACCCGAACGCGGCGAAGGTCGCCACCTGGGCGTTGCCGACGAGCTGCGAACCGATCGCGAAGTTGATCGGGACGACGACGGCCGCGCGCCCGGCCGTGCCTACGGCCGACCAGTTCGGGTCCTTGTCACGTAGCCGTCGCCACAGCCGGCCGAGCACCGCTCAGTGCACCTTCGAACGCCAGTCGGCCGGCAGCCGATCGCTGGGCCCGGGCACCGGCTGATCGGTCGGGTGGTGCTGCGGATCGGCCAGCGTCGGGCCGTCGTAGTAGTCCTTGCTCGCGTAGTCCCAGAACCAGCCCTCGCCCGGCTCGAAGCTGCGCACGATCGGGTGCCGGCTCTCGGCCGCGTGGGCGCTCGCGTGCTGGGCCGGCGACGAGTCGCAGCAGCCGATGTGCCCGCACTGCGCGCAGCGGCGCAGGTGGACCCACCAGCCGCCACCGGATTCGCACTCGACGCAACCGGTGCCGCTCGGCGCCACGGTGGGGTCGATGCCGTCGATGCTGGTCATGCCGCCCCGTCCGCACGCGGGTGGATCGGCAGGCACACGTGGAACCGGGTGTCGCCCGGCACCGATTCGACCGTCAGGTTGCCGTGATGCTTCTTGACCACGATGCGCCACGAGATGTCCAGACCCAGGCCGGTGCCCTGGCCGACCGGCTTGGTGGTGAAGAACGGTTCGAAGATGCGGCCGACGACGTCGTCGGGGATGCCGGTACCGGTGTCGGCGATGACGACCTCGATGGTGTGCTCGTCGCGGCGGCTGGTGCGCACGGTCAGCGTGCCCTGGCCGTCCATCGCCTGCAGCGCGTTGTCGATCAGATTCGTCCAGACCTGATTCAGCTCGGCGCCGTAGACGGGGATCTCGGGCAGCGACCGGTCGTAGTCCTTGACCACCTTGACGTCCGGCCCGATCTTGCGACTCAGCATGATCAAGGTGCTGTCGAGCAGCTCGTGGACATCGAGTACCTGATGCGGCGCACGGTCCATCTGCGAGTACTGCTTGGCCGCCTGGACGAGCGTCGAGATGCGGGTTGTCGAGTCCTCGATCTCGTTCATCAGCAGTTCGGTCTCGAGGGTGTAGTTCAGCCACCGCACCGCGCCTTCGAGCATCTCGGTGTCGACCACGGTGTCGAGCTGCTGCAGCCAGTCGACGTCGATGCCGGACGCGACGAACGTCGGGGCGAGCTCGTAACCGTTGCGCACGCCGTGGGCCTCGAACCAGTCCGACAGCTCGTCCTCGCGGTCGGCGGCTTCCAGCGGGCTCAGATCCGGCGCTTTGGCCACCTGCTCGGCCGCCCGCTGCTGCACCTCGATGAGCGTCTCGAGCTGGTGCCGGTCCCACGCGCCGCCGGCGATCGTGCCGAGCTTCTGCCGCATGTGCATGACCCGGTCGCGCAGCGAGGACGTCGCGCGTACGGCCGCCGCGGCCGGGTTGTTGAGCTCGTGGGTCAGGCCGGCCGACAGCGAGCCCAGGGCGAGCAGCCGCTCACGCTGGCCGATCGTGCTCTGCGTGCGCTGATTGCCGAAGAACAAACCTTCGAGCATGTGCAGCGCCATGGGGAACCACTGTTGCATGAGCTCGGTGAAGTCGTCAGCGGCGAGGACGTAGAACCGCGTCGGCTCATGGACGCGCATCGTGGCCGCGTAGGTCTGCGGGGCACGCTCACCCAGGTAGGCCGACCACGCCCCGGAGTACACGCCCCGCTGACTCGTCCGGTTGGTCTCGACCTCATCGGCGCCGACCAGGCGGGACAGGCTCAGCGTCCCGTCGACCAGGACGAAGAAACACGTCGCCGGCTCGCCCTCGCGGAAGACGACGCCGGGCTCGTGCCGCTCGATGCGTCCGCGCCGGCACAGCCAGTCCAGCTGTTCCTCGGTCAGCTTCTCGAACAGGAACAGCGTGCGCAATTCGTCGATGTCACACGGCAGGGTCTCAACCATTACAGCCCCTCGAGGTAGCGGTGGACGAGCATGACCGCCATTGCGCCCTCGCCGACCGCGGAAGCGACGCGCTTGGCCGACTCGGCCCGCACGTCTCCGGCGACGAAGACACCCGGGACGCTCGTCTCCAGGTGTAACGGCGGGCGGTCGGAATTCCATCCGGCCAAGGGCAGCTCGAGGTCGGGACCAGCCAGGACGAAACCGCGCGGGTCGCGCACGACCACGCCGTCGAGCCAGTCGGTGCGCGGCGCGGCGCCGATGAACACGAACAGGTATCCGGCGGCGACGGTCTCGGTGCGGCCCGACGCGTTGTCGCGCAGCGTGACCTGCTCGAGGTGACCGTCGCCCTCGGCCCCGACGACCTCGGTGCAGGTGCGGACGCGGATGTTGTCGATGCCCTCGAGCTGCTGGATGAGGTAGTAGGACATCGAGGCCTGCAGCGAGGTGCCGCGGACCAGCAGCGTGACCGAACGGGCGTGGCGGGCGAGGTGGACCGCGGCCTGCCCGGCCGAGTTCGCACCGCCGACGAGGTAGACGTCCTGGTCGACGCAGTTGGCGGCCTCGGTGAGGGCCGACCCGTAGTAGATGCCCCGGCCGGTCAGTTCCGCGCACCCGGTGGCCTCGAGCTGCCGGTACGAGACGCCGGTGGCCAGGATGATCGTGTGGGCCTCGATGGAGTCGCCGTCGGCGAAGCGCACGGTGCGTGCGGGGCCGTTGACCTCGAGCGTCACCGCCTCGCGGGTCGTGATCAGCTCGGCCCCGAACTTGATCGCCTGCCGCCGCGCGCGCTCGGTCAGCTGCGCGCCCGAGACGCCGTCGGGGAAGCCGAGGTAGTTCTCGATGCGCGAGCTCTGCCCGGCCTGGCCGCCGGTGGCGGTGCGCTCGATCAACACCGTGCGCAGCCCTTCGGACGCGCCGTACACGGCCGCGCCCAGACCGGCCGGGCCGCCGCCGATGACGACAACGTCGTAGAAGTCGCCGGCCGGGGTGGTGATCAGGCCGACGTGCCCGGCGATGTCACTGTCGCTGGGCGTGACGAGCGCAGTGCCGTCGGGGGCGACGACCAGCGGCAGGGCGTGCTCGTCGGCGTCGGCTGCGGCGAGCAGCCGCTTGCCCTCGGCTGACTCGGCGGTGTACCAGCGGTAGGGCACCTGGTTGCGGGCCAGGAACTCGCGCACCTGCGACGAGCGGGCCGACCACCGGTGGCCGACGACCTTCGTCTCGGGCACCGGCCGGTAGTCGCTGGCCGCCCACGCCTCGAGCTGGGCGTCGATGACCGGGTACAGCTTCTCCTCCGGCGGGTCCCAGGGCTTGAGCAGGTAGTAGTCGAGATCGACCACGTTGATCGCGTCGATCGCGGCCGTGGTGTCGGCGTAGGCGGTGAGCAGCACGCGGCGCGCGCCGGGATAGATGTCCATGGCCGCCTCGAGGAACTGGAGACCGCTCATGCCCGGCATCCGGTAGTCGGCGAGCAGTACGGCCACCGAGTCGCCGCGCAGCTTCATCTCGTGCAGGGCGTCCAGGGCCTGCTGCCCCGACTCGGCCCGCACGATGCGGTGGGTGTCGCCGTAGCGCCGCCGCAGGTCGCGGGCGACCGCGCGCGAGACACCGGGGTCGTCGTCGATGGTGACTATCGAGGTCCGGGCGCCGCTGTTCGACGCCGTCGGACCGGTCATGCCGGATTCACGGGACTGAGCCTACGGTCCGCGCCCTGCATGCGATATCTTGATGCCAAGAGAATTCGAGACGTGAGGACGGCGCCGGGCATGGCCAAGATCATCTACACCCACACCGACGAGGCGCCCGCGCTCGCCACGCTCTCGCTGCTGCCGATCGTCGAGGCGTTCGCCGCGCCGGCCGGCGTCGAGTTCGAACTGCGCGACATCTCCCTGGCCGGCCGCATCCTGGCCCAGTTCCCCGACCGGCTCGAGCCGGATCAGCAGGTGGCCGACGCCCTGGCCGAACTCGGCGAGCTGGCCACCACGCCCGAGGCGAACATCATCAAGCTGCCCAACATCAGCGCGTCGGTGCCGCAGCTCAAGGCCGCGATCACCGAGCTGCGCGAGCAGGGCTACGACCTGCCGGCCTACCCCGAGAACCCGAGCACCGACGACGACCGCGAGGTCCGCGCGCGCTACGACAAGGTCAAGGGCTCGGCCGTGAATCCGGTCCTGCGCGAGGGCAACTCCGACCGCCGCGCCCCGGCTTCGGTCAAGGCCTACGCGCAGCGCCACCCGCATTCGATGGGCGCATGGTCGACCGATTCGAAGTCGCACGTGTCGACGATGAGCGGCGGCGACTTCCGCTCGACCGAGACGTCGGTGACGCTGCCGGGCGCCGACACCGTGCGCATCGAGCACGTCGCCGCCGATGGTGAGACGACCGTGCTCAAGGCCGAGACGCCGGTGCTCGCGGGCGAGGTGCTCGACGCCTCGGTCATGCGCCGGGCCGCCCTCGACTCGTTCCTGCGCGAGCAGGTGGCCGAGGCGAAGGAGGAGGGCGTCCTGTTCTCCGTCCACTTGAAGGCGACGATGATGAAGGTGTCCGACCCGGTGATCTTCGGGCGCGCGGTGCGCGCCGTCGTCGGCGACGTCTACGCCAATTACCCCGACGTCAGCCCGAACGACGGGCTCGGGTCGTTGCTGAGCGCGCACCCCGAAGCCAAGGATGAGGTCGACGCGGCGATCGCGGCCGGTCCCTCGATCGCCATGGTCGATTCCGACCGCGGTATCACCAACCTGCACGTGCCCAGCGACATCATCATCGACGCGTCGATGCCGGCGGCGATTCGCACGTCGGGCCAGATGTGGAACGCCGCCGGCGACCAGCAGGACGCGAAGTTCGTCATTCCCGACTCGTCCTACGCCGCTCTCTACGCCGAGACCGTTGACCACTGCCGCGAGCACGGCGCGTTCGATCCGTCGACCATGGGCACCACGCCCAACGTCGGGCTGATGGCGCAGAAGGCCGAGGAGTACGGCTCGCACGACAAGACCTTCGAGATCGAGTCGGCCGGCACCGTCCGCGTCGTCGACTCGGCGGGCACGACGTTGCTCGAGCACGAGGTCGAGGCCGGCGACATCTGGCGCATGTGCCAGACGAAGGACGCCGCGGTGCGCAACTGGGTCGAGCTGGCCGTCGAGCGGGCCCGCGCCACCGGTGCCCCGGCCGTGTTCTGGCTGGACGACACCCGCGCGCACGACGCCGAGCTGCTGAAGAAGGTCCAGCCGGCGCTCGCGGAATTGGCCACCGACGACCTGCAGATCGAGATCCTCGACGTCGCCGCGGCGACCCGATTCACGCTCGAGCGGGCGCGGGCCGGCGAGGAGACGATCTCGGTCACCGGCAACGTCCTGCGTGACTACCTGACCGACCTCTTCCCGATCCTCGAGCTCGGCACCAGCGCCAAGATGCTCTCGATCGTGCCGCTGATGAACGGCGGCGGCCTGTTCGAGACCGGCGCCGGCGGTTCGGCCCCGAAGCACGTCCAGCAGTTCGTGAAGGAGAACCACCTGCGCTGGGACTCCCTCGGTGAGTTCCTCGCCCTCGCCGTCTCGCTGGAGAAGTTCGCCGAGATGACCGACAACCCCAAGGCGAAGGTGCTGGGCGAGGCGCTCGACCGCGCCACCGGCACCTTCCTCGAGGAGAACAAGTCGCCCTCGCGCAAGGTCGGCGAGCTCGACAACCGCGGCAGCCACTTCTACCTGGCGCTGTACTGGGCTCGGGAACTGGCCGGCCAGGATGCGGACGCCGACCTGGCCGCGGCCTTCGCTCCGATCGCCGAGGCGTTGGCCGGCGGCGAGGACGACGTCGTCGCCGAGCTGGCCGCGGTGCAGGGCTCGCCGGCCGACATCGGCGGCTACTACCACCCGGACCTGACGAAGGTAGAAGCGGCGATGCGGCCCAGCAAGACCCTGAACGCGATCCTGGACGACCTCCGCTGAGCCCCGATCGCTGAGCGTGCGCCCGTCCCACCCGTCCCTCCGTTCCGCACTCCGGCAACCGTATGATCTCGCCAATAATGCATGCATGATGCATCATTGATGAATGACGGCCCGACAAGCGAATCTGCTCGGTGCACTGGCGCTCGCCGTCGGTGACCGGGTGCAGGAATCGGTGGTGGCCGAGAGCGGGCGCGGCGGCCAGAGTGCCGCCGCGCTGGCCGTGCTCGCCCAGTACGACGCAGTGGGTATCGAGGGGCTGCGCGTGCCGCTGGGGCTCAGTCAACCGGCCACCGTCCGGCTGGTGGACGCACTGGTGTCGGCCGGTCTGGCCGCGCGCCGCCCGGGTGCGGACGCGCGATCGCTGACGGTGGTCCTGACTGCGAAGGGGCGCGCCCGGGCCGATGCGGTGTTGACCGCCCGTCGTGACGCGGTCGAGGCGGCGCTGCGTCCGCTGACCGGCGCCGAACGAGCCGCGCTGGAGCCGGTCCTGGAGAAGATGCTCGCCGCCCTCACCACGGGCCGAGGGCAGGCCGAGCTGATCTGCCGCCTGTGCGATCTGCCGGCCTGCCCGGCGGTGCGTTGCCCGGTGGAGGGGGCGGCGGTGGCGGCCGGCGAATGAGCAGCCCGGACTGCGTAGCTGAGCGTAATCGCCTGCTACGTAAGGCATCCAGATTTGGCCGGATGCGAAACATATCAGTCCGTTTACCTGTTACAGTCTGCTAGTTTGTGATGGCGGTCACGCGGGAACGACGTTGTCGTGGGTAACGTCCGGATGTCTGGACGGCCAGGGTCCAGCACCTCAGGGGGAGGCACCTTTGCTCGCGTCCGAGCGGCACGGCTCCGGGGAGCCACTGGTCCTCGTACACGGTGTGACCCACCGCAGGCAGGCCTGGTATCCCGTGCTCGACGAGCTGGCCGAGCACCGCGAAGTCATCCTCGTCGACCTGCCGGGCCACGGTCAGTCGCCCGAGTTGGTCACGAACGGGCGCCCGGTCGAGGACGTCGTGCGCGAGCAGTTCAAGCAGTTCCTGGTCGACGAGGGCCTCGACCGACCGCATGTCGCCGGCAACTCGCTCGGCGGCCTCATCGCGCTGATCGCCGCAGCCGAGGGCGACGCGCGCAGCGTCACCGCCCTCTCGCCCGCCGGGTTCTGGCGTACGCCCGCGCAATTCGCCTATACGAAGCAGATCTTCCTGCGCTTCTGTGCGCTGAGCGAGCGCCTCGGCGACCGCAGCGAGACGTTCGCCCGCACCCGCACCGGCCGTCAGCTCGTCTACGGCCTGCTGTGCGCGCACCCGGCGCGCGTCACGCCCGACCAGGCGCTCGGCGACGCCCGCGCGTTCCGGTACGCCCGGCCCGCCCTGAAGCTGCTGTTGGAGGCGGCCGAGCCGTTCGACCTGGAGATCGCCCCCGAGGTGCCGGTGACGATAGCCTGGGCCGCCCGCGACCTCGTGCTCCCGCCCTGGCAGGCCACCCGCGCGCAGCAGCTGCTCCCGCACGCCGAGCACCTGATGATGCGCGGCGTCGGGCACGTCCCGATGACCGACAATCCCCACTTCGTGGCCAAGGTGCTCCTGCGCGGCAGCGCCCCCGCGGCGCGTGTCGCCACCCTCGCGCCAGCGACCTCGGCCGCGAAAGGTCGCAGCGCCGCCATCGCTTAGCTTGGTAGTCGTTCGCGGTCGGCTGCGGTGGCGGGTCTTGCGTTGTTTTGAATGGCGCGGCGAAGGGGCCAGGTGATCTTGTGCAGCCGGCCGGGTCGGGGGGTCGCCTGCTGCACATGAACCGCCGCCGTTCTGGCAGCCGCGGCCCTTCTGACCTGACCGCGCCGTCTGATCGGACCCGACCGTGCCGTCTGATCGGACCCGACCGTGCAACCCGTCGCGCCGCGGCCGGCCCGAGATAAACAGGCACCCCCACCCGGAGCACCCGGACGCCGCCTGACCTCGCGGAGACCCGACACGCCGTCTCCCTTGGACGCATTCATCTAGCCCAGGCGGCCTTTCGCTGGATGCGAGAGGCAACGGCGCCACCGCCCCTACGCTGGGCCAGGACGACAACAGTGCAGGCCCGGAAGGCGGACTAGCGGGATGTTGGTTCTTAACATCGGCATCGTCCTGCTGCTGATCGTCATCGAGGGCGTCTTCGTGGCGGCCGAAATCGCGCTGGTATCGCTGCGCGAGAGCCAGATCCGCGCGCTCGTCGAGAACGGCCGCACCGGCGCTGCGCTGGAGAAGCTGACCCGCGATCCGAACCGGTTCCTCGCGACAGTGCAGATCGGCGTCACCTCGACTGCGCTGCTCTCGAGCGCCTTCGGCGCGGTGACGCTGTCGAACGAGGTCAAGGACTTCCTGATCGAACACGGCTGGAGCGAGGGCCTGGCCAGCGTCACCGGCGTCGTCGGCGTCACGCTCATCATCTCGTTCGTGACCCTCGTGTTGGGCGAGCTCGCCCCCAAACGCCTTGGCCTGCAACGCGCCGAGAAGGCGGCGTCGTTCTTCGCCGCCCCGCTCAACAGCATTGCCGCGTTCTTCCGGCCGGTCATCTGGCTGCTGTCGAAGTCGACCGACGTCGTCGTGCGACTGCTCGGCGGTGACCCTGGTGCAGCGCGCGAACCGATCAGCGAAGAGGAGTTGCGCGGCCTCGTGGCGGCTCACGAATCGCTCGGGACCGACGAGCGGCGCCTGATCGACGATGTCTTCTCCGCCGGCCAACGCGCGATCGACGAGGTGATGATCCCGCGGACCGAGGTCACGTTCCTGGACGGGTCGATGACGGTAAGCCGCGCGGCCAAGGTCGCCGCCGAGTCGCCACACTCGCGCTACCCGGTCGTGGGCCGCGGGCACGACGACGTGCTCGGTTTCGTACACATCCGAGACCTGATGCTGCCCAACAACCGGCACGACCGCGACCGCACCGTCGCCAGCGTGGCCCGCGAGGTCAAGGCGTTGCCGGGCAGCGTGCACGTGCTGGCCGCCATGTCGCAGATGCGGGCCGAAGGCGACCACCTGGCGATCGTCGTCGACGAGTACGGCGGCACCGACGGCATCGTCACTCTCGAAGACCTCATCGAGGAGGTCGTCGGCGACATCCGCGACGAGTACGACGTCGACGCGATCGAGTCGCGCCAGCTGGCCGGCGGCGAGGTCGAGGTCGACGGCAAGCTGAACTTAGATGAAATAGCCGACATAACGAATGTGAAGTTGCCCGAGGGGCCGTATTCGACGGTGGCCGGGTTCGTCATGGCCGCACTCGGCCGCCTGCCGCGTACCGGCGACGTCGTCGACCACGACGGCGTGCGGCTGGCCGTAGTGCGGACCGAGGGGCGCCGCGTGGCCCGGGTGCGGCTCACGCCGAGCAACCAGCAGACCGGCGAAAATGCCGGACCGCCCAGTGGAACAATCGACGCATCATGAGTTCGCAGCCCCCGGCCCCGCGCGTCCTGTCCGGGATCCAACCCACCGCCGGTTCGTTCCACCTCGGCAACTACCTCGGTGCGGTGAAGCAGTGGGTGACGCTGCAGGAGATGAACGACGCGTTCTACTGCGTTGTCGACCTGCACGCGCTCACCCTGAACCCGCCGCCGCCGGCCGAGCTGACCGAGCGCACGCTCGTGTCCGTGGCCCAGTTGCTGGCGGCCGGCCTCGACCCCGATCGCTGCACGCTGTTCCTGCAGGGCCACGTGCCCGGACACACCCAGCTGGCGTGGATCATGGAGTGCCTCACCGGCTACGGCGAAGCCGGCCGGATGACGCAGTTCAAGGACAAGTCGTCACGCGGGGGAGCCGACCGCGTCACCGTAGGCCTGTTCACCTACCCGATCCTGCAGGTGGCCGACATCCTGCTCTACCAGGCCAACTACGTCCCGGTCGGTGAGGACCAGCGCCAGCACCTCGAACTCACCCGCAATCTCGCCCAACGCTTCAACTCGCGTTACGGCGACACGTTCGTCGTCCCCGATCCCTACATCCTGAAGGCGACGGCGAAGATCCTCGATCTGCAGGACCCGACGGCGAAGATGAGCAAGTCGCTGGGTGAGGCCGGGACGGTGAACCTGCTCGACGATCCGTCGGTGAGTGCGAGGAAGATCCGTCGCGCGGTGACCGACGTCGAGGCCGAATTCTCCGGTGGGGGTTACGGGTCGTTGAAGGTCGCGGTGGCCGACGCGGTCGCGGCGTTCGCCGAGCCGTTCGCCAAGCGCACGGCCGAACTGCTCGACGATCGCACCGAGCTCGGCCGCATCCTGGCCCGTGGCGCCGAACGGGCCAATGAGGTCGCCGCCGAGTCGGTGCGCGCCGCCTACGAACGGGTGGGGCTCGTCGCGCCGATGCACCCGTGAACGACGTGATGCTCGGCGTCGCGATCGCGATCCCGCCACCCCACGCGTCCGTGCTGGTGAAGTGGCGGCGTCAGGTCGGTGATCCGGCGGCCGACCTGGTGTTCCCGCATGTCACGCTGCTGCCACCGACTCCCGTTCCGGCCGAGGCCCTGGCCGACGTCGAGAAACACCTCACCGAAGTGGCGCTGGCGCACCAGCCGTTCATGATGCATCTGGCCGGCACGGGCACGTTCCGGCCGATCTCGCCAGTGGTCTTCATCCAGGTCGCCAACGGGTTGTCGGCCTGCGAGCTGCTCGAACGTGACATCCGCTGCGGGCCGTTGGCGCGCGCACTCGACTTCCCGTATCACCCGCACGTGACGGTGGCCCAGCAGATCCCTGACGCCGGGCTGGACGAAGCCTACGAGGGATTGTCGGGCTTCGTCGCGCGGTTCACCGTCGAGCGCTTCGTGTTGTTCGCGCGCGACCAGGACGGCAGCTGGGACTGGCGTTCGGCGTTCCCGCTCGGGCGCTGACCGGTCAGGGTCACCAGTCGGCGGGTACAACGGGAACCATGACCGACGAGCCTGGACGCGACGATGCCGCGGACGACGGCGCGGACGACGGCGCGGGTTCGGGAGCGGCGGCCGGCCTGAAGGACCGGGCCACGGCGAAGTGGGCGCAGCTGCAGGAGCGCTACACCTGGCTGCGGCACGTGCTGGCCGCGTGGGCGCTGCTGGGCCGCAACAGCGGCAACCAGTACGCCGCGGCCATCACCTACTTCAGCTTCCTCGCGCTGTTTCCGCTGCTGCTGCTGGCCGTGGCGGTGACCGGCTTCGTCCTGCACGCGCACCCGGCCGCCGAGCAGGACCTGTTCGCCCACATCACGGCCAAGGTGCCCGGCAGCTTCGGCCAGACCCTGAACACCGCGCTGAAGACGGCGATCGAGCAGCGCACCGGGGTCGGGCTCGTCGGGCTGTTCGGCGTGCTGCTCACCGGGCTGGGCTGGATCGGCAACCTGCGCGGCGCCATCAACGGAGTGTGGGGGCGCGCGCCGGCCAAGCAGAACTTCTTCCTGTCCAAGGTGTCGAACCTGCTCGTGCTGGCCGGGCTCGGGTTGGGGATCATCATCTCGCTGGGGCTGACCGTCGTCGGCACGTCACTGACCGACCAGATCCTGGGCTGGCTCGCGCTCGATTCGCTGCCCGGCTTCACCCTGCTGCTCAAGGTCGTGGGCATCGCGATCGCGGTGGCCGGCGACTTGATCATCTTCTGGTGGCTCCTCGTGCGGCTGCCGCAGGCCGACGTCGAGAAGCGGCTGGCGCTGCGCGGGGCGCTGCTCGCGTCCGTCGGCTTCGAGATCCTCAAGATCGTCGGTACCTACACAATCGCGAAGACGGCGGGCAGCCCGACGGCCGGGCCGTTCGCGGGCATCATCGCGATCCTGGTGTGGATCCAGCTCGTGGCCCGCTGGATGCTCTTCTCCTGTGCCTGGATCGCCACCGTCAACGCGGCCCACCTGGCGGCCAACCGCGTCCCGATCATCGAGCCGCCGGCCATGGTCGACGATCCCGTCGACATCGAGCGTCCGGGCGCGAGTCCGGGCACGGTCGGCGCGACGCTCGTCGGTGCCGGCGCGCTCATCGGCGCCGCGACCACGTGGGCCGTGACCCGGCCGCGGGCTCAGCCCACCGGCGCCAAGGACGGCTGAGCGGCAACCGGCGCCGCCACGGGCGGCTGCGCGCGGGCGAGGGCGACGGTCGCCAGGGTCATCGCGACCGCGGCGACGATCAGCACGGCCAGCACGAAGCCCGTGGCCTGCAGGTTCTCGTGCAGCAGCGTGAGGCCGAGCCCGGCGGCGACCATCGGCTCGAGCACGGCGATGACCGGCAACGACGCCTGCAGGGCACCGGCCTGGAAGGCGAGCTGCTGCAGGTAGATCCCGGCGGCGCCGACCGCGATCAGCGCGTAGGTGTTCCCGGACGCCAGCACGGCGAGCACACCGTCGCTCGCGGTCGCGGCCACTGCCTTCGTCAGCACGGCCAGCACGCCGGCCAGCAGGCCGACGGCGACGGCCAGCGCGGCCGCGCGGGTCGTGCCCGAGCGGGGCTGGGCCACGAGCAGGCAGGCGACGACGATCGGCACGCCGACCGCAGCGACGACCAGCCAACCGGTGAGCGACGCGTGGCTGATCCCGCGGCTGGGACGGCCGAGCGTGACAAACAGGGCCAGCGACGCGGCCAGGACGACGGCCCAGACCCACACGGCTCGGGGCAGGCGTTGATGGCTCAGCCGGGCGCCGAGGGGCAACGCGAACAGCAGGGACGTGACGAGGATGGGTTCGACGATCAGCAGCGAGCCCAGGCCCAGCGCGACCGCCTGCACCGTGTAGCCGACGCCGTTGCCCATCGTCCCGGCCCACCACTGCGGGCGGCGCAGCAACTGACGGACGAAGTCCAGGCGGCGGGCCTCACCGTCGGAGGACTGTTGGGCGGCGCGTTGCTGGGTGACGGTGGCGATGGCGAACGCAAGCGCGGACACCAGGGCCAGCCCGGCGGTCAGGGCGACCTGGGCGTTCACAGCCGCGACCGAGGGGCCGCGTCAGCGTGCGGTGCAGATGCAGCCGCGGGTCAAGGCGCCGGCCGCGGTGGCCCGGCAGAACCGCCGCGACAGCGCGTCGTGGCCGTCCATCTCGTGCGGGCACATCTCGCACAGCACGGCGGCGGCGGAGGCGGCCACGGCGGCGGTGACGCTGGACTCGGGGATGTTCAACGAGGTGGTCATGGCACAACCTGACTGGGCCGGACGGTACCGGCAAGATCGACGTTCTCCTGGCCCGGCCGCAGAGACATGGTCCGCGGCGCGACATGGACCTGAACCCGTCCCAGTCTACTCCGGGCCAGGTCGTCGCGACGGCCGCGAAGATCCGCCACCACCGCGCGGCGTGGGGCGGTTGTGCCGCAGGCGTTGCACCAGCAGGAACAGTCCGCCGAACAGAACCGCGACGATCACGACCCGCAGGCCGCCGTTGGAACTCGAACCGCTCGAGCCGCGGGCGCCCGATGTCGAGGCCGTCGGGGAGGACGGTGCGGCGCTCGTCGGGCCCGGCGACGTGGGGACGCCCGCGCGGGTCGCCTGGACCAAGTGCCCGACGGGCGGCGTCCCCTTCGGCAGCGACAGGCCCCAGTCGACGAGTTCGGTGGCCTGCACCCACTGGTCGTCGGGGTAGCGCTGCGCCCGCATCAGGACCACGCCATAGCGGTGGCCGTGGCGCTCGATCACGCCGGCGAAGGTGTGCTGCGCGGCGTCGGTGAAGCCGGTCTTGGCGACGAGCGCTCCCTTGACCGTCGTCAGGAACTGCACGTTCTGGTTGTACAGCGGCACCGCGCCGAAACCGTCGATCGGCTGGGCCGGGAGCCGGGTCTTGAGCTTGCGGTCGTAGGCGACGAACCGCGGTTGGTCGATCGCGGCCCGCAGGAACAGCGTCATGTCGTAGGCGCTGGTCAGCTGCTGCCAGCCGTCCAGGCCCGACGGTGTCTGGACGAAGGTGTCGTAGCCGCCGAGCTGCCGGGCGACGGCGTTCATCCGGGCCACGGTCTGCGATCCGCCGCCCGCGGCCTCGGCCAGGGCCTGCGCCGCGTCGTTGCCCGAAACGAGCAGCAGGGCCCGGAAGAGTTGATCGACGGTGTACTTGCCGCCGGCGACCAGGCCGGCGTGCGAGCCCTCGGTGTTGGCGGCCTGGTGGCTCACCGTCACCGTCCGGTTGCCCGGCAGCAGCGGCAACAACGTGACGGTCGTGAGGATCTTCTGGATGCTCGCGGCCGGGTAGCGACCGTGTGGGTCGCGGGCGGCCAGGATGGCACCGGTGTCGAGGTCGGCGAGCACCCACGCCCGGGCGGTGAGATCCGCCGGCAGCGGCTTGGCGTGCTTCGGCAGCACCCGCGTGCGGTGCAGCAGCCGCGCCCCGCCGACCGCCTCGCCGTCCGGGCCGATGCCACCGGCCGGTGGGTTCGGGTCGGGGGCGGCCGGTGAGTTGCCGCTGTCGGTGGGCGCCGGCGCCTTCGGCGGGACGGAATGGTGGGTCGAGGTGCTGGTCGGGCTGGGCGCCGCGGCGGCTCCGGGCGCGCCGGCCGCCCCGATCAGCAGCATCGTCAGCGCCGCAGAGGTCGCCCGGTATCGCACCCGACGAGGGTAGGTGCCGTGTCGGGTCTGGCCGGGCAACGCGGCGGGCGCGTCACGTCTCGTTATGACTGCGGTATGTCGCCCGGCCAGCGCGGGTTATCCACAGGGCGGGGCGGCGCGTCGGGGGTGGCTGCTAAACAGGACCGGTGACCGAACTGGCCGACCGCACGACCTTGCGCGCGCACGCCGAGCAGCACCTGCGCGCGCTCGCCGGCCCCGACGCCGTGCTGCGGGCCGACCAGTGGACGGCGATCGAGGCCCTCGTCGCCGACCGTCGCCGCGCGCTGGTCGTGCAGCGCACCGGGTGGGGCAAGTCGGCTGTCTACTTCGTCGCCACGGCGTTGTTGCGGGCGGCCGGCGCCGGCCCGACGGTGATCGTGTCGCCGCTGCTGGCGCTGATGCGCAACCAGATCGCCGCGGCCGAACGGGCCGGCATCCGCGCCGTCACCATCAACTCCACCAATGTCGACGAGTGGCGCGCCACCTACGGGGCGGTCGCGCGCGGCGAGGTCGACGTCCTGCTGCTGTCGCCCGAACGGCTGAACAACCCCGACTTCCGCGACAACGTCATGCCGCAGCTCGCCGCCACCTGCGGGCTGCTGGTCGTCGACGAAGCGCACTGCATCAGCGACTGGGGCCACGACTTCCGTCCCGACTTTCGGCGGCTGCGCACGCTGCTGCCCGAACTCCCACAGGGCATCCCGGTGCTGGCCACGACCGCCACCGCGAACACCCGCGTCGTTGCTGACGTCGCCGATGTCCTCGGCCTGGGGCAGGCCGGTGACCCCGCCCGGAACGAGGGGGTACTGGTCCTGCGCGGCAGCCTCGACCGCGAGTCGCTGCACCTCGGCGTGCTGGCCCTGCCCGACACCCCGCACCGCCTGGCCTGGCTGGCCGACCACCTCGCCGAACTCGACGGCTCCGGAATCATCTACACGCTGACCGTCGCGGCCTCGCAGGACGTCGCCGACTACCTGCGCGGGCGCGGGTTCGAGGTCGCCGCGTACTCCGGGCAGACCGAGCAGGGCGAGCGGCTGGCGGCCGAGGACGACCTGCTCAACAATCGGGTCAAGGCGCTGATCGCGACCTCCGCGCTGGGGATGGGGTTCGACAAGCCCGACCTCGGCTTCGTCATCCACTTCGGGGCGCCGTCGTCACCGATCGCCTACTACCAGCAGGTCGGGCGCGCCGGCCGCGGGGTCGAGCGGGCCCAGGTGATCCTCCTGCCGGGCTCCGAGGACGAAGCGATCTGGGCCTATTTCGCGTCTGTCGGTTTCCCGTCCGAACGGCAGGTGCGGACGGCTCTGGGCGCCCTGAACGACGACCCGATCAGCACCGCCGCCCTCGAGACACAGGTCGACCTGTCCCGCTCGCGCCTCGAGGCCATGCTCAAGGTTCTCGACGTCGACGGTGCGGCCAAGCGGGTCGGCCGCGGCTGGGTCAGCACCGGCCGGGAATGGGTGTACGACGCCGAGCGCTACGCCCGGGTGGCCCGGGTGCGTCAGGACGAGCAGCAGGCGATGCGCGACTACCTGGCCACCACCGGCTGCCGGCTGCGCTTCCTGCGCGCGCAGCTGGACGACCCGGCGGCCGCTGGCAACTGGGCCTGCGGGCGGTGCGACAACTGCGGCGGCCTCACCCTGTCCGCCGACACCTCGGCGCAGGCCGTCTCCGTCGCCACTGAACGCCTGCAGCGCCCCGGTGTGCCCTTCGACCCGCGCCGGATGTGGCCCACCGCGATGCCGAACCTGGGCATCGACCTGCGCGGGCGCATCAAGTCCGACGAGCAGGCCGAGAGCGGCCGGGCGATCGCGCGGTTCACCGATCTCGGCCTGGGCCAGCGCGTGCGGGCCGTGCTGGGCGACGACGCGGCCGACGGTCCGGCACCGGACGAGCTGATCCGCGCCACCGTCGAGGTGCTCAAGGCCTGGGATTGGGCTCAGCGACCCGACGTCGTGGTGCACATCGGGTCGAACCGTCGCCCCCAGCTGGTCGCCGATCTCGCCGCCCGCATCGCCACGATCGGCCGGTTGCCCGACCTCGGCGCGATCGCGCACCGCGGGCCGTCCTCGACCGGTCGGTCCAACAGCGCGCTGCGCCTGCGCGACGTGTGGGGTGGGTACGAGCTGCCCGGCGGCTTGGCGGCGCAGGTCACCGGCCGGGGTGTGCTGCTCGTCGACGACCTCACCGACACCGGCTGGACCCTCACCGTCGTCGCCCGGTTGCTGCGGCAGGCCGGCGCGAGCGGCGTCTACCCCTTCGTCCTCGGCCTCGCGGCGTGAGCGCCCACCATTGTGTCGGCCCGGCAACGATCTGGTTTCGACTGATGGGCCGGTGCCGACACGCCCGGGGGAGGCGTTAGCGTGCTCGGCATCGCCTGGTGAGCCAGGACGCCGGGGACCTGCCCTGGCCGAGCTCACCAAGGGCATGGGACGAGAGGGGATCGATCTTGCGCGCACTGCGTGGGATGAAGCTGGGGGCACTGGTGGCAGGAACTGCGCTGGTGTTGACGGCGTGCGGCAGCAGCGGTGGCGGCGGTGGTTCGAGCACCGCGGCCGGCGGCGGCTCGTCGCCGGCCAGCAGCTCGGCACCGGCCAAGAAGACGGTGAAGGTCGGCCTGGCCTACGACGTCGGTGGTCGTGGTGACAAGTCGTTCAACGACCTGGCCGCGGCCGGCCTGGAGGCGGCCAAGAAGAGCCTGAACGTCCAGACGAAGGAACTGTCGGCCGTCCAAGGCGAGAGTGACGCCCAGAAGGCGCAGCGGCTCACCCTGCTGGCCCAGTCGGGCTACAACCCGATCGTCGCGGTCGGCTTCGCCTATGCCACCGCGCTCGGCAAGGTGGCCCCGAAGTTCCCGCAGACCAACTTCGCCATCGTCGACGACAACTCGATCAAGCAGCCCAACGTCGAGGGCCTGGTGTTCAGCGAGAACGAGAGCTCCTTCCTCGTCGGCGTGGCGGCGGCGCTGGCCGACAAGACCAAGTCGGTCGGCTTCATCGGTGGCGTCAACACGCCGCTGATCCAGAAGTTCCAGGCCGGCTATGTCGCCGGTGTGCACGCGGTGAACAAGGCGATCACGGTCAAGGTGGCCTACATCTCGCAGGCGCCGGACTTCACCGGGTTCAACGACCCGGCCAAGGCCAAGACCATCGCCGAAGGCCAGTACGACGGCGGGGCGGACGTGGTCTACCACGCCGCGGGCGGCTCGGGCGGTGGCCTGTTCCAGGCTGCGGTCGAGAAGAACAAGCTGGCGATCGGCGTCGACTCCGACCAGTACCAGACGGCCACTGCCGCGCAGAAGCCGCTGATCCTGACGTCCGCGCTCAAGGGCGTGAACACGGCGGTCGCCGACTTCATCGAGTCCGACGCCAAGGGTCAGTTCAAGGCCGGTTTCCAGCGGTTCAGCCTGAAGGACAACGGTGTCGGCTACGCGACGTCGAACCCGAAGATCGACCCGTTCAAGGCGCAGATCGACGCGTTCAAGGCGAAGATCATCGCCGGCACGATCAAGGTCCCCGAGACCCCCTGATCGGGCGTTGATTTCCTGAACCGGTCCCACGGCCCGGGAAGCGCGGTATAGCGTGCTTCCCGGGCCGTGCCCGTTGTGTTGACCTGCTGTCTCCTGCTGTTCGCACCGAGGAGCGTGCGCCATCGTCGCCGCCAGCACTCCGACCGGCACCCCGACCGGCGCCGCCACCGACGCCGCCCCCGCCGTGGAACTGCGCGGCATCACCAAACGCTTCCCCGGCGTGGTCGCGAACCACGACATCGACATCACCGTGCAGCGGGGCCACGTGCACGCCATCGTCGGTGAGAACGGTGCCGGCAAGTCGACGCTGATGAAGACGCTGTACGGCATGCACCGCCCGGACGAGGGCACCATCGCCGTCAACGGCAAGCAGGTCACGCTGACGTCGCCGTCGGCCGCCATCGCCGCCGGCATCGGCATGGTGCACCAGCACTTCATGCTCGCCGACAACCTGACGGTGCTCGAGAACGTCATCCTCGGCGGCGAACCGACCCGGCGCGGGGTGCTGAACGTGCGGGCCGCCCGGCGCAAGATCCGCGAGATCTCCGACGCCTACGGGCTCGGCATCGAACCCGACGCCCTCGTCGAGACCCTGGGGGTCGGCGCCCGGCAACGCGTCGAGATCGCCAAGGTGCTCTATCTCGGCGCCCAGATCCTCATCCTGGACGAGCCGACCGCCGTGCTGGTGCCGCAGGAGGTCGACGAGCTGTTCGACAACCTGCGCGAGCTCAAGGACGAGGGCCTGACCGTCCTGTTCATCTCGCACAAGCTCGACGAGGTGCTGTCGGTCGCCGACGAGATAACCGTCATCCGCCGCGGCACCACGGTGCGCACCGTCGACCCGAAGGCGGTGTCGGCGCGCCAGCTGGCCGAGCTGATGGTGGGCAGCGAGCTGCCCGTGCCCGAGCTGCGCGACTCGACCGTCACCGACACCGTCGAGCTGGCGGTCGAGCACCTCACCGTGCGTACGGCCGACGGCCGCGCGGTGGTCGACGACGTCACGTTCGCGATCCGCCGCGGTGAGATCGTGGGCCTGGCCGGCGTCGAGGGCAACGGCCAGGCCGAGCTGGTCGAGGCGATCATGGGCATGCTGGCGTCCGAGGGCCACATCCGGCTCGGCGAGCGCGACATCGCCCACTGGACAACCCGCAAGCGGCGGGTCAGCGGCATCGGCTACATCCCCGAGGACCGGCACCGGCACGGACTGCTGCTCGAGGCCCCGCTGTGGGAGAACCGCATTCTCGGCCACCAGACCGAGAAGCCGAACGCGCTCGGCCCGCTGATCAACAGTGCCGGGGCCAAGCGCGACACCCGGCGCATCGTCGCCGAGTTCGACGTCCGCACCCCCGGCATCGACGTCACCGCGGGCTCGCTGTCGGGCGGCAACCAGCAGAAGCTCATCGTCGGACGCGAGATGAGCGGCGCGCCGCGGCTGCTGATCGCGGCCCATCCCACCCGCGGTGTGGATGTCGGCGCCCAGGCCGCGATCTGGGAGCACCTGCGCCAGGCCCGGGCCGAGGGGCTGGGCGTGCTGCTCATCTCGGCCGACCTCGACGAGCTGATCGGCATGTCCGACACGCTCAAGGTGATCCTGCGCGGCCGGCTCGTCGCCGAGGTGGACCCGCGGTCCGTGACGCCCGAACAGCTCGGGGCCGCGATGACCGGCGCGGAGGACCACACGTGAGGGACCGGCTCAATCGCCTCGGGCTCAGCCTGCTCGCGGTACTGGTCGCCGCGGTCTTCGCCGGGGCGGTCACCTCGATCATCCTGTCGGTCCGCGGCGACAGCCCGACCTTCGTCATCTCGCAGATGTGGGACTTCGGGACGCAGGCCTCGACCGAGGTCACCATCCTCAACACCGCCACGTACTACTACCTCTCGGCCATCGCGGTCGCCATCGGGTTCCGGATGAACCTGTTCAACATCGGGGTCGACGGTCAGTACCAGTTGGCGGCCTGCCTGGCCGGCGCCTTCGGTGGGGCGGTGGCCCTACCGAACGGGCTGCGCCAGTTCGCCATCGTCGTGGTCGCGATGCTCGTCGGTGCGGCCTGGGCCGGCCTCGTCGCGCTGCTCAAGGTGACACGGGGGGTCAGCGAGGTCATCTCGTCGATCATGCTCAACTTCATCGCCACCGGCCTGATCGCGTTCCTGATGCGGCCGAGCCTGCTCGGCGTACGTACCGGCTCGAACGACATCACGACCAAGCCGATCCCCGGCTCGGGTCAGGTGCAGGGCCTCAACCTCATCTCCGGGGCCGGGACGAAGGTGTACGGGCTGATCGTGCTCGCCGTCGTCGTCGGGATCGCGTTCCAGGTCGTCGTCGGCAACACCCGCTTCGGCTTCGACCTGCGGGCCGCCGGCCACTCGTTGCCGGCCGCGCAGGCCAGCGGCGTGAACGTCACCCGGATGGTCGTCATCTCCCTCGTCGCATCCGGTGCGATTGCCGGTCTGGTCGGCATGCCGATCCTGCTCGGCGACTCGCACTCGTACTCGGCCATCACCTTCCCCGGCGGCATCGGCTTCACCGGTATCGCGATCGCCCTGCTCGGCCGCAACAATCCGCTCGGCATCGCCTTCGCTGCGCTGCTGTGGTCGTTCCTCGACCAGTCGGCGCAGATCCTCGACCTGAACGGCATTCCGAAGGAGATCGTGCAGATCACGCAGGGCGTCGTGGTGCTGTCGGTCGTCGTCGCCTACGAGGTCGTGCGCCGGGTCGCGCTGCGCGCGCAGCAACGCCGGGTGGGCCGGGCGCTGGCGGCACCGTCTGAGCCGCCCCCGCCGTCCGGTGGCGCCCCGTCGCTGACGAAGGAGGTGACGGCATGACGCTCGTCGAACCACCCGTCGGCACCCCCTCGGCCGGCATCGCGGCGGTGGCGGCGCCGACCGCGCGTCGCGGTGCGGCCGCGTCGCGCATCGCGTTCGGCCTGCTGGCCGGCTTCGTCGTGCTCTCGCTGGTCCGGGCGCTCAGCGGTGAAGAGGGACTGACCACCGGCGGCACGCTGGGCGCCGCGATCGCCGACGCCGTGCCGATCGCGCTCGCCGGACTCGGTGGCCTGTGGTCGGAGCGTTCGGGCATCGTCAACATCGGGCTCGAGGGCATGATGATCCTCGGCACCTGGTTCGGGGCGGCGTTCGCCTACTTCTCCGACAGCCCGTGGCTCGGCATCGTCGGCGGCATCGTGGGTGGCCTGATCGGCGGTGGGGTGCACGCGATTGCCACCATCACCTTCGGCGTCGACCAGATCGTGTCCGGCGTGGCCATCAACATCCTGGCGCTCGGCTCGGCCCGCTACCTGGCCGGCGTGTTCTTCTCGGCCGAGCCCGGCGGCGGACCCACGCAGTCGCCCAGCATCCCGCAGTTCGAAGCGATGCGGGTGCCCGGCGCGGTGAGCGGGCTGAGCAAGATCGAGGCCCACCACTGGTTCTTCGTTTCCGACCTGGCCGGCCTGTTGCGCGCGATCACCACCACGCTGACCCCGTTCACGATCATCGTGATCCTGCTGTTCCCGTTGTCGTGGTTCCTGCTGTGGCGCACCTCGTTCGGCCTGCGGTTGCGCGCCTGTGGTGAGAACCCGGCCGCAGCCGAGACCCGGGGCGTCCCGGTCTACCGGCTCAAGTACGTCGCCGTCCTGACCTCGGGCATGCTCGCCGGCATCGCCGGGGCGTTCCTCGCCGACTTCGCCGGCATCTACCGCGAGGGTCAGACCGGCGGCCGCGGCTACATCGGCCTGGCGGCGATGATCTTCGGCAACTGGCGTCCGGGCGGATTGGCCGCGGGCGCGGGGTTGTTCGGCTTCACCGACGGCGTCCAGCTGCGCGAACAAGAGGTCGGCGTGCACGCGTTGCTGCTCGTCGTAGTGTTCGTGCTGGCCGCGGTCGCGGCCTGGCAGATCTATCGCAAGAAGTTGGTCCCGGCCGCCGTCGCGCTCGTCCTCGGTGCGCTCGTCCTGGTCTGGTACCTGACCACCGACGACGTGCCGCACGAATTCGTCCCGTACACGCCGCAGCTCATCACCCTGCTGGTGCTCGCCCTCGCCTCGCAACGATTGCGACCGCCGGCGGCCGACGGGCTGCCGTGGCGCAAGGGCCAGGGAGCATGAGCGACGCTTGACGGCCGCCCTCGATCTCGACCTGACCGCGCCCGCGGTCGTCGCCGACCCGTACCCGTACTTCGCCGTGGCGCGCGCACGCGGCGCGGTCCAGTGGCACGACGGGTTGGGGATGTGGCTGACGTTCACGCACGCGGCGGCCAACGCGGTGCTGCGGGCGCGCACGCTGGGGCGGCTGTGGGCGCCGCGCTGGCCGGACGAGCCGATGCCGTCGTTCGAGCTCATCCACGTCAACTCCCTGCTCGAGAACGAGCCGCCGACGCATACCCGGCTGCGTCGGCTGGTGGCGGCCGCGTTCGCGCGCGGACACGTCGAACGGTTGCGCCCGCGCATCGCTGAGCTGGCGCAACGGCTGGCGACCGACGTTGCCGCCGCCGGAGCGGACGGGTCGGCGGTGGACCTGATCGCGCGCTACGCCGAGCCGCTGCCGGTGCAGGTCATCGCCGAGCTGCTGGGCATTCCCGAGCCGGACTGGCCACTGCTGCGGCCGTGGTCGAACGCGATCGTGAAAATGTACGAGTACGCGGTGACGCCGCAGCAGCGCGACGACGCCGAGCGGGCCGCCGCGGGATTCGTCGACTACCTGCGTGAGCTGGTGGCCGCGCGCCGGGGCCGCGCCGGTGACGACCTGGTGTCGTCGCTGATCGCCGAGACCGACTCCGACGGCGCCCGGCTAAACGAGGACGAGCTCGTCACCACCTGCACGTTGCTGCTCAACGCCGGCCACGAGGCGACGGTCAACGTCGTCGGCAACGGCGTGACCGCGCTGCTCTCGCACCCTGACCAGCTGGCGACTCTGCAGGCCGACCCGACGCTGGTGCCCACCGCGGTCGAGGAGCTGATCCGCTACGACTCGCCGCTGCAACTGTTCGAACGGACCGCGGTGGCCGACACGGTGATCGGGGACGTGACGGTGCCGGCCGGGCAGAAGATCGCGGCGCTGCTCGGCGCGGCCAACCGCGACCCCGCAGTGTTCGCTGCGCCCGATCACTTCGACATTGCGCGGGCCGACAATCCGCACCTCGGGTTCGGCGCCGGCATCCACTTCTGCGTCGGCGCCCCGCTGGCTCGCGTCGAACTGCAGGCGTCGCTGGCCACGTTGCTGCACCGGTTCCCGTCGCTCGCGCTGGCCGAGACGCCGCAACGGCGGCCGGAGTTCGTCATCCGCGGCGTCCGCACCCTGCCCGTCACCATCACCGGAGGAGCTTCGTGAGCGAGATCGACTGGCCGGCGCTGCGCCGCGCGGCGCTGGAGGCGATGGGCCATGCCTACGCGCCGTACTCGCAGTTCCCGGTCGGCGCCGCCGCGCTCGTCGACGACGACCGGATCGTCACCGGCTGCAACGTCGAGAACGCGTCGTACGGGCTGGGGCTGTGCGCCGAGTGCGGGTTGGTGTCGGCCCTGCACGGCAGCGGCGGCGGCAGCCTGGTGGCCTTCGCCTGCGTCGATGCCCACGGGGACGTGCTGATGCCCTGTGGCCGCTGCCGGCAGCTGCTGTGGGAGCACGGCGGCCCCGACCTGCTCGTCGACACCCCCGAGGGCATCAAGGCGATGACGGAGGTCCTGCCGATGGCCTTCGGGCGTGAGCACCTTGGCTGAGTCATCGTTCGACGTCGTCGACGTCATCTGCACCAAGCGCGACGGCGGCGCCCTGTCGGACGGCCAGATCGACTGGGTGCTCGCCGCCTACACCCGCGGCGACATCGCCGACGAGCAGATGGCGGCGCTGGCCATGGCGATCCTGCTGCGCGGCATGACCGCGGCCGAGATCGCGCGCTGGACGGCCGCGATGATCGCGTCGGGGCAGCGGCTGGACCTGTCGTCGGTGCCGCGGCCGACCACCGACA
>CAXTHY010000002.1:13788-22696 GCA_964244175.1 uncultured Jatrophihabitans sp. | reverse complement strand
GGCTGGACTTCACCGGCCTCGACCGGCCGACCACCGACAAGCACTCCACCGGCGGGGTCGGTGACAAGATCACCCTGCCGCTGGCGCCACTGGTGGCCGCCTGCGGCGCGGCCGTGCCGCAGCTGTCCGGCCGCGGCCTGGGCCACACCGGCGGCACTCTCGACAAGCTCGAGTCGATCCCGGGTTGGCGGGCCGGGTTGTCGAACGCCGAGATCCTGGCCCAGCTGTCGTCGGTGGGCGCGGTCGTGTGCGCGGCCGGGGCCGAGCTGGCCCCGGCCGACCGCAAGCTGTACGCGCTGCGCGACGTCACCGGCACGGTCGAGTCGATCCCGCTGATCGCGTCGTCGATCATGAGCAAGAAGATCGCCGAGGGCTCGTCGTCGCTGGTGCTCGACGTCAAGGTCGGCACCGGCGCGTTCATGAAGTCACTCGACGACGCCCGCGAACTGGCGTCGACGATGGTCACGCTGGGCGGCGGGCACGGCGTGCAGACGGTCGCGCTGCTCACCGACATGTCGACACCACTGGGGCTGACGGCCGGCAACGCGCTGGAGGTACGCGAGTCGCTCGAGGTGCTGGGCGGGGGTGGGCCGTCCGACGTCGTCACGCTGACGTTGGCGCTGGCCCGCGAGATGCTGACCTGCGCCGGGCTGGTCGACGTCGACCCGGCCGACGCGTTGCGCGACGGCCGGGCCATGGACGTCTGGCGGGCGATGATCGCGGCCCAGGGCGGCGACCCGGACGCGCCGCTGCCCGTGGCGGCCGAGAGGCACGTGGTCACTGCGCCGGCGTCAGGGGTGTTGACCCGGTTGGACGCACTGGCCGTGGGCGTCGCGGCCTGGCGGCTCGGGGCCGGGCGAGCGCGCAAGGAGGACCCGGTCTCGGCCGGTGCCGGTGTGGTCATGCTGGCCAAGCCGGGTGATCAAGTGCGGGCAGGCGACCCGTTGCTGGAGCTGCACGCCGACGATCCGGCGCGCTTCTCCCGGGCCTTGGACGCGCTGGCCGGCGGCTTCGACATCGGTGAGGCCGCCCCGTCGACGCACCTGATCCTGGACCGCATCAGCTAGCGGCGGGACGGATCGCTACCGTGGGGCGATGCCGACCCCGCTCGATGCCGACTCCATCCGCCGCGCGCCCAAGGTGCTGCTGCACGACCACCTGGACGGCGGCTTGCGCCCGGAGACCATCGTCGACCTGGCGGCTAAGATCGGCTATCGCGCGCTGCCGAGCAGCGACCCGGCCGAGCTCGGCCAGTGGTTCCGGGCCGCGGCCGCGTCCGGGTCGTTGGAGCGTTACCTCGAGACGTTCGCGCACACCGTGGCGGTCATGCAGACCATCGAGGGCGTCGAACGCGTCGCCCGTGAATGTGTCGAGGACCTCGCCGAAGACGGAGTGGTCTACGCGGAAATCCGCTGGGCGCCGGAGCAGCACACCGACGGCGGCCTGACCCTCGAGCAGGTGGTCGAGGCCGTGGTCGCCGGCTTCCGCGACGGCGCCCAGAACGCCGCCGACGCCGGCCACCCGATCCAGGTCGGGGCCATCCTCACCGCGATGCGCCACGCGGCCCGTTCGCGCGAGATCGCCGAGCTGGCCGTGCGCTACCGCGACGACGGCGTGGTGGGCTTCGACATCGCCGGCGCCGAGGCCGGGTTCCCGCCGTCACGCCACCTGGACGCGTTCGAGTACGTCCGGCGCGAGAACTTCCACTTCACCATCCACGCCGGCGAGGCGTTCGGGTTGCCGTCGATTTGGGAGGCGATCCAGTGGTGCGGCACCGACCGGCTCGGGCACGGTGTGCGCATCGTCGATGACATCACGGCCGGCGGCGATCTGGGTCGGCTCGCGCAGTACGTGCGCGACAAGCGCATCCCGCTCGAGATGTGCCCGTCGTCCAACGTGCAGACGGGCGCGGCCAAGTCGATCGCCGAGCACCCGATCGGGTTGCTGCGGCGGCTGCACTTCCGCGTCACCGTCAATACCGACAACCGGCTGATGAGCGGGACGTCGATGTCGCGCGAGATGTCGCTGCTCAGTGCGGCGTTCGGCTACGACTGGTCGGATCTGCAGTGGTTCACCGTCAACGCGATGAAGAGCGCTTTCATCGGTTTCGACGATCGGCTGGCGATCATCAACGACGTGATCAAGCCCGGGTACGCCGCGCTCAGCGCCTGAGCGCGGCCACGTCAGCCCAGCAGCCCGCGGGCCTGCTTGGCCTGCAGGACGCGCAGCGCGGCGGCGTCGACCATGCGCTTGAACGCGGGGTCGGACTTGGCCTTCGCGAGCAGCGCGGCCGTCATCTCGGCCGCTTGATTGGCGACGACGGTGAGGACGATGTCGCCGCCCGCGGCGAGGAACCGCACAGCGCGTTGGCCGGCGGAGTACTGTGCCACCTGCTTGGCGGCGCCGATGTCGTCGCTGATCACCACCTTGCCAAAGCCCAGGTCGTCGCGCAGCATCCCGGTCACGATCTTGCGCGAGAACGCGGCCGGCGTTCCCGGATCGATCCTGGCGTAGATCGCCGTGGACATCATGACGAACGGGACGCCGGCCTGCACCGCGGCCCGGAACGGTGCGAGGTACGCGTCGTGTCTCGTGGTGAGCGTGTCGGTGACCCCGCCAGTGGTGTCCGTGTTGCCGCTAACGCGGCCGAGCCCGGGAAAGTGCTTGACCGTGGGATCGACGCCGGCATCGAGCAGGCCCCGCTCGACGGCGAGACCGTGCGCCGTCACCGCGGCGGGCGTGTGCCCGTACTCGCGATCGAGGTCGCCGATCGGCGGGTTCGCGGCGCCGCCGGCCGGCACGGTGTCGAGTACGGGCGCGAGGTTGACGTTGACGCCGGCGCGGTGCAGCTCGGTGCCCCACTGGCGAGCGCGATCCTGCAGCCGACCCGGTGCGATCGCGCCCTGCGCAATCGCGCTGGGGATCGACGCGAAGCCGGGGCCCTGCAGCCGCTGGACGAGCCCGCCCTCCTGGTCGGTGGCGACGAACAGCCCGACGCCCTTCGGTGCGATCCCGCGCAGCTGCGCGGTGACGTTGCGCGTCGCGCGCAACCCTCGCTGGCTCGTACTGTCGAGGATCACCGATCCGACGCGGTAGGTCCGGATCGCGGCCGCCGTCGCATCGGTCACCCCGCTGCTGGGGCAGTCGACCATCAGCAGCTGCCCGACGCGATCCGGCAAACTCATCGCGTCGAAGGCGGCCTGCGCCGGCGACACCGGGGGCCGCCGCGACGTCGAACGGGACGGGGTCGAACGAGCCGAGGCGCTGGATGGGCCCGGATGTGAACTCGACGGCGGGGGTGTCGGTGCCGGATCGGACGAGCAGCCGCCGATCACGGCGACGATCAGTACCGCGCCGGCCCGGCGCGCCGCGGCGATCAGTCCTGGACCGCGAAGCACGTCTCGATCTCGGTGAGCAGCTCGCGCCAGTCGTCGCGATCGATCGTCGGGCCGTCGAGGATGTCGGTGTCGGCGTCGAGTTCGCAGAAGTCGGCGAGCTCGCCCACGAGTTCAGCGCCTTCGGCCGACGGCTTGCGCAGGTCGTAGGACACCTCGGGCGCGAACGCGTCGTCGTCCTCTTCGTCGGCCAATTCGTTCCACCACTCGAGCTTGACGAGGCGGTGTCCCTTGGCGGTGCGGCAGTAGTGCGCGAGATCGGCAACCTCGGTGAACACCGCGACGGAGTCGGTGCCACCGATGAACACGACCTCCGTGTCGTCGCCCTCGACGTCGACGAGCACCTCGCCGCGGACGGTCAGGTAGGTGGCGTCGGGCAGCACGATCTCGATCGGTTCGGCCCCGATGCGGTCCCAGAGCGCCTCGTCGTCGTCGAACTCGGTTTCGGTGAAGTCGCCCTGCCAGTTCAGCCACGAGTCGACGCGGGCGATTGCGCGTTCCCACGAGTCGGCAATCGTGTCCCCGAGCTCGTTCCAGCGCTTCTTGCCCTCCTTGCCCTGGTAGCTGACCTCCTCGTCGACAAGCTCGGCGTAGGCCGGGGTGCCCTCGACCAGGCGGCGCAGCGCGCCGTCGTCGCAGCAGTCGGCGATGCGCGCGACCATGTCGACGATGTTGGCCAGCGCCGACACGTGCACCGGGTCGGGGTCGCCGCCGGCCCATTCGTACACCTGGTCCAGGTCGTAACGGTCCTCGCTGCCCGGGCGTAGCTCTTCGGGCGTCGATTTCAGTACCTGCCCCCACCCGGGGTGATCGGACAGGTCGTTCTCCTCGCCGGACGCGATGAAGGCGGCGAGCTCGACGGCGTTCGGGTAGAGCAGGATCTTCGATCCGTCGCCCAGGAATCCCTGCCACTCGTCGCCGTCCTCGTCCTCCCACGGCGGCGCGTACAGCGTCACACCGGTGCGGTCGTTCACGGTCAGGGTGATCGGGATGATCGCCGCGCTCGTACTCGTCATACGCGCGAACCTACCGGGCTCGTACGGTGTCGGAATTGTCGGTGCCGAGGTTCATCATTGAGCCCATGACGACACCGATGACCGGCAGCCTCCGCGCGCTCTGGGACGACGCCTCTGTCGTCGGCCCGCTCGATTACGCCGCCACCGTCGATGCGACGCTCGTGCTGCGCCGGCGGGCCGAGCCGGACGCCGCGGCCTTTACCGGCCCGCCGCTCTCGCGCGCGGAGTTGGGGCGCCGGTTCGGCGCCGACCCGGCCGAGCTCGATGCGGTGCGCGCGGCCGTCGTCGCCGCCGGTGCCGAGGTCGTGTCGGCCGATGCCACGGCGCGGGTGGTGCGGGTGCGGGGCAGCGCCGTCGTCCTGGGTGAACTGTTCGGCACGACGTTGCGCGAGGTGCGGTTGAGTACCGGCGCGCTGGCTCGCCAGCCGACCGGCGAGCTGGTGCCGAGTGCGGCGCTGTCCGGCCCGCTGGTCGCGGTGCTCGGTCTCGATGACCGCCCGCAGGCCGCTGCGCGTTACCGCGTCGCCCGGGCCGACGCCGCCGCGGTCAGCTACACGCCGGTGCAGCTCGCCGACGCCTATGACCTGCCCGACGGCGACGGCAGCGGGCAGACGATCGCGATCATCGAGCTCGGTGGTGGCTTCGGCCAGGCCGATCTCGACACCTACTTCGGCGGGCTTGGGTTGCCCACGCCGGCGGTCACCGCGGTCGGGGTCGACGGCGCGACCAACGTCGCCGGGCAGGACCCCGACGGCGCCGACGGTGAGGTGCTGCTCGACATCGAGGTCGCCGGCGCCATCGCGCCGGCCGCGCAGCAGTTCGTCTACTTCGCGCCGAACACCGACGCCGGGTTCCTCGACGCCGTCACCCAGGCCGCGCACGCGACGCCGACGCCCACCGCCCTGAGCATCAGCTGGGGCCAGAGCGAGGATCAGTGGAGCGCGCAGGCGCGGACGGCCATGGACAGCGCCTTTGCCGACGCCGCATTGCTCGGCGTGACGGTCACCGCCGCGGCCGGCGACGACGGCAGCGCCGACAACCAGACCGACAGCGCCGCGCACGCCGACTTCCCCGCCGCCAGCCCGCATGTCCTGGGCTGCGGCGGGACGACCCTGCACCTCGCCGCCGACGGGACGGTCACGAGCGAGACCGTGTGGAACGACGGCGGCCAGGGCGGTGCCACTGGCGGCGGTGTCAGCGACGCGTTCCCGGTGCCCGACTGGCAGGCCCGGGCCGGCGTCCCCCCGCAGAGCGGCAGCGGCGGATCAGGCGGCAGTGGGCGCGGCGTGCCCGACGTCGCCGCGGTCGCCGATCCGCAGACCGGTTACCAGGTGGTCGTCGACGGCGCAGCCGGCGTGATCGGCGGCACGAGCGCGGTCGCGCCGCTGTGGGCCGGGCTGGTGTGCCGTCTCGTGCAGGCCACCGGTGCGCCGCTGGGCCTAATGCAGCCGGCGATCTACGCCGAGGCCACCGCCGGCCGGGCAACGAAGGGTTTCCGCGACATCACCGCGGGCAACAACGGCGCCTACTCGGCCGCGCCGGGGTGGGACGCGTGCACCGGGCTCGGCGTGCCCGACGGCCCGGCGCTGCTCGAGGTCGTGCGCGGCGGCCGGTCTGGCTGAGCTCGCCGGCCCACCCGGCCCACCCGGCCCAACCGGCCCAACCGGCCCAACCGGCCCACCCGGCCCAACCGGCGCGGCGGCCGGTGTGGTCGCGCTTTCTGCCCTCGGAGCGCGCTGCCGGTCGATGATGGTGCCTCTTCGTGGACGCTTGAGGATTGCCCGCATTCGTGCTCGAGAAGCGGCACGGCGCCGTTTCCCGCGGGAGCACCGGTGAAGCAGGTATGCGGGCAATCCTCAAGCAACCGTGAACCCCACCCGTCAGCTGATGGAAATGGGCACCTCATGCTTGCGCGGCCGGGCTGTCCACAGCCCGCACCGCCCGTCCACAGCCCGCACCCCCGGTCCACAGCCCGAGTCACCCGTCCACAGTTTGCGGATGAGGCAACCCGAGCGCGCTGCACCGCGGCACGATGGGCGATGTGAACGCGGCGCAGTGGTTGCGGTCGGCCCGATGGGCACGCCGCATCAGCCAGCGTGAGCTCGCCGAACTGGCCGGCCTGCCGCGCTCGACCGTCGACCGGATCGAAGCCGAACGGACCGTGCCGCGCTTCGACACCTTCGCCGCGTTGCTCGACGCAGTCGGCTACGAGATCGCCGTCGTCGACCGCCATGGCCGCCAGTTGGGCCGGGGCCGCGGGCAGGGGCCGCCGAGCTACATCGATCGCGGCGGGCGGCAGTTTCCGGCGCACCTACGGGCGCAGAAGGTGCCGCCGTACCTCACCCGGGTGCGCGACGGCTACTGGTGGGGATATGACCGCATCGCCTGGTCCGAGAAGGATCCCGTGGTGCCCGAGTACACCTACGAGCACCGCTGGGAGCCGCCGACCTTTACCGGCCGCGACGCGGCCGACCTCCGCGAACAAGGCCGGGTGTGGGACGACGCCACGTGATGGCGCGAGCGGGAGTTTCCGAACTAGACCCCGATCGGGTGCCAGACGGTCTTCGTCTCGACGAACGCGTTAAGCCGGGCCAGGCCGGGCGCGCGGACCCAGTCGGTGTCGCGCGGGACGTAGACGCGCTTGACGTTGTCGGCCGCGGCCGCCAGCAGATCGGCCCGGGCGCCCGGCTCGGCGCCGGTCACGTCGAAGGCGTTGACGTCGCGGTGCGCGGCGAGCCACGGCGCCAGCTCGGCCGTGAACCCGGTGAGCAGATTCACCACCCCGCCGGGCAGGTCGGAGGTCGCGAGCACCTCGGCCAATGACGCAGCCGGCAGCGGACGGTCCTGGGCCGCCACCACCACGGCCGTGTTGCCGGTCGTCAGGACGGGGGCCAGCACCGACACCAGCCCGAGCAGCGACGAGTCCTGGGGCGCCAGCACGCCGACGACCCCAGTCGGCTCGGGCAGGGAGAAGTTGAAGTACGGGCCGGCCACCGGGTTGGTCGAGCCGACGATCTGTGCGTACTTGTCGGCCCAGCCGGCGTAGTGCACCCAACGGTCGATCGCGGCGTCGACCTGCGCGAGCGCCTGCTTCGGCGTGCTGCCCTCGGCGTCGGCGACCTCGACCGCGAACTGCTCGCGGCGGCCCTCGAGCATCTCGGCGATGCGGTAGAGCACCTGCCCGCGGTTGTAGGCCGTCGCGCCCGACCACTTGCCGAACGCCGCACGGGCGGCAACCACGGCGTCGCGGAGGTCCTTGCGCGAGGCCTGCGCCGCATGAGCCAGCAACTCGCCCTGCGGCGTCGACACCGGGTACGACCGGCCGGACTCCGAACGCGGGAACGCGCCGCCGAGGTAGAGCTTGTAGGTCTTGCGCACAGACAATCGATCAGACATCGAGATAGGCCGCCAATCCGTGTCGTCCGCCTTCGCGGCCGAAGCCCGATTCCTGGTAGCCGCCGAACGGCGAGGTCGGGTCGAAGCGGTTGAACGTGTTGGCCCACACCACGCCGGCGCGCAGACGCGCCGCCATGGACAGGATGCGCGAGCCCTTCTCGGTCCACACCCCGGCCGACAGTCCGTACGGGGTGTTGTTGGCCTTGGCGATCGCCTCGTCCGGGGTGCGGAACGACAGCACCGACAGGACGGGTCCGAAGATCTCCTCCTGCGCGATGCGGCTGGCCTGCGAAACGCCGGTGAAAACGGTCGGGGCGAACCAGAACCCGCGCTCGGGCAGCTCGCCCGGCGGCGACCAGCGGGTGGCGCCTTCGGCCTCGCCGCCATCGACGAGCGCTCGGATGCGGGCCAGCTGGGCGGCCGAGTTGATGGCGCCGACGTCGGTGTTCTTGTCCAGCGGGTGCCCGACGCGCAACGTGGCCAGGCGGCGCTGCAGCGCCGCGATGACCTCGTCCTCGATCGACTCCTGGACGAGCAGCCGCGAACCGGCGCAGCAGACCTGCCCCTGGTTGAAGAAGATGCCGTTGACGATGCCCTCGACGGCCTGGTCGATCGGCGCGTCGTCGAAGACGATGTTGGCGGCCTTGCCGCCGAGCTCGAGGGTGAGCTTCTTGCCGCTGCCGGCGGCCGAGCGCTGGATGCTCTTGCCCACCTCGGTCGAACCGGTGAACGCGATCTTGTCGATGCCGTCGTGTTCGACGATCGCCCGGCCGATGTCGGGCCCGCCGGCGAGGATGTTGACCACGCCCGGCGGCAGATCGGCCTCGGCCACGATCTCGGCCAGGACCAGCGCCGTCAGCGGCGTCGTCTCGGCCGGCTTGAGCACCACGGTGTTGCCCGTTGCCAGCGCAGGCGCGATCTTCCAGGCCGCCATCAGCAGCGGGAAGTTCCACGGGATGACCTGCCCGGCCACGCCGATCGCCCGCGGCGACGGTCCGTAGCCGGCGTAGTCGAGCTTGTCGGCCCAGCCGGCGTAGTAGAAGAAGTGCGCCGCGGCCGTCGGTACGTCGACGTCGCGGGTCTCCTTGATCGGCTTGCCGT
>CAXTHY010000002.1:12754-13778 GCA_964244175.1 uncultured Jatrophihabitans sp. | reverse complement strand
CGCGGCTGCGCTCCTGGATCGCCCGGGCGATGCGGAACAGGTACTTGCCGCGCTCAGCCCCGGACATCGCCGACCATGGACCGTCGAACGCGCGCCGAGCTGCACGCACCGCGTCGTCGACGTCCTTCGGGCCGGCCTCGGCGACCTCGGCCAGCGGCTCCTCGTCGGCCGGGTTGATCGTCTTGATCGCCTCCCCCGAACCGTCGCGGAACCTGCCGTCGACGAAGATCTGATAGCTCGGCTTGAGCCGGGCGAGGTCGCGCGATTCCGGCGCCGGTGCGTAGTCGAACATCAGTCCACGCTCACGTAGTCGGGGCCGTCGTAGTTGCCGGTCGCCAGCTTGTGCCGCTGCTGCAACAGATCGTTGAGCAGGCTCGACGCGCCGAAGCGGAACAGCGTCGGCGTCAGCCAGGCGTCACCGGCCACCTCGTTGACCATGACCAGGTAACGCACGGCTTCCTTGGTCGTCCGGATACCGCCGGCCAGCTTGACGCCGCGCCGCTCGCCTGTGGTGGCGTAGTAGTCCCGCACCGCCTCGAGCATCACCAACGCGACGGGGGGAGTGGCGGCCGGTGAGATCTTGCCAGTGGAGGTCTTGATGAAGTCACCCCCGGCGAGCAGCGCCAGCCAGGACGCGCGGCGGACGTTGTCGAGAGTCGCCAGCTCGCCCGTCTCGAGGATCACCTTGAGGTGCGCCGGCCCGCACTCCCGCTTCGTCGCGACGATCTCGTCGAAGACCTGGAGGTAGCGCCCGGACAGGAATGCGCCGCGGTCGATGACCATGTCGATCTCGCTCGCACCGGCGGCGACCGCCTCGCGGACGTCGTAGAGCTTGGTCGCCAACGCGGCCCGCCCGGACGGGAACGCCGTGGCCACCGATGCGACCTGCACGTGCGTACCGCGCAGCGCGGCGACCGCGGTCTCGACCAGGTCGGGATAGACGCAGACCGCGGCGACCGGCGGCGCCGACGGGTCGGACGCATCGGGGTGGGCTGCCTTCGCGCACAGCGAGCGCACCTTGCCG
>CAXTHY010000002.1:2096-12744 GCA_964244175.1 uncultured Jatrophihabitans sp. | reverse complement strand
TGGGTGTCGGCTCCCTCGAGCGTGGTCAGGTCGACCATGCCGATCGCGCAGTCGATGGCCCACGCCTTGGCCGTGGTCTTGATGCTGCGCGTCGCCAGGGAAGCGGCGCGCGCCTCGGCGCCGACCTGGTCGACCCCGGGTAGGCCGTGCAGGAATCTTCGCAACGCCGAGTCGTCGCGGGTCACGTCGCTCAACGCTGAGCTCTCGAGGACCGTCACTCAACCATCGTAGAAGCCACTGGTTCCAATGCGACCGCGCTCCGTTCCACGGGCGCGCTGGGTGGCCGGTACTGGACGAGCACGATGCCCAGCCCGGCGATCGCCAGCCCCGCCAGCGTGGGCACGCCGATCGGCTCGCCCAGCACGGGCCACGATGCGAGCGCCGTCACCGCGGGGACGGCGTACAGCAGGCTGGTGGCCCGAGTCGCCCCGCGGGTCTGGACGAGCGCCAGGATGAGCAGCGAGCCGCCCACCCCGTTCACCAGGGTCAACCACACGGCCGAACCGACGGCCGGGCCGGTCAACGGCACCGCCAACCCGCCGTGCAGCAGGGCCCACGGCAACAGGACCACGCCGGCCACCAGGCACTCGATCGAGGTCACGGCCCGCACGTCGGCCTCGGGCGGCACGAGGCGCGGCGTCAGCACCGTGGCCGCAGCGAACGCGGCGACGCCGAGCAGCGTCCACAAGAGCGGGCCCACGGCACCGGGAGAGGACAGGTGGCCCAGCAACGCGACGACGACGCCGCCTATGCCCAGGGCCGCGCCGAGCCACTGCCGCCCGGCGAGCCGCTCGGAGCCGAGCCCGGCCTGGGTGAGGGCCACGACCAGGGGACAGGCGCTGACCAACAGGGCCTGCGTCCCGGCCGGCATGCCACCGGCGAGGCCGAGATAGAGGCCGCCGAACTGCACGCCGAACAGCAGTGCGCCGACCAGGGCGATGCCGGCCAGCACCCTCGGCTCGCGCGGCCAGCGCACCCCACGGACGAGAGCGAGTGCCCCCAGGATCACGCCGGCCACCAGCAACCGCCAGAACGTGACGGCCAGGGCTGCCGCGGCGTGCGCGGCGATCGCGCCGACGACGTAGCCGCTGCTCCAGATCAGCACAAAGGCCGTACCGAGAACGGGTGAGCGGTGCATCGGGCTCCCAAGGCGTTGTAACGAATTGTTTCGTTACCACTCTCGAGCACGTGACCGTAACGTGTCAAGTCGTTACAGTGGCAGCATGGCCGCACTGGACTACCGCCTCGAGATGGGCACGAGTTGGCTCAATCTGGTGGCCACCGTCTACGGGCGCCGCCGGGGTGAACGCACCGACTTCATCGCCACGCCGGACCAGCTGGCCGATTGGTTGGCCACCGTTTCGCTCGCGCCGCGACGCCGCCCGGACACCGACGACGTCGCCGCCGCCCAACGCCTGCGCGAGGTGCTCTACGCGATCGCCCGCGCCGTGGCCGACGACGAGCCCGTGCCTCGCGCGGCGCTCCGGGCCCTGAACGAGGCGCTCGCCGACGACACCACCCCGCGGGTGACAGGGGGCGCCGGCGGCATCCGGGCCTCGCGCCCGGCCGACACGCACCAGGCGCTCGGCCGGCTGGCCCGACAGGCCGCCGACCAGTTGAGCTCGGCCGATCGGCCGCGGTTGCGGGCCTGCAGCGACGACACCTGCGCCGGGATCTTCCTCGACGAATCGGGCCGGCGCCGGTGGTGCAACGACGCCCGCTGCGGCTCCCGGGCCCGGGTCCGGGCGCACCGTGCGCGCGCCGCCGGTGGACCGACCTGGCCCTGACCGCGCCCGGCTAGGGTCAGGCGCGTGAGCACGCTGCAGGTCACCGTCGTCGACCATCCGATCGCCCAGGCCCGGCTGACGGTGATGCGCGACGAGCGCAGTACGAACTCCGAGTTCCGCTACGCACTGCGCGAACTGTCCACGCTGCTCGTGTACGAGGCCACCCGGGAGCTCGCCCGGGCCGACCGGCCGATCACCACTCCCGTCGCACCCACGACCGGCACTGCCCTGGCCAACCCGCCGCTGCTCGTGCCTGTCCTGCGCGCCGGCTTGGGCATGGCCGAGGCCGCGTTCAACCTGCTGCCCGAGTCGCAGATGGGCTTCGTCGGGCTGGCCCGCGACGAGCAGACGCACGAGCCGCACCCGTACATGGCCTCGCTGCCGGAGTCGCTGGCCGGGCGACCGGTGATCGTGCTCGACCCGATGCTGGCCACCGGCGGGTCGCTGCTGCACTGCCTTCGGTTGCTGGCCGAGCGCGGTGCCGACGATCTCACCGTGGTCTGCGCACTCACCGCGCCCGAGGGCCTCGCGACGCTGGAGAACTCCGGGCTGACGATCCGCCTGTTCACCGGCAGCATCGACGAGCGACTCAACGAGAACGCCTACATCGTCCCCGGCCTGGGCGACGCCGGTGACCGGCAGTTCGGGCCGCGCTGAGGGCTGCGCTGGGGCCGCGGCGGTGCTGTGGCCGGAGAGACACAACCTTGCCGCTGAGCCGGGCGTCCTCTCCCTGTGGCACCCTTGACCGCCGTGGCGGCCGACGAGCAGGAGCGGGCGCCCGCCGCGCAGGTGGCGGTGCCGCCCGTCGTGCCCACCCCCGCCCCGGTCGACATCGACGACCTCTACACCGCCCACTGGCGCTACCTCGTCCGCCTCGCCGCCCTGCTCGTCGACGACCTCCACAGCGCTGAGGACGTCGTCCAGGACGCGTTCATCGCCCTGCACCGCCGTTCGGCCGCACTGCGTGACCCCGACGCCGCGCTGGCTTACCTGCGCACGTCGGTGCTCAACCTCTCCCGCTCGGTGCTGCGCCGGCGCCAGGTTGCCCGCAAACACCTCAGGGTCGCCGAGCCCGACACCGGGCCCCCGGCCGACCACGACGTCCTGGTCCGCGACGAGCATCGCGCGACGCTACGAGCAGTGCGCCGACTTCCGCGCCACCAGCGCGAGGTGTTGCTGCTGCGCTACTGGTCCGGCCTGTCGGAGAAGGAGATCGCCCAGACGCTAGGGATCTCGACCGGTTCGGTGAAGTCGGCCGCCAGCCGCGGCCTGGCCACCCTGCAGCGGGTGCTGGGTGATGAGTTGTGACCGACGAGGACCTCGAGCGTCTGCTCCGCGAGTCGTTCGATGCGCGGGCCCGCGCCTCGGTCCGCGACGATGCCGTGCCGCCTGCGCCGCGCTACGCGAGTGGGCCGGTGGCGCCACGGCGCCGGCGGGTGGCCACGTACGCCCCGATCGCGGCCGCCGCGGTCGTGGTGGCCGTGGTGGCGCTGGTCGTGGCGATCACCCGGTCGGGGGCCTCGCACCGAACCAGCCCGGTCGCCGGGTCGGGCCCGTCGACCACCGCGGCACCCTCGCCCGACCCGGCGCCCGACCCGTCGTCCACCGAATCGGCCGCGCAGTCCGTGCACATCTCGCTGGCCAACGCCGAGGGCGCCACCTACGGCGTCGGGATGCCGGTGATCGCGTACTTCTCGAAGCGGATCACCAACGCCCGCGCGCTCCAGGCCGCCACCCAGCTCACGGTGAACGGCAAACCGATGACCGGTGCCTGGTACTTCCAGACCTCGGCCAGCAAAAAGGGCCCGATCGAGGGGCACCTGCGCCCGCAGTCCTTCTGGCCGGCGCATGCCAGGATCCACGTCGCGCTGTCGGCTCGCGGCGTCACCGCCGGGCCGGGATTGGCGTTCGGCAACGACATCGCCCTTGACTTCACCACCGGTGCGGCGAACATCTCGACCGTCGACGACGCGACGCACCGGATAACTGTCACCCGCGACGGCAAGCGCGTGCTGATCGCGCCCGTCTCACTGGGTGCGAAGAACACCCCGACCCAGTCGGGCGTCAAGGTGGTCATGGAGAAGGGCGACAACATCTGCATGACCGGCCCCGGCTACGACGAGTGCCACATCAAGTACACCCAGCGCCTGACCTACGGTGGCGAGTACCTGCACTCGGCCCCCTGGAACGCCGGCAACATCAAGCGCGGCGTCGACACCTCCAACGGCTGCACCAACCTGCTGCCGGCCGACGCCAAGCGGCTGTATTCATGGGCGCAGGTTGGCGACATTGTGCAGTACCCGGACGCCGCCGGCCCGCGCATGTCGTTGGGGTCCGGCTACGGCGACTGGAACGTCCCGTGGTCGACGTGGACGCGCGGCGGGCTCGTCCCGACCAGCTGATCGCGCCCGTCAGGCCAGCAGGACGGCGACCTCGTCGCGCAACCGGGCCAACGTCCGCTGGGCGGCGTCCGCCGACCCGTTGGGCTCGATCACCTCGAGATAGGCCTTCAGCTTCGGCTCGGTACCGGACGGGCGGACGACGACGCGGGCGCCGGGCACGCGCCAGCGCAGCACGTCGGCGTCGGGCCGCAGATCCTCGACCGTCAGCGGCTGGCCGAGCAGCGTCGCCGGCGGCGTCGCCCGGACGCGGCCCATGGTGGCGGTGATAAAACTCAGGTCATCGACCCGGATCGACACCTGGTCGGTCGCGAAGCGACCGTGCGCGGCGGCCAGCTCGTCCAGGCGCTGCAGCAGCGACGAGCCGGCGGCCTTCAGTTCGGCCGCGAGCGCGACCATTCGCAGCGCAGCGCTGATGCCGTCCTTGTCGCGGACGAGATCGGGCGCGACCGCGTAACCCAACGCCTCTTCGTAGCCGTAGACGAGATCGGGCGCGGCGCGGGCGATCCACTTGAACCCGGTAAGCGTCTCGACGTACCCGACGTCGTACGCACCGGCCAGAGACGCGAGCATCGACGACGACACGATCGTCGTGGCGTACGTGCCGCGCACGCCCAGCCGCAGCAGCGCGTCAGCGAGCAGCACGCCCACCTCGTCGCCGCGCAGCATCCGCCACTCACCCGACGGCTGCGGCACCGCCACCGCGCAGCGGTCGGCGTCGGGGTCGTTGGCGATGATGACGTCGGCGTCGCATTCGCGGGCCAGCGCGAACGCGAGATCGAGCGCGCCCGGCTCTTCGGGGTTCGGAAAGGCGACGGTGGGGAAGTCCGGGTCGGGGTGTTCCTGCTGCGGTACCGCGATGAGGTCGGTGAACCCGGCGGCGTCGAACACCGCGCGTAGGACGGCGCTGCCGACGCCGTGCAGCGCGGTGTGCACGATGCGCAGCGCCCGTGGCCCGGCGGCGATCAGCCCGGCCACGGCGGCCACGTAGGTGTCGACAAGATCCTCGCCGAGGCGGTGCGGGCCGGCCGGGGCGAGCCCGATGCTGCGGGTGGCGCCCACGGCCTGGATCGCCGCCTCGATCTCGGCGTCGGCGGGCGGCGCGAGCTGCCCGCCGTCATCGACGTAGACCTTGTAGCCGTTGTCCTGCGGCGGGTTGTGCGACGCGGTGACCATCACCCCCGCAGCCGCGCCCAGGTGCTGCACGGCGAAGGCCAGTACCGGCGTAGGTAGCGCGCGCGGCAGCACGTGGGCCGTGAAGCCTTGGGCGGCGAAGATCGCGGCCGAGTCGCGGGCGAAGTCGAGCGACCCGTGGCGCGCGTCGAACCCGACGATCACGCGCGTGCCGTGGTGGCCCTGCGCGTCGAGCCAGGTGCCGAGGCCGGCGGCGGCGCGGCGCACGACCGCACGGTTCATGCCGTTCGGCCCGGCCCGCAGCGGCCCACGCAGCCCGGCCGTGCCGAAGGTCAGGGGGGCGGCGAAACGGTCGGCCAGGGCCGGCTCGTCACCGGCGTCGAGCAGCGCCTGCAGCTCGGTCGCGGCCGCGTCGTCGACCTCGTCGGCGATCCAGGCCCGGACCGCCTCGGCCAGCGCACCGTCCTGGTTCACGAGCGCGCGGCCACTTCGTCGATCCCGAATCCCGGCGAGGTGAAGCCGCCGCCCACGAACCGGTCGGACGGATCGGGCGGCGGCGAGTCGAGCCGCTCGGCGTAGACCTCGGCGTCGTCGCGGGGCTCGTAACCGAGGGCCCGGGCCGAGTCGAGGCTCCAGGTCCGCCGGGTGTTGGCCGAGATGCCCCAGACCACCGCGTAGTCCAGGTCGGGCGCGCGTAGGCCGGCGTCGACGAGCCGGGCACAGTCGTCGGGCGACAGCCACGTCGACAACGCGCGCAGGTCGTTCGGCTCGTCGGCGAACGTGCCGATGCGCAGGCACGCCACCTGCAGGCCGTACCGGTCGACGTAGTAGCGGGCCAGTGCCTCACCGAACACCTTGCTGACCCCGTACAGCGTGTCCGGGCGGGGCGGTGGCTCGGTGGTGAGGCCGGCCGTGCTGGGCGTGAACCCGGTCGCGTGGTTCGACGAGGCGTAGACGATGCGCCGCACGCCGTTGCGGCGGGCCGCCTCGAACAGCTGCACCAGCCCGTCGATGTTCGCGTCCCGGATGGCCGGCCACGGGGCCTCGGTGGGGACGCCGGCTAGGTGGACGACCGCCTCGACGCCGGCTACCGCCGCGTCCAGGTCGGCGGCCGACTGCAGGTCGCCGACGATCCCGTCGGGCACCGGTTCGCGGTCGAATGAACGCAACTCCCATCCGAGGGCGGGCAGCCGGGCCCGCAGCGCCGTTCCGATGCGCCCGGCGGCGCCGGTGAGCAGCACCGTCATAGCTGCGGGATGACCTGCGCCAGCAGCCGTCCCATCCGGGTGGCCGATGCGTTGCCGACGGCGAGCACCTCTTCGTGGTCGAGCGGGTCGCCGAGCCCGGCGGCGAGATTGGTGACCAGCGAGATGCCAAGCACCTCGCAACCCTCGGCGCGAGCGGCGATCGCCTCGAGCACCGTGGACATGCCGACCAGGTCGGCGCCGAGCACACCGGCCATCCGCACCTCGGCCGGCGTCTCGTACTGCGGGCCGGGGAACATCGCATAGACGCCCTCGGCCAGGCTCGGGTCGACCGCGCGCACCAGCGCCCGCAGCCGGGCCGAGTAGCACTCGCTGAGGTCGACGAAGCGCGGGCCGAGCAGCGGCGAACGCCAGCTCAGGTTGAGATGGTCGCTGATCAGCACCGGGTCGCCGACCGAGAGGCCCGGCCGTATTCCGCCGCAGGCGTTGGTCAGGACGACGACGCGGCAGCCGGCCGCCGCCGCTACCCGCACCCCATGGACCACCGGGTCGGTGCCACGGCCCTCGTACAGGTGGGTGCGGCCCAGGAAGGCGAGCACCTGCCGGCCGGCAACCTCGATCGAACGCACGCGCCCCGCGTGGCCCTCGACCGCCGGGGGCAGGAAACCGGGCAGGTCGGTGACCGGGAAGTCGGCCGCGGCGGCGCCGAGGACGTCGATGGCCGGCACCCACCCCGAGCCCAGGACGATCGCGACGTCGTGCCTCGCGACCCCGGTGCGTTCGGCGAGAACGGCGGCCGCGGAGGCGGCGACGTCGGCTCCGGTCACGCCCGCCGACCCTACTCGGGTGGCCGTATCCGGCCCCGGGTCGGGGATTTGCCGGCGGGCGTGACCGGGTCGCCGCCTACCCCCGTAGGGCGGCGCGTCGGCAGGCCATGCACTGCGCCGTCTGCGGGACGATCTCCAGCCGCTGCACCTCGACGGGGTGACCGCACGCGGTGCACAGGCCGTAGGTGCCGTCGTCCAGCCGCCAGAGCGCGGCCTGCACGTCATGCAGCGCGGCGCGGGCGCCGGTGGCCAGCGACGTCAGGATCTCGGGGTCGGTGCTGCCGAGCGGAGCGCGCGGTCCGGGGCGTTGCAGCTGCCTGAGTTGGTCGATGCGGAACGCGCGTTGCTCCTCGAGCATGCCGCGCAGGTGCGCGAGTTCGCCGGTCGACAGCGCACGCGCGCGTCTGGCCGGAAGGGTCGAGCGGGTCATCAGGACTCCTCTTGGTCGGTCAAGGCGGTGGGGTCGGCGCAGGCGACCCGACCGGCTCGAGACGGCCGTCGGGTGGCTACGCAGGCTGCGCCGGTGGCCCGCGGGCCGGTGAGGTGCCAGCTGGGTACGAGCTGGCCGTCCTGGAGGATTGCGATGTGCTTGCCCCGGCGCGCAGCCGACTGGTCGGCGGCGCGACCGGGACGGTGCCGTGGGCGTCGAGGCTGCGCAGCGAGTGCGAGGCGGTGTCCCCGGACAGCACGACCGCCGAGTTGCCGTGGCCGTGCCGCTTGTGGGTCGTGGCCGCCCGCGCGGGGGTGGCGAGCGCGAGGCCGAGGGCGCAGGCGAGCAGGGCGGCGAGGGCGCGGCGGCCCGCACCGCTGATGATCCGCCGGCGGGCCTGCATGTGCTGATAACGGGCGCCTGATCCCGTCCGTTCCGGGTTACCCGGCAGGCACAGCCAATTCTGCCCAGACGACCTTGCCGGTCTCGACGAGCCGGACGCCCCACGACGCGCTGAGGGCGCTGACGAGCGGCAATCCGCGCCCGCCCGGGTCGTCGACGGCGGCGCGGCGCTCCTCCGGCCAGCCCACGGCGTGGTCTTTGACGCGGACGACGATGCGGGTCCGTTCCAGGCTCACCGAGACGATGACGGTGGGACTGCCGGCCCGGACGGCGTTGGTGACGAGCTCACTGACGACCAGTTCGACGTCGTCGCACAACCCCGCCGGGGGCGGGGCGTTGAGCAGATCGTCCAGTGCGGACTTGGCGAACACGCGGGCGGCGGCGGGCGCGCGGGCATCAGCGTCGAACTCGCGCTCGGTCTGCCCCGCCACTGCCTGCTCTCCGCCCGCCCTCGTTACCGTCAGCGTAGGGGGCGCCGGGGTCGGAGCAACGCGGACACGACGAGGGCCGAGACGACATCTGCGCCGGCCGACCCGCTGGCGCGACGGGGCGAGAGATCGGCCACCCGGCCGCAACCGAGAGCGTTACCGGGCCCTACGATCCGGAGAATGCCCGCTGAGCCCGACACCTTGGCGCTCGCCGCCGACTTCCCGGCCCCCAGCCGCGCGGACTGGCGCTCGCTGGTCGCGGCGGTGCTGACGAAATCCGGTGGCCCCGACGACCCCGCTGCGGTCGAGGACGCGCTTGCCTACACGACCTACGACGGTATCCGGATCGCACCGCTCTATACCGCCGATGACGCGCACGACGTCGCCGCGGACGGGTTGCCCGGCCAGGCGCCGTTCGTCCGCGGTGCCACCCGCGACGGCGCGACGGTCAGCGGCTGGGATGTTCGCACCCGGCATGCCGACACGGACGCCGCCCGGCTGAACCGGGCCGTGCTGCAGGACCTCGAGCGGGGGGCGACCTCGGTGTGGCTCGTGCTCGGGGCGGGCGGGCTCGACGTCGCCGACCTGGGCGCCGCGCTCGAGGGTGTGTACCTCGACCTCGCGCCGATCGTCCTGGAGGCCGGCGCTCACTCCCACCGAGCATTGCCAGCTCTGCTCGCTCTCGTCGAGCAGCAGGGGGTCGACCCGGTCGAGTTGTCGGGCTCGCTCGGCGCCGATCCGATCGGTACCCGGGCCCGCACCGGCGCCGACGCCGATCTCAACGTCCTGCTCGCTCTCGCCGAGCAGAGCAAAGCGGCGCCGAACCTGCGCCTGGCCACCGTCGACGGCACGGTGTTCCACGACGCCGGCGCCTCGGACGCCCAGGAACTGGGCCTGGCCACTGCGGTCGGCGTCGCCTATCTGCGCGCCCTCACCGATGGCGGGCTGGCGGTCGACGAGGCCCTGGCTGCACTCGAGTTCCGGTGGGCCGTCACTGCCGAGCAGTTTCCCTCGATCGCCAAGCTCCGCGCCGCCCGCCGGATCTGGGACCGTGTCGCCGAGTTGTGCGGCGTGTCCGGCGGGCGGCGCGGGCAGTACCAGCACGCCGTCACCTCGGCCGCGATGATGACGCGCCGCGACCCCTGGGTGAACATGCTGCGCACGACGATCGCCTGCTTCGCCGCCGCGATCGGCGGGGCCGACGCCGTCACCGTCCTGCCCTTCGATTCAGCGATCGGCGTGTCCGACGAGTTCGCCCGCCGCATCGCCCGCAACACCCACGCGGTGCTGCATGACGAGTCCAGCCTGGCCCGCGTCGTCGACGCCGCCGGCGGCTCGTGGTTCGTCGAGGCGCTGACCGACGAGCTGGCCGAGAAGGCGTGGGGCGTGTTCACCGGCATCGAGCAGGCCGGCGGCGCACTGGCCGCGCTCGACGACGGCACGATCGAGGGTTTGCTGGCCGCGACGCGGGCGGCCCGCGCCGACGACATCGCCCACCGCCGCTCGCCCATCACCGGCGTCAGCGAATACGCGTTCGTCGACGAACAGCCGGTCGAGCGCGCGGCCGCCCCGCAATCGACCGCCGGCCGGCTGCCGCGCGGGCGCTACAGCGAGGACTTCGAGGCGCTGCGCGACCGCACCGACGCCGCCGGAGCGCGTCCGTCGGTGTTCCTCGCGACGTTCGGGCCGGTCGCCGCGCACAGCGCCCGCGCCGGCTTCGCGGCCAACCTGTTCCAGGCCGCCGGGCTGGCCTGCGTCACGGGTCCGGTCGAGGAGTTCGCCGACGCGGGCACGACCGTCGCCTGCTTGTGCTCGTCGGACAAGCTCTACGCCGACGAGGCCGAGGGTGCGGCCGCGGCGTTGCGGGCGGCCGGCGCCGAGCGCATCTGGCTGGCCGGCAAGACCGAGGTCGACGGGGTCGACGGCAACGTCTTCGCCGGCTGCGACGCGTTGGACGTACTGCGGAGAACGCTCGAGACGCTGGGAGTGGCCGAATGAGCATCCCTGACTTCAGCCAGGCCCGCCTGGTGGCCGCA
>CAXTHY010000002.1:0-2086 GCA_964244175.1 uncultured Jatrophihabitans sp. | reverse complement strand
ACGACACACCGCGCGCAGCCCCGCTGGACGGACAGCCGTCGGCGGCGACCTGGGAGACGCCCGAGGGCATCGGCGTCGCGCCGCTCTACACCGCGGCCGATCTCGACGACGTCGACTTCCTGCACACCTACCCGGGCATCAAGCCGTACCTGCGCGGCCCGTATCCGACGATGTACGTCAACCAGCCGTGGACGATCCGGCAGTACGCCGGCTTCTCCACCGCCACCGAGTCGAACGCCTTCTACCGCCGCAACCTGGCCATGGGCCAAAAGGGCCTGTCGATCGCGTTCGACCTGCCGACGCACCGCGGCTACGACAGCGACAACCCGCGGGTGACCGGCGACGTCGGCATGGCCGGGGTGGCCATCGACTCGATCTATGACATGCGCCAGCTCTTCGACGGCATCCCGCTGGACCAGATGAGCGTGTCGATGACGATGAACGGCGCCGTGCTGCCGGTGCTCGCGCTCTACGTCGTCGCGGCCGAGGAGCAGGGCGTCAAGCCCGAGCAGCTCACCGGGACCATCCAGAACGACATCCTCAAAGAGTTCATGGTCCGCAACACCTACATCTACCCGCCGCAGCCCTCGATGCGGATCATCAGCGACATCTTCGAGTTCACCTCGCAGCAGATGCCGAAGTTCAACTCGATCTCGATCTCCGGCTACCACATCCAAGAGGCCGGGGCGACGGCCGACCTCGAGCTGGCCTACACGCTGGCCGACGGCGTCGAGTACATCCGCGCGGGTATCGAGGCCGGGCTCGACGTCGACAAGTTCGCGCCGCGGCTGTCGTTCTTCTGGGCCATCGGCATGAACTTCTTCATGGAGGTCGCGAAGCTGCGCGCGGCCCGGTTGTTGTGGGCCAAGCTCGTCGGCCAGTTCGACCCGAAGAACGACAAGTCGCTCTCGCTGCGCACGCACTGCCAGACGTCGGGCTGGTCGTTGACCGCGCAGGACGTGTTCAACAACGTCATCCGCACCTGCGTCGAGGGCATGGCCGCCACGCAGGGCCACACCCAGTCGCTGCACACGAACGCGCTCGACGAGGCGCTGGCGCTACCGTCGGACTTCTCGGCCCGCATCGCCCGCAACACCCAGATCGTGCTGCAGCAGGAGTCGGGCACCACCCGCGTCATCGACCCGTGGGGCGGCTCGGCCTACGTCGAGAAGCTGACCTACGACCTCGCCCGCCGGGCCTGGGCGCACATCAGCGAGGTCGAAGAGGCCGGCGGTATGGCCCAGGCCATCGACCAGGGCCTGCCCAAGCTGCGCATCGAAGAGGCGGCCGCCCGCACCCAGGCCCGCATCGACTCCGGCCGCCAGCCCGTCATCGGCGTCAACAAGTACCGGCTCGACGAAGAGGAACTGCTCGACGTCCTGAAGGTCGACAACGCCGGCGTGCGGCGCGAGCAGAAGGAGAAGCTCGACCGGCTGCGCGCGGAGCGTGACTCCGACGACGTCGAGGCTGCGCTGCACGCGCTGACCAAGGCGGCCGACGGGGACGGGAACCTGCTCGCCCTGGCCATCGACGCGGCCCGCGCGAAGGCCACGGTCGGCGAGATCTCCGACGCGCTGGAGAAGGTCTACGGTCGGCACTCGGCGACGATCCGGACGATCTCCGGCGTCTACCGCGAGGAGGCAGGAGCGGGCGTGGACGTGATCGACAAGGCCCGCGCCGCCACCGACGCGTTCGAAGAGGCGCAGGGCCGCCGGCCGCGCATCCTGATGGCCAAGATGGGCCAGGACGGGCACGACCGCGGGCAGAAGGTGCTGGCCACTGCGTTCGCTGACCTCGGCTTCGACGTCGATGTCGGTCCGCTGTTCCAGACCCCGGGCGAGGTCGCCCGCCAAGCGGTCGAGGCCGACGTGCACATCGTCGGCGTCAACTCGCTGGCCGCCGGGCACCTCACGCTGGTGCCGGAGCTGCGCGACGAGCTGGCCGAGCAGGGCCGCGACGACATCATGATCGTGGTTGGCGGGGTGATCCCGCCGCAGGACTTCGAGGCGCTGCGCGCGGCCGGGGCGGCGGCGATCTTCCCGCCCGGCACCGTCATCGCCGAGGCCGCGCTGGAGCTGCTGGACAA
>CAXTHY010000001.1:80989-114581 GCA_964244175.1 uncultured Jatrophihabitans sp. | reverse complement strand
TCCACATCCACGTGTTCGATTCTATTCGATAAAACGCCGGAAGGCAAGACGAATTGCGAAGAAATCCTTTACCCAGCAGGAGTTCCAACGCCAGAACTGCAAGCCGGCAACGCGACCGAACCAGCGCCGAAACACCCTCCGTCGCTGCGCCTTTCGGGTCGCACGTAAGGCGACCCGGCAACGCAACTCAACCGTGGACGAGACACCCTCCGTCGCTGCGCCCTGACCTACTAGGCGAGGTTCATGCGGGTGCGCGGCCAACCCTGCCGCGACTGCACGCGACCCAGTTCCTCGCCCAGCCAGGCCGGGCTCGGCGGGCGCCGGGCCGGGTCGGCGGTCATGGCCCAGGTGAGCAGGTCTGACAGCTCCAGCGGCACGCCGGGCGCGACGATCGGGCGGACCGGGTTGCTGAGCACCCGCACGATGACGGCCGCGGCCGACTCGCCTGCATAGGCGCGGAACGCGGCCCGGCCGGCGATCAACTCGTACAGCGTCGAGGCCAGGCCGTAGACGTCGCTGGCCGGCGTCGGTGCGCCGCCCTCGAGTACCTCGGGCGCGGTGTGCGGGGTCGTGACGTGCAGCGGCGGGTAGTTGCTGCCCGCGTCGACCCGCACCGACTCGTCGAAGCCGGCGAGCACGGGCTCGCCCCACTCGGTGAGCAGGACGTTGCTCGGACGCACGTCGCCGTGGATTACCCCGGCCCGGTGCACCGTCTCGAGCGCGCCGGCGATCTTGATCCCGATCGACGTCGCGTCGGACAGTGAGACTCGGCTGTCGACGCCGAGTGAGTCGTCGTAGGACTCGGTGCAGTGTTCGAGCAGCAAGGCCGGCCGACCGTCGTCGAGCGCGAAGCGCTGGTAGAGCGTGATGACGTGGGGATGCGAGCTCGTCGCCTCGAGAATCGCGGCCTCGTGGTTGAGCTGGTCGTGCAGCCAGGACGCGCTGGAACGGCCCGGAACCTTGATGGCGACGTTGCGGGCGGCCCCGGCTTCAAAGGCCTCGTAGATGGTAAATCGTGAACCGGAGCGCACCGCGCGCACATCGGTGAAGCGGTCGCCGAGCTCGGATTCGACCGACAACGAACGAGAAGCGACTGACATCTCGCTACCAACCCCCCGGTTGTTGACACGCGCTCCATTGACGTGGTTTACGCCGTCTCGAGCAAGTGCTCGCCCCAGGATAGTTCACGCAACCTTTACCTGCGAACCGTGCGCGCGAAAACACCGGGTTACCTAGGGCACGACAGTGATGGGCCACGCGGCGTCGCGGACCAGCCGTCCGGCCAGCGAGCCGACGAACCGGCGGCCGGACTGCGTCGAGGCTCCGACGACCACCGCATCGACCCGGCGTTCGTCGGCCAGGGCCAGCAGTTCCCGGTACGGATTCCCGCGCCGCAGAACGAATTCGGCGTCGACCCCCGCCTGCCGCGCACCCGTTTCCACCATGTCGCGCAGCTGATCGGCTATCTCCTGCTGGGTCTCGAGCATCGCGCCGGCGGTGGCGGCGGTCTGGCTCGCCAGGGCGGACGTGGGCATCACGTAGAGCGCGATCAGATGAGAGAGCTGCCGACGGGCGAGGCCGGCCGCGTAGGCGGCCGCGCGCAGCGACGTGTCCGACCCGTCGATGCCGACGAGGATGCGGGTGGGGCCGTCGGTGCCCAGCTCGAAGATCGTGCTGCTCACCGCCGTCATTGTGCCCGCAACTGCACGGTGCCGCCCCACCCATGGGGAGTAGGGCCCATCGCGCGCTGCCGACGTCCGCGTTAGCCTCGGTGGAAGACTGGCCGCAGAGGCACGGAAGAGGTCGAATGCTGAGCATCGCGTCGTCTGCGGTGACCCATCCCGGGCGCGTCCGCAAGACGAACGAGGACAGCGTCCTCGTCACCGCTCGGCTCGTCGCGGTCGCCGACGGACTGGGCGGCCACGCCGCCGGCGAGGTGGCCAGCCGCATCGCCGTCGAGCGCATGCGGGAGCTGGCCGAACGGTCCGAGGCGAGTCCGGACGACGTCATCCTCGCGATCTCCGACGCCAACCGGCTGATCTGGGAACAGGCCGAGGCGCACCCGGCCCAGGCCGGCATGGGCACGACCCTGTGCGGGGTCGGCATCGTCGAGGTCGGCGGCTCGCAGCACTGCATCGTCTTCAACGTCGGCGACTCGCGCGTCTACAGCTTCCGGCCGGGCGCCCTGACGCAGGTGAGCGTCGATCACTCCGAGGTGCAGGAACTGCGTGCGGCCGGCCGGATCAGCCAGCAGGCCGCACTGCGCTACCCGCGGCGCAATGTGATCACCCGCTGCCTCGGCAGCGAACCCGCTCCGGCCCCCGACCTGTGGGTGTTCCCACCGGTCGACAAGGAACGCTTCCTGGTGTGCTCGGACGGGCTGACCGGTGAGCTCGACGACGCGACGATCACCGCTTTGCTCGAGGAACACGCCGAGCCCGGGCCAGCGGCCAGCGCCCTGCTCGAGCACGCCCTGGCCGCTGGCGGGCGCGACAATATCGCCGTTATCGTCGTGAATCTGGACACCGACGCGGACACCGGGCCGGTAGATGCCGACACCACGCCCCGAGTCCGTAGCGTGGAAGGCACCGATCCCAGCTGGACGGCGGGCGCAGCGACGACGTAAGGGCAGACCGATGACGGTTCCGCGAGGACGCGCATCGCTCTCCTATGTTCCCGGCCCGTGGGTCTGCGTCGCCGGTGCGGACATCGTGCTGCTGGCCGAGCTCGACCCGGCCGCCCCGATCGTGACAGCCTGCTGGGACGCCGCCGAGGCCGGCGCGGGTGTCGACGCCCTGCTCGGCGTGATCCTGCGTGAGGGCCTGCGCAGCGTCCCGAGCTTCGCCATCGCCGGCCGGGTCGCCGACAGCTTGGGTGCCGGCCAGCACGGCGGCATCCGGGTGCTGGTCAGCGGCAAGGCTCGCGCCGAGGTCAGCGGCGGCGACCGGCCCGTGGTGGTCGACGCCGCCGATGCCCCGACCTGGCTCGAGCGCACCGTCCCCGGTGCGGACGCCGCCCGCCTCGTGGCCGGGGCCGCCGACACCGCCGACGCGACGGCGCTGGCCCTGCACGGCGGCGTGGTGCTCGCGTCGTCGGTCACGCTGGGCCGCGTTGGTGCCGTCGCGGCTGACCCGGCCGTTGCGCAGGTAAGCGCGACGTCCGACACGCAGGTCGAGCGGCCGACCCCACCGCCCGCACCGACCCCACCGCCCGCACCGGCCCCGCCCCCGCTCGACCCGCCGCGCTCGAGCACCGACACCATGCAGCCGCGCCGGCAGGACGAACCGGGGTTGATCGACTCGCTGCCGTGGCTGCTCCCGGGTGCCGCCGGCCTGGACGCCGGCGCGCCGCCGGTCGTGACCCCGGAGCCCCAGCAGCCCGTCGCGGCGCCGCACCACACGATGGATCGGGCCGCCGTGCCCAAGCCCGAACGCACCGCGCCGACCGTGCTGGCCGTCGTGTGCCCGAATCGGCACCTCGGGCCGCCCTACGCCGGCATCTGTCGAGTCTGCGGCGCGCAGATCCCGCACCAGGACCCGTTCAGCACGCCGCGGCCGGTGCTGGGCGTGCTGAACATCTCGACCGGTGCGATGGTCCCGCTCGACCGCGACGTCGTCCTCGGCCGGGCGCCGTCGACCAACGGCGCCGACCCGCAGACCCGGCCCCACCTCGTGCAGCTCGCCAGCCCCGACAACGACATCTCGCGCAACCACGTGCGGGTGAGCCTCGAGGGCTGGCACGTGCTGGTCACCGACCTCGGCTCGACCAACGGCACCGTTGTGACGCTGCCCGGCCAGCAACCGGTGCGGCTGCGCGCGCACGACGCGTTCACCATCGTCCCGGGCACGATCGTGAACCTCGCCGACGAGGTCAACGTGCGGTTCGAGGTCCCGTCGTGAGGGAGACGGAGTGACCGACGGCCCACCCGACCTGCCCGGTCTGGTGTACGAGCGGCTGCTCGGTTCGGGTGGGTACTCCGACGTGTACCTCTACCGCCAGCACCTGCCGCTACGCCAGGTCGCCGTCAAGGTGCTCAAGGACTCAGGGCTGAAAGAGGGCCTGCGCGACCAACTGACCGCCGAGGCCAACGCGATGGCCGGGCTTTCCGATCATCCGAACATCGTCCCGGTGATCTCGGCCAGCATCAGCGGCGACGGCCGGCCCTACATCGTGATGACCTACTACTCGCGGCCCAACCTGGCCGTGCGTGCGGCCAGTGAGCGGCTCGGCGTGGCCGAGGTCATGCGCATCGGCATCCAGATCGCCAGTGCGGTCGAGACGGCCCACCGCGCCGGCATCCTGCATCGCGACATCAAGCCGGCGAACCTGCTGATCAACCAGTACGGCGCGCCGGGCCTGACCGACTTCGGTATCGCCGGCACCATCGCTGAGGGCGACGACGAGGACACCGGGGTCTCGGTGCCCTGGTCGGCGCCCGAGGTGCTCTACGCGACCGGTCCGACCAGCGTGCGCAGCGACGTCTACTCGCTGGCCGCCACGCTGTGGCACCTGCTCGTCGGGCGTTCGCCGTTCGAGGTGCGCGGCGGCGACAACTCGGCGTTCGAGCTGATGCGCCGGGTGCGCGACAACCCGGCGCCCTCGACCGGACGCGCGGATGTCCCCGAGTCGCTGGATCGACTGCTGCGCCAGGCGATGGCGAAGGACCCCATGGCCCGGGTGGCGACGGCGATCGACTTCGCCCGCGGGCTGCAGGCCATCGAGCAGGAGCTGCACCTGCCCCGGACCGACATCGTGGTGCTGACCGAGCGGCACGATGGCAGCGATCCGGGCAGCCAACCCGATGGCCCCGATCCAGGCCCGTCGGGGGCGCCGCCGTCGTTCGCCGGGCCCGGCGCGCCGGCCGCACTACCCACGACGGCCCGCCCGGTGTCGTTCAGCGGCCAGGCGCCGCTGACCGCCACGCCGCCGGGTGCCCGAGTGGCGCCGAACGAACCGCGCGCGCCGCGCTACGTGCCGGCCTCGGTGTCGCCGGCCGGGGCCGCGCCGACATCGGCGCGCGGCATCGCGTACCGCTCGCAATCCGGCGCGAGCGCCACGACGCCACCGGGCGCACGCCAGGGCAGCATCGCCGAACCCCGGCTCGATCCCGGTCGAGCCGGCCCCGACCGTGGCTCGACCGGTGACCCCGGCGCGCGCCGCCCGCTCGCCGGAATCGTCATCGCCGTGCTGCTTGTCGCCGGCGCCGTGGTGGGGGCGTTCGTGCTGTTCTCCGGCGGGTCGGGCGGCGGGAAGCCGACCAAGACCGTGGCCGACACGGCCCTGGGGACGCAGGACGCGGGCGAACCGGGTGGCAGCATTCCCCCAGGGACGCCGGCGATCATCGGCAAACGGACGACGCAGGGACAGCTCGTCTTCACCTGGACCTACGCCGCCTCGCTGGCCACCGACTCGTTCCAGGTGCGCACGGTCGGCCAGGCGGCGGTCCACACCGTGCCGAGGCCGACCTACACTGTGCAGGCGCACACTGGCACCCGCGTGTGCATCCAGGTCCGGGTCATCCGCGCCGACGGCAGCAATGCCTCGCCCACCTTCTCGAAGGCAGGATGCGCATGACCGACGACCCCGTCGCGGTCCCCGGCTCCGCTCCTCGGGCCGCGGGCGGCCCTACGATGCTCACCAAGGACCGCTCCTCATGACCGACGACCCCGTCGCGACCGATATCCCCGCCGTCACCGTCGACTTCTGCGGCGAGCTCTACCCCGTGACGCCGGGCGAGTCGCTCGTCATCGGCCGCGAAGGTGCCCTCGAGATCGACGACAACCCGTACCTGCATCGGCGGTTCCTGCAGGTCAGCGACCACGATTCGCTGTGGTGGCTGACCAATATCGGCACCGCGTTGACGGCGACGGTCGCCGACGAGCAGGGGACGATGCAGGCCTGGCTGGCCCCCGGCGCGCGGCTGCCCCTGGTCTTCGACAAGACCGTCGTCTGGTTCACCGCCGGTCCCACGACCTACGAGCTGGACATCTTCCTCAACACACCGCCCTTCGTGCAGGTCACCGAAGAAAGCAGCGAGTCGGGATCGACGACCATCGGCCGGATGAGCTTCACCCCCGACCAGCGGTTGCTGATCCTGTCGCTGTGCGAGCCGGTACTGCGCCTCGGCAACCGCGGAGCCGGCACCATCCCCAGCTCGGCCGACGCGGCCAAGCGCCTGCGGTGGACCCTGACCAAGTTCAACCGCAAGCTCGACAACGTCTGCGACAAGCTGACCCGCTCGGGCATCCGCGGCCTGCACGGCGGCCCGGAGAAGCTGGCGGTGAACCGCCGGGCGCGGCTGGTCGAGTACGCGCTCGCGGCCCGGCTGGTCGAGAAGGCCGACCTCGACCTGCTCGACGCGGCGGGCCCGACGGCCTGACCGCCTGAGCGGCCCGAGGGGAGTCGTCCCCATCGCATGACCGTCGTCGGCTTGCGACCATGCAGGATGGACGTGCGTGTCCGAATGATCAGTGCTGGGTGAGGGAGAGAGGGCGAATGCCGTTCCTGCGGCAGCATCGAGTGGCGACCGCGGTGTCGGTCGTCGCTGCTGCCGTTGCCGGCACCCTGGTCGCTCTCGCCCTGTCGAGTGACGGCTACGAGACCCGGCACGTCAACCTCAACGACGGGGGAATCTGGGTCACCAGCAGCCCGCAGCTGGGCCTGTGGGGGCGGTTGAACAAGCCGGCCGGCGCCCTTGACCTGGCGCTCAGCCCGCCCGGCCGGGCCCAGACCACGTACCGCCTCGACATCCGCCAGCAGGACTCCGCGGTCGTGGGCTGGGACGTCGGCGGCGGCACCCTGTACCCGATCGATCCGGCCAGCGGCAAGCGCATCGAGAACCAGGAAGTTCCGGTCTCCTCCGACGAGCAGGTCGAGATAGGCGGTGGCACGATCGCAGTGCTCGACCCGAAGACCAACCGCGTGTGGGCGAGCCGGGTCGACACCGATCAGGGCATCAGCTCGCTGAGCACGCTCGATTCCTCGGCCAAGCCGGTCGTGAAGCTGCCGGCCCCGGCCGACGGCGGGTCGGCGCAGAGCGCCGGGCTCGCGGTCGGCTCGGACGGGACGATCTACGCAGTGACGGCGCGCGGTGACGTCGCGACGGTGCATCCCGACGGCGACGCGTTCGGCAAGGCGAAGCTCGGCACGCTGGGCCAGCAGCTCGGCTCGGTGCAGGTCTCCGCGGTCGGCCCGTCGATGGTCGTCTACGACGCGGCCAAGGGCCAGCTGCATCTGCCCGGCGGGCGCACGGCCGCCGTCGGGGCCGATTCGGACGGCCGGCTGCAAGCGGTCAGCGACAGCGGGTCGCAGGTGATCGTCGCAACGACGAAACAGCTGTTCACCGTGCCGCTGGGCGGCGGCAAGGCGACGTCGTTGTTCGCCGGGGGCAGCGGCCAGCCGGCCGCCCCCACCTGGCTGGGCGACTGCGTCCACTCCGCCTGGGCCGGCAATCCCGGCGTCTATGCCCGGTCATGCGGCGGCGCACCGGCCAAGCCGATCCCGGTCACCAATTCGAAGGCCCTCATCGACCCCGTATTCCGGGTCAACCGCGGGGCGATCCTGCTCAACGACCTCACCCTCGGCAACGTCTACGACCTCGCGACGCTGCAGGAGGTCGACGACTGGTCGGCGGTGAAGCCGCCGCCGGTCGTGCGGCAGAGCAAGAAGAACAAGAACAACACCACCGCGCTGGCCGCCCGCGACCTGCCCCCGCAGGCCAACGATGACAGTCCCGGCGCGCGCCCCGGCCGCACCACCGTCCTGCACGTGCTCGACAACGACTCCGACCCGTCGGGCGCGGTGCTGGCGGTCACCCGGCTCAGCTCGATCGACAGCACCACAGCCAACGTGCAGATCGCACCCGACGGTCAGTCCGTCGAGATCAGCCTGCCGCCGGACCAGTCGCGCAACGTCCACTTCAGCTACACGATCGACGACGGCAAGGGCCTGACCGACTCGGCCTCGGTGAACGTCGAGATCCGCCAGCCCAACCAGAACAGCGCCCCGCGCAAGCGGCCGAAGTTCGCGCAGCCGAGCTTCGGCGTGAGTTCCGGTGGCACCCTCGAGATCCCGGTGCTCGACGACTGGCGCGATCTCGACGGCGACCCGCTCGTCGTCACGAAGGCGACCACCTCGGCCGGCAACGTCACGGTCACGCCCGACGGCCGGCTGAACTTCCTCGCCCCGCCGACCGGTGGGACGCCCAAGCTCACCTACGAGGTCTCGGACGGGCGGGCCGAGGCCCAGAAGCAGAGCGTGCCGATCACCGTGCTCGGCCCGACCTCGACCAAGACCTCGCCGCCGATCGCCCAGCCGGACATCGCGCGGGGCGAGGTCGGCAAGCCGATCCGGGTCAAGCCGCTGGGTAACGACCTGCCCGGTGCCGACCCGACGAACCCGAATGCCGAGCTGGCCATCGCCGGCAGCATCGCGAGCCCGGCCGGCGTACGCGTGAGCACCGACCTCAAGAGCGGCACGGTGACGGTCGTGGCCGCCCGGCACGGCACCGTCGTGCTCAACTACACGGCCGCCTACGGCAACGCGAAGTTCGGGCACTCGATCATCCGCGTCGATGTCGCCAACGTGCCCGCGCAACCGCAACCGCCCGTGGCGGTTCCCGACACCGGCGTGCTCTACGGCCAGAACCCGGCGACGATCGACGTCGTCGCCAACGACTTCGATCCCGCCGGCGGCGTGCTCGTCGTGCAGCACGCCGAACCGCTGGTCGACAACGGTCAGCTGCAGGTGGCCATCGTCGGCGGCCGCTTCCTGCGCGTGAACACCCGGCAGGCCGACCTCACCCCGAACCCGCAGGTCGTCAGGTACACGATCACCGACGGGCTGACCCATCCGGTCACCGGCGAGCTGACCGTCACCCAGCAGCCGCCGCCGGAGGTCGACACCCCGCTCGCCGTAGACGACTACGTGACGGTCCGCTCGGGCGACTCGGCGCTCATCCCGGTGCTCGACAACGACATCGACCCGGCGGGCGCCGCACTCGGGCTGCTCGACGACGTCCCGGGGGCGCCCCGCCCGGGTCAGCTGAGCGTCGCGTCTGGGGACGACAGCCACCGGGCCGACCTGGGGGCGGCCTTCGTCAGCGGCAAGCTGGTCCGCTACGTCGCCCCCGTCGTCGCGCAGCCGGCGAGCACCACCGTCGCCTACGTCGCGCGCAACCCGGCCGGTGACCGCGGCGCGGGCACGGTGCACGTCACCGTCGAGCCGCCCCCGTCGAAGACCAACCCCGACCAGGCGCCCACCGCCCAGGCGCTCGAATCGCGCGTGGTCGGCGGCGACACCATTCGCATCACCATCCCGACAACGAACATCGATCCCGACGGCGACACCGCGAACGTCACCGGCATCACCTCGGCGCCCAAGCTCGGCCGCATCGTGGCGATCGGGTCGACGAGCATCACCTACGAGGCGTTCCCCACCGAGTCGGGCACCGACCGCTTCGGCTATCAGGTGACCGACCCGTACGGGCTGACGTCGACGAGCACCGTCAGCATCGGCGTCGGCCCGGCGTCCGATCCGCAACCGCCGGTGGCCGTCGACGACACCCCGACGGCGGCTCCGGGGGCCAAGCTGCGCATCGACGTGCTCGCGAACGACGTCATTGCGCCTGATGACAGCGTGTCGATCACCAAGCTGCGCACGACGAACCCCGAGCTGCCGTCGGGCATCAAGCTGGTGCGCGAGGGCGGCCCGATCGAGGTCGTGGCGCCGCGGACCAACGGTCGCGATCTCGTGTTCCAGTACGCGGTGAACGACGGTGCCGGCGATCCGTCCATCGCCACGGTGAAGGTGCACAGCCAGCGCGGGTACGTCGCGCCGCCTCTGGTCGTCGACGTGCCGGCCACGCCGGCCCCGAACGCCGCGACGGCCAGCGTCGACGTGCTCGCCAAGGCCAGCGACCCGCAGGGCGCGCAACTGCGCATCGCCAAGGTCTTCAGCCGCACCGCAGCCATCGTCGGCGGCAAGGTCCAGGTACCGGTCATCGCCCGGGTGCAGAACATCGTCTACGAGGTGGCCAACGCCGCGGGTGGTACCGCGGCCGCGGTCATCCACGTGCCGGCCCGCGGCGTCGGCGCGCCGTACGGCAAGGCCGGCACGCTGATCCGGGTGGCCCGCAACGGCACGAAGACCATCGACATCGGCGCCTTCGTGACCGACCCGGCCGCCAAGCCGGTGCGGCTGACCACGACCGACCACCTCGCCACCGCACCGGCGACCGACCTCACCCTCACCAGCCCCGACACCACGCACCTGAAGATCGCCAGCCGCAACGGGTACAACGGCCCGGCGGCCATCACCTTCCAGGTGACCGATGGCCGCCGCCTCGACGATCCCGACGGGCGGCTGGCGTTGATCACCGTCCAGGTCCAGGTCGGCGATCCGACGCCGGTCGTACGCTGCCCCACCGCGCCGATCCCGGTGGTCGAGGGTGGTGACACGCGCCGGCTCGACATCACCGCGCTGTGCCACGTGTGGACGCCCGATCGCAGTCAGCTGTCCGGGCTCGGCTACGTAGCGACCTGGAAGTCGCACCCGCGGGGCGTCGACATCCTCGGCAGCGGTTCGCACGTGGTCGGTCTGCAGGCCGGCGGCGCCGCGCGACCCGGCGCCGAAGGGTCGATCAGCGTGACCGTGGCCGGCGCGAAGGCGCTGCCCTCGACCATCTACGTGACCGTGAAGAAACTCGGCCCGGCCTCGATCGAGCCGATCGTCATCGACGGGTTCAAGGCCGGCAGCACCGCAACCCGCGACCTGCGCGGCTACGTCAACTCGCCGCTGTCCGACCCGCACGTCTCGGTGGTGGCGCTGTCGCACGTGTCCGGCCCGACGGCCCGCACGTCGGTCAACGGATCGTCGGTGAGCATCACGCCGGGATCGAGCACCCACGGCCTGATCCGGTTCTCGGTGACCGTCACCGACGTGGCCGACCGCTCGCGGACCGACCGTCGCGTGTCCGGGACGATCGAGCTGCACGTGCTGAACGTGCCCGACGCGCCGGGCTCGGTGCAGTCCGGCCGGACCACGTTGAGCCAGACGGCAATCGTGTCGTGGTCGACCCCGAACGCCAACGGCGCGCAGATCGATTCGTACCAGGTCCGCTGGTCGGGCAGCGCGCAGTCGTGCTCGGCCTCGCCCTGCCGGATCACGGGTCTGCGCAACGGCACGAGGTACCCGTTCACCGTCCGGGCCCACAACTCGGTCGGCTACTCGAAGTCGAGCCGCCCGCTGAGTCCGCCGGCCCGGCCCGACAAGCGGCCCGCCGCGGTGGCCCAGTTGACGACCTCCGACCCGCAAGACGGCCGGCTGCGCATCTCGTGGCGCCCGGTCGACAACGGCAGCAGCAAGATCGTCGGCTACCAGGTCAACTGGACCGGCGGCGGCGCGCAGAGCGTCGCACCGTCGCGGACCTCGATCGTCGCCACCGGCCTCGACAACCACAACCGCTACACGTTCACCGTGACCGCCCGCAATCAGCTCGGCGCCGGGCCGCCCAACAGCGTGCAGGGCCAGTCCGCCGGCAATCCCGGCACGCCCACCGGCGTCGCCGTCGACTACGCGACCGCGGCCGGCACGAGCACCCGCACGGTCACGGTGCACTGGAACGGCGTCGACCCCAACGGCGCCGGGCAGCCCAGCTACACCGTCACCCGCGACGGCGCCCGCATCTGCACCACCACGGCGACGTCGTGCACCGACACGCCGGCGTCCGCGCACACGTACCAGTACGACGTGCAGGCGGCCAACCAGGTCGGCCACCAGTCCGGGGTCGGCTCGACCCAGTTCGCGGTCGCCGGCACGCCGGATGCGCCGGCCGGCGTACGGCCCACGCACACCGCCACCGACGGCCAGCTGAACGTCGCCTACACGGTGCCGAACTCCTACGGCCAGGAATCGACCATCCACTGCTCGGCCTCGCCCGGCGGCAGCTGCGGGACCTGGACACCGGGTGCCGCCGCCGGATCGGGCGACACCCACCTCGTCTCCGGGCTGCCGGCCGACACCGATGTCACGATCACGCTGCAGGACTGCAATGCCCAACAGTGCGGCGGCAACGGCTCGGGCGTGGGCCACACGTCCGGGCTGCCGCACACCCCGACCGGCGGCAGTTGCGGGCGCAGCGGCGACACCGTCACCTGGAACTGGGGCCAGCCGACTGCGGTGAACGGTTATCAAGTCACGAAGTACCAGATCACGCTCGACGGCAACACCAGCACCGTCACCACCTCGCAGCACTCGAAGAGCGAGCCGGCCGACGGGCAGGACCGCACGCTGACGGTGAAGTCGATCGACAGCCGCGGGGAGGTCGGCAACAACGCCAACTCGATCACCTGCTCCGACGCGCCGGTGCCGACGCCCCCGAAGGTCACGGTCGTGCCGGGCGCGTGGACGAACTCGGTGCAGGGGTGCACGAACGTCGGCTGCCATGCGGTCGCCGTCACGCTCGCCAACTTCAACCCTGGTGACCGGGTGACGTTCTATCGCACCTGGACGCCCTCGACCGACAACGGAGCCCCGGGGGGCTACCTCACCGTCACCATCGGCAGTGACGGCGGCTGGCAGGGTGTGGACGGCTACTACGGTGGCGGCAATGCCGGTGGCAACGGAACCGGCACGGTGTCGATCTACGTGACGGGCGGCGGTCCGGAGGACCACTGCTACTCCGACTGGCACGTCCAAAGCGACTACACATGCAACTGAGCTCAGCACTCGTCCGAGGAGACCGATGAGCACACCCGATCCGGCCAGCTGGTTCGCGCAGACCTTCCGGCTGATGGCCGACAACATCGCGCTGGCCGTGATGGGCAAGCAGCAGGCGGTGCACTTCGCGCTGACCTGCATGCTCACCGAGGGGCACATGCTCATCGAGGACTTCCCGGGCACCGGCAAGACGATGCTGGCCAAGGCCCTCGCGGCGACGGTGAAGGGCACGCACAGCCGGGTGCAGTTCACCCCTGACCTGCTGCCCTCCGACGTCACCGGTGTCACGATCTATGACCAGAAGACGCAGACCTTCGACTTCCACGAAGGCCCGATCTTCGCCACGATCGTCCTGGCCGACGAGATCAACCGGGCCTCGCCGAAGACCCAATCGGCCCTGCTCGAGGTGATGGAGGAAGGCCGCGTCACCATCGACGGTGTCCCGCACCCGGTCGGCCGGCCGTTCATGGTCATCGCGACCCAGAACCCGATCGAGCAGGCCGGCACCTACCGGCTGCCCGAGGCGCAGCTCGACCGCTTCCTGATGAAGACGTCGATCGGTTACCCCGACCACGACGCGACGGTGCGGGTGCTGGCCGAGTCCTCGACGCGCGACCGCACCCGTGACATCCACCCGGTGATCACTGCTGATGTGGTGGCGCAGATGAGCGAGCTGGCCGACAAGGTGCACGTCGACCCGGCGATCCTGGCCTACGTCAGCCGCCTGGCCGAGGAGTCGCGGCGGCATCCGAACGTGAAGCTGGGCCTGTCGGTACGCGGGTGTCTGGCCCTGGTGCGCTGTGCGAAGACCTGGGCCATCGCGTCGGGCCGCAACTACGTCGTCCCGGACGACATCAAGCTGCTGTCGAACCCGATCATGTGCCACCGCATCCTGCTCGATGCCGAGGCCCAGTTCGGCGGTGTCACCGTCGACCAGGTCATCGGGCAGATCATGGACGCGGTCGTGCCCCCGTCCTTGCGTGCGGCCTGACCTGACGATGCGCCGCCCCTCTACCGCCGGCGCGCGGTCCGCGCTGCGGTCCGCGCGCGATGCCCACTACGGCGCGACCGCGGTACGCGGCCTGGTCGGGCGGGGCGAACCGGTGTGGAAGCGGCTGCGTCCGGTGGTGGGCGCGGTCAGCCCGCTGGGCCGGGGGGTGCTGCTCGCCGGGCTCCTGGCCTGGCTGCTGGGCGGATTGCTCGGCTGGGCCGAACTGCTGGTCGTCGCCGCGTCCGGCCTGATCGTCCTGGTCGTGTGCGCGCTGCTCACCATCGGCCGGACCAACATGTCCGTGCACATCGACCTGAGCCCTCGGCGCGTGGTCGCCGGGAACCCGGCCGCGGGCCGGCTGCGGGCGACCAACGCGTCCCGGGCCCGACTGCTGCCGGTGCTGCTCGAGGTGCCGATCGGGGTGTCGCGGGCGCAGTTCCCGCTACGTCGATTGCGGATGGGTGAGGTGCAGGAGGAGATCTTCTCGCTGGCCACCACCCGCCGCGGTGTCGTGCCCGTCGGCCCGGCCACCACCGTCCGTGGCGATCCGTTCGGGCTGGTGCGGCGGACCGTGCCGTGGAGCGAGGTCGTCGAACTCGTCGTCCATCCGATCACCGTCGGCATCGAGTCGCTGGGTGCGGGCGTGCTGCGCGACCTCGAGGGGCAGACGACGAATGAGACGTCGACGAGCGACCTTGCGTTCCACACCTTGCGCGAGTACGCGCCCGGCGACGACCGGCGTTACATCCACTGGCGCTCCAGCGCCCGGGCTAGTGCGCTGAGCGGCGAGAGCACGCTGCTGGTGCGGCAATTCCTCGACACCCGCCGCTCGCACCTGACCGCCATCGTCGACGGCCAGGCCAGCAGCTACCTCGATGAGATCGACTTCGAGACGGGGATCTCGGCCGCGGCCTCGGTGGTGCGCCGGGCCTTCACCGACGACGTCGATACGTCGGTGCTGGCGGCCCAGTGCTCGCTGTACTCCGGGAGCTTGCCGCTCGCCCTCGACACCTTCTCCCGGGCCGAGCTCGGCACCTCCGTCGGCCTCGTCACGCTGGCTGCGCGCGCGGCGCAGCTGGCGCCGGACACCACCGTCGCGTTGTTGGTCACCGGCGCGCAGCCGGCGTTCGCCGAGCTGCAGCACGCGGCCATGTACTTCCCGCCCGAGGTCAGCGTGGTGGCCGTGCGCGTCGACCCGACCAAGCCGGCCGGCATCACCGGCCTGCAGCGGCTGGTCGTGCTCAGCCTGCCGCAGCTGTCGGGGCTGCGGTCGTTGCTCGTCGGTTCCGGTCGCTGATGAGTTCCGCGACCCGCATCGATCCGCGCGCCGCGGCGTCGCCGCGCACCGCGTTCGGGCTGCGGGCCGTCATCGACATCGCGTTCGCCCTCGTGCTCACCGGGTTGGCGATCTACGGGCTGCGCTCGACCTTCAGCGGCCACCACTACCTCGTCGTCGGCCTGGTGGGCGCGGTCCTCGGCATCGCCCTCGCCACGCTCGTGAGCCGGCTGCGGTGGCCCGTGTGGACGCTGGCCCTGATCGTCCCCGCCGCGTACTTCCTTTTCGGCGCGGCCCTGGTGTTCCCCGCCAGTGCGGCCGGTGGGGTGCTGCCCACCGGGGCCGTGCTGCACGACCTCGCGACGGTGCTGGCCGACGGGTGGAAGCGGCTGCTCACCACGCTGCCGCCGGTGGCCGGTGACGGTCGCCTGCTCGCGATCCCGTACGTTCTCGGGCTGCTGAGCGGGGCTCTCGCGGCGGCCGCGGCGCAGCGCAGCCGCTCGCGTTTCGCGCCGTCGCTCGGGCCGGCCCTCGCCCTCGCCGCCGTGATCCTGCTCGGCACGTCACAGCCCGCCGCCCGGCTGGGGCAGGGCATCGGCTTCGGTTGCCTGGTCGTGTGCTGGGCCGGCGTGCGCCGTCCGGGCAGCAAGCCACTCACGTTCCGCCCGACCCCAGGCGGCCCGCAGCGGTTGATCATCGGCGCCGCCGTACTCGCCATCGCCGGGTCCGGCGCGGCCTGGCTTGGCCCGCACCTGCCCGGCCGCGGCGAGCACCGGGTGGTGCTGCGCAACTACGTCAAGCCCCCCTTCGACGTCGCCGCCTACGCCAGCCCGCTCGTCGGTTTCCGCAAGTACACCAAAGACGCCAAGCAGCTCTACGACCAGCAACTGTTCACGGTCACCGGACTGCCGGCCGGGATGCCGGTGCGCATCGCCACGCTCGACGACTACAACGGCTCGGTGTGGGGCGCGTCCAACGCCACGCAGCCGACCGGCCCGGGCCAGCCGATCGACGCCTTCCAGCGGGTGGGCTCGCGGATCACGTCCGGGCCGGCCCGACGGACGGTATCGCTGCGGGTGAAGATCGACCTGCCCTATGCGTCGTCGCAGGACGTGAACCCTTGGGTGCCGACGGTCGGCACCCTGCGTGCCATCGAATTCACCGGTGCGCACGCGGCGTCGCACGACGAGTCGTTTCGTTACAACCTCGCTACCGGCACCGGCGCGGTGGCCGACCGGCTGGCCACCGACGACACCTACCGGCTGCGGGCCGCGGTGCCGAGCACGACGATGCCCAAGGACGCCGCGCCCTACGGCGCGCCGACCGTCGACAGCGGGCAGGTCGCGTTCGTCGCCAGCCGGGCTACGCAGTGGTCGGCGAAGGCCGAGGGCGTCATGGCGCAGGTCGACGCGGTCGCCCGCTACATGCGCGACAACGGGGCCTACAGCGACGGTGGCCCGGGCGAGGCGCAGTACCTGCCCGGCCACAGCCTCAGCCGAATCACCAACTTCCTCAACCTGCCCCAGCTGGTCGGCGACGACGAACAGTACGGCGCCACGTTCGCGCTCATCTGCAACTACCTGGGCCTGCCCGCGCGGGTCGACCTCATCGCCGACGACGTCCACGGCGGCGTGGTGCGCGGCAAGAACATCCACACCGCTGTAGAGGTACATGTGCGTTCGGGCAACGCGGCCGAGTGGGTGACGATCCCGCGCGAGCAGTTCATGCCCGACGAGACGAAGAAGCCCGACAAGCAGCCACCCCAGACGCTGCAGGACGCCAACGCCGCCATCGTCCCGCCGCCCAACCCGATCCACCCGCCCAGCACGCTCGACGAACCCGACCGTCCCGACCAGAACACCCAGCACCTGGGCAAGATTCACCGCAAGCCGGCCGGCGCGCTGTCCGGGTGGTTCGGCGCCGTGGTCAAGTGGGTCGCCATCCCCGTCGGGGCCCTGCTGTTGATCTGCGCGGCGATCGTCGCGGCCAAGTGGCGGCGGCGGGTGCTGCGCCGCAGCCGCGGCCCGGTGCCCAACCGGTTCGACGCCGGGTGGCGCGAGCTGGTCGACTGGGCCCGCGATCTCGGGGCCACCGTGCCGCGCGGACGCACCCGCGGTGAACAGGCCGTGGCGCTCGCCGCCCGACCGGCCGGTGAGCGCGCAGCGCCCCTCGCGGCCGCCGCTGACGCCGGCGTGTTCGGCCCGGGCGATCCACCCGCGCAGGCCGCGGCCGATTACTGGGACCAGGTCGACGATGCGCGGCACGCCATGGCCCGCGACGCTGGACGCTTCGGCCGCACCCGGGCCGCGCTGAACCTGCGTTCACTGCGCAAACCGACACGGGCCGTCCAGCCGGGCTAAGCCGCGGCACCGCGGCAGTGGGCTCGCGAACGGTGGCCAGACAAGAAAGGGGGCGTCGCGCTGGATGAGCTGTACCAACACCCCCGCGTCGATGGCTCACCCAGCGCCCCGCCTTGACTCCTGTCTGCCCAATTCTTGATCTCTGCTAACGCGCACCGCCAGGCACCTGCACGCGCGTCCGGGGAACAGCAGTTCCTACCGTTTCGGCAGGGCTTGGGGCAGTGCGGGTCTAGCCTGGCGCGGTGACCGAGTCAGCCGGCGACAAGGGCCGCCACCAGCTCGCCGACCCGATCGACCGCCGGATCGGCCTGGCCCTGCGGGCCGACGGGCGCAGCACGCTGAAGGCCCTGGCCGAGACCACCGGCCTGTCCGTCTCGGCCGTGCAGGCCCGGGTGCGCCGGCTCGAGGCGAGCGGCGTGATCAGCGGGTACACGGCCCTGCTCGACCCGGAGTCGATCGGGCTGCCGCTGGCCGCGCTGATCGCGATCACTCCGCTCGATCCGGCCCAGGCCGACGACGCCCCCGAGCGGCTTGCCGGGCTCACCGAGATCGAGGCCTGCCACTCGGTCGCCGGCGATGACGCCTACGTGCTGTTCGTCCGGGTTGCGACCCCGCGGGCCCTCGAGGAACTGATCCGCGAGATCCGCAAGTGCGCGAACGTCTCCACCCGCACCACGGTTGTGCTGCAGACCTTTTTCGAGCGCCGCGCTGAGCCCCCATCCGCGTCCTGACGACTTCTGGCCGGAAATTATTCGGTCAAGGCGGTGATTGGCCGTAACTTCATGGCTAGTATGAGCCCATGACGATGCTCCGTCCGGTTGTCACCAGTGAGCTGCCCGCTGCCCGGGTCCACGAGACCGTCGCGGCCCACATGCTGGCCGACGGGTACGCGCTGGTGCTCGACCTCGAGGCATCGCACGGTTCGACGATGGTCGACGCGCGCGACGGCACCGAGTACCTCGACCTGTTCACCTTCTTCGCCTCCTCGGCGCTGGGCATGAACCATGCGTCGCTGATTTCCGTCGACTCGCGCAACGAGCTCGGCTCGGTCGCCGCGAACAAGCCCAGCAACTCCGACATCTACACGGTGCCGATGGCCCGCTTCGTCGATGCGTTCGCGCGCGTGCTGGGCGACCCGGCGTTGCCCCATCTCTTCTTCATCGACGGTGGCGCGCTGGCCGTCGAGAACGCGCTCAAGGCCGCGTTCGACTGGAAGAGCCGGTGGAACGAGGCGCACGGCCTCGACCCGGCCCTCGGCACCAAGGTCCTGCACCTGCAGAAGGCCTTCCACGGGCGCAGCGGCTACACGATGAGCCTCACCAACACCGATCCGGACAAGGTGGCGCGGTTCCCGAAGTTCGACTGGCCGCGCATCCCGTCGCCGTCGATCAACGGCACGGCCGACGTCGAGGCGGCCGAACGCGCGGCGCTCGAAGCCGCCCGCGCGGCCTTCGAGGCCGACCCGCACGACATTGCCTGCTTCATCGCCGAACCCATCCAGGGTGAGGGCGGCGACAACCATTTCCGGCCGGAGTTCCTGCAGGCGATGCAGGCGCTGTGCCGCGAGTTCGACGCGTTGTACGTCCTGGACGAGGTGCAGACCGGCGTCGGCATGACCGGCACGGCCTGGGCCTACCAGCAGCTTGGCGTCGAGCCCGACCTCGTGGCGTTCGGCAAGAAGGCGCAGGTGTGCGGCGTCATGGGCGGCGGGCGCATCGACGAGGTGCCCGACAACGTCTTCGCGGTGTCGTCGCGCATCAACTCGACGTGGGGCGGCAACCTCACCGACATGGTGCGCGCGCGGCGCATCCTCGAGACGATCGAGTCCGAGGCGCTGATCGAGCGCGCCGGCTCGCTGGGCGAGCACCTGCTGCACCAGCTGAACGATCTCGCGGCCGAGCACTCGACGATCTCAGACGTGCGTGGGCGTGGACTGCTGTGCGCGTTCACGCTGCCCTCGGCGGCGATGCGCGACGCGGTCGTCACGCGGCTGCGCGAGGACGAGCACGTGCTGCTGCTCGGCTGCGGCGAGGCGAGCCTGCGGGTGCGCCCGGCGTTGACCGTGGCCGTCGACGAACTCGACCAGGGCATCGCCGCGATCGACCGCGTACTGCGCGCCGTCACGACCTGAGCGGTCAGGCATCGGCCAGCCGCGCGCGAGCGATCTTGTTGCGGTTCGGTGGCGTGCGCGCCTGGTCGGCAACAAGATCGCCGACCCCGCCGCCGAACGCCACGTCGAGCCCGCGTCAGCGCTGCAGTAGCTTGCGTGCGGCCTGCTCGATGTCGTCCTCGCCGAGCAGCACCAGGTTCGCGGCTGCGCCCAGCGGGACGAAGCTGTCGCGGCTGGCCACCCGGGCCAGCGAACCGCGATAGCCGGCCTCGACCAGCATGGCCAGGACGCCCTCACCGACTCCGCCGGCGTGCCGCGTCTCGTCCGCGACGAGCACCCGCGGGCTGGTCGCCACGACGTCGGCGACGTGCGTGAAGTCCAGCGGCGCGATCCACCGCAGGTCCAGCACCTGCACCCCGACGCCGTCGGCCGCCAGCCGGGCGGCGACCCGCAGACTCATCCGCACGCCGTTGCCGAAGGTGATGATGGTGAGATCACCGCCGTGACCGTGCCGTCGCGGCGCGCCGATCGGGATCAGCGCGTCGGGGGAGTAGTCGCCGAGCCAGCCCTGATCGCCGGGCTCGTGCAGGTCACGCTCGTGGTAGAGCGCGATGGGTTCGAGGAAGACACTCACCTGCCCGGTGTCGGTCGCGGCGGCCAGGCACGCGCGCAGCATTGGCGCCGCGTCCTCCGGCCGGGCCGGGACGGCGACGACGAGGCCCGGGATGTCGCGCAGCACGCCGACTGCGTTGTCGTTGTGGAAGTGCCCGCCGAACCCCTTCTGGTACGCCAGGCCGGCCACCCGCACGACCATCGGATTGGTGAACGCGCCGGCCGAGAAGAAGCGCAGGCTTGCGGCCTCGCCGCGCAGCTGGTCTTCGGCGTTGTGCAGGTATGCGAGGTACTGGATCTCGGGCACCGGCAGCAGCCCGCTCACGCCCAGGCCCAACCCGAAGCCGAGAACCGACTGCTCGTCGAGCAGGGTGTCGAAGACCCGCGCGACGCCGAAGCGCTGCGCCAGCCCGCGGGTCACGCCGTACACGCCGCCCTTGCGCCCGACGTCCTCGCCGAAGACCAGCATCTCGGGCCGGGCGGCAAGCTCGTCGGCCAACGCGGTGTTGATCGACTGGGCGAGGGTCATCGGACGGGGCTCGACGGTGCTGCCGGTACCGCTGGATCGGTTGTTGGGTCGGGCGGTGGGCCGCGGTGCGAGGGGCGCCATGACCTCTTCGGCGCCGGAGAGCGTGGGGGTCGCGGCGAGCTCGTCGGCCAGCACGCCCACCTGTGCGCCGATGCGCGTGTACCGGTCGGCGAGGCCGGGCCGGCCGATGTGCTGGGCCAGTGCGACCAGCGGGTCTTGGGCGGCGTCGGCGGCGATCGCGGCCGGGGCGCGGTAGGCCGACTCGACGTCGCTGCCGGCGTGCGAGAGGTAGCGGACGGTACGCAAGTGCAGCAGCACCGGCGTGCGCGTGCGGCGGGCGATGTCGGCCGCTTCGGCCGCGACCGCCCGCGCGTCGTCGGGTTCGGCGCCGTCGGCGGCCAGGTAGGTGATGCCGGGGCGTTGCGCGGCGCGTGCCACCCAACCGGACGGGGACGCCACCGAGATGCCGATGCCGTTGTCCTCGCAGACGAACAGCAGCGGTAGCGGCAGGCCCTGCGCCACGGCGTAGCCCGCGGCGTTCAGGGCGCCGACCGCCGTCGAGTGGTTGATGCTGGCGTCGCCGAAGCTGCATACGGTGACGGCGTCACGCGGCCAGCGCGACGGTACCCCGAGCCGCTTGGCCCGGCTGCTCGCCAGCGCGACGCCGAGGGCGCGGGGCAGGTGCGAGGCGATGGTCGAGGTCTGCGGGATCACCGCGAGCGCGTCGTCGCCCCACACCTTGTGCCGCCCACCTGACGCGCGGTCAGCCGTGCTGGCCAGCATGCTCAGCAACACCGCCCGCAGCGCGTCGTCGAGCGAGCGCCCGGCCTGCATGGACCGGGCCAGGAAGAACCCGCCCGAGCGGTAGTGCAGCAGGGCCGGATCGGTGGGACGCATGGCCTCGGCGACATAAGCGTTGGACTCGTGGCCGGCCGAGCCGATCGTGTAGTAACCGCGGCCGTGCTCACGCATCCGGCGCGCCTGGATGTCGAGGTGCCGGCTGCCGGCCATCGCGTCGAACAGGGTGAGCAACGCCGGGTCGCTCGCCGCGGCCCCAGGCTGGGTATCGAGCTCGGCCAGCACGGCCCGGACGCGCCGGTCGAGTTCGTCGTGCGCTGAGCTCGTGCCGGTCACGTGCCGATCATGCCCGATCCGTCCATGGGGGCCGACTGCATTGACGCTTTATATAAGACGGTTATATAGTTCAGTGATGAGTATGCCGTTGGCGGAGGTACGCGGTCTGGCCGACGGCATCGACCGGCTGGCAGTCTGGCTCAAGCGCCAGATGCCGCCCCAGATCAGTGGCTCGGCCATCAGCGCCCTCGACCGATTGGTCATCGAGGGTCCGCTGCGGGTCTCCGACCTCGCCGCCCGCGAGGCCATGACCCAGCCGGGTGTGACGATGTTGATCAACCGCCTCGCCGAGGCGGGCTATGCCGAACGGCTGCCCGACCCCACCGATCGTCGAGCGGCCCTGGTCCGCATCACGCCGGCCGGCCGCACGGTCCTCGCCGACCGGCACGCCGCCCGGGCGCAGGTGCTGCGCAGGCGGCTGGCCGAGCTTGACGACACCGACCGTGAGCTGCTCATCGCCGCCCTGCCCGCCATCGAGCGGCTCGTCGCGGCCCCCCACGACACCACTGGGAAGTGAGTTCTGACATGAGTTCGCCTCCGCCGACCGCCACGCCGCCGGCCAGCCCGTTCAACCAGCCCAAGGCTGTCTGGGCCGTGGCCTTCGCGTGCGTCATCTCCTTCATGGGCATCGGCCTGGTCGACCCGATCCTGCCGGCGTTGAAGAACCAGCTCGGCGCGACCAGCTCGCAGGTCGAGCTGCTGTTCACCAGCTACCTCGTCGTCACCGCCGTGGCCATGCTGGTCACCGGGTGGGTGTCGAGCCGCCTCGGCGCGAAGCGCACGCTGATCGCCGGCTTGGTGCTCATCGTCATCTTCGCGGCCCTCGCCGGCACCAGCGGCTCGATCGACGGCATCGTCGGCTTCCGGGCCGGCTGGGGCCTGGGCAACGCGCTGTTCATCGCAACCTCGCTCGCGGTGATTGTCGGGTCAGCGTCCGGCGGCTTCGCCGGCGCGATCGTGCTCTACGAGACCGCCCTCGGTGTCGGCATCGCGATGGGCCCACTGGTCGGGGGCGAACTCGGCTCGATCAGCTGGCGCGGCCCGTTCTACGGCGTCTCGGTCCTGATGGCCATCGCGTTGATCGCCACCATCGTCCTGCTGCCCAAGACCCCGACACCCCGGCGGCGCGAGAGCATCACCGAACCGATCAAGGCGCTGCGGCACCGCAGTCTGGCCACCACCAGCGTCGTCGGCCTGCTCTACAACTGGGGCTTCTTCACGCTGCTGGGCTACTCGCCGTTCCTCATGCAGCCCATCAGCCCGCAACAGCTCGGCCTGGTCTTCTGCGGCTGGGGTGTGCTCGTCGCCGTCTTCGCGGTGTGGGGTGCCCCGTGGCTCAAGGCCCGCTTCGGCACGGCCCGCACGCTCTACGGCAACTTCGTCCTGATGGCGGCCGACCTCGCGGTCATCGCGCTGTGGCACGACTCCAAGCCCACCGTCATCGTCGCCGTCATCGTCGCCGGCATCTTCATCGGCATCAACAACACGCTGGTCACCACCGCGGTCATGAGCATCGCGCCGGTCGAACGCCCGGTGGCTTCGGCGACCTACGGCTTCGTCCGCTTCATCGGCGGTGGGCTCGCCCCCTACGTCGCCAGCAAGCTGGTCGAGGCCTCCGGCACGCCGACCCTGCCGTTCCTCATCGGCGCCGGGACCGTGCTCGTAGCCGCGATCGTGCTCTCGACCGTGCACCAGGCGCTCGCGCGCGCCGATCGCGGCGAAAGCGCCCAGCCCGAACCCAGCGAACTCGACGAGGTCGAGCGCATCGACGAGCTGCAGGTCGGTGCCGGCGTGGGTAACGAGACCTGACGCGACCGACGTCACCTCGCAACCGTTAGCTCGGCTAACTATCGTGGGACGAGTGCCCGAGCTGAGTCACCGTCGACGGTTGGTCATCCTGGCGATCTGCTGCCTGAGCCTGCTGATCGTCGGGATGGACAACACCATCGTCAACGTGGGGCTGCGGGCCATCCACGACGATCTGCATGCGTCGTTGCCCGATCTGCAATGGACGATCGACGCCTACGTGGTCGTGATCGCGGCGTTCCTGATGCTGGCCGGGGCCACGGCCGACCGGTTCGGGCGCCGGCGGGTGTTCCAGCTCGGTCTGGTGATCTTCACGCTCGGCTCGTTGCTGTGCAGCCTCGCGCCCAGCCTCGGCTGGCTCATCGCCTTCCGCGCCGTGCAGGCGATCGGCGGCTCGATGCTCAACCCCGTGGCGATGTCGATCATCACGAATGTGTTCACCGAGCCTCGCGACCGAGCCCGGGCGATCGGCGTCTGGGGCGGCGTGGTCGGCGTCAGTCTGGGCGTCGGCCCGATCGTCGGGGGCGCCCTCATCGGCTCGGTGAGTTGGCGCGCGATCTTCTGGATCAACGTGCCCATTGGGATCGCCGCCCTGGTGCTGACGGCATTGTTCGTGCCCGAGTCGCGGGCGGCGCGCCCCCGCCGCGCCGACCCCATCGGTCAGTTGTTGATCATCGCTCTGCTCGGCTCGTTGACGTTCGCGATTATCGAGTCGCCGCGCGCCGGTTGGCTCTCGGCACAGACCGTCGTGTCCCTCGCCATCGCCGTGGCGGCGCTGGTCGGCGTGTTGAGCTACGAGCCGCGACGCGCCGATCCGCTGCTGGATCTGCGTTTCTTCACCAGCGTGCCCTTCTCGGGCGCGACCGTGATCGCCATCGCCGCATTCGGCGCGTTCGCCGGTTTCCTGTTCCTGATCTCGCTGTATCTGCAGGAGGTACGGGGCCTGAGCCCGCTCATGGCCGGCGTGTTCCTGCTGCCCCTCGCGGTCGTGACCCTCGTGTGTGCCCCGCTGTCCGGGCGCATGGTCGGCAACCGCGGGCCGCGGGTACCGCTGCTGATCGCCGGGGTGCTGTTCACGAGCGGCGGCGTGATGCTGGCCGCGACGTCGGCCCACGAGCCGTACTGGCGGCTCCTCCTCGCCATCACGATCTTCGCGGCGGGGTTCGGCTGGGTCAACGCGCCGATCACCAACACCGCCGTGTCGGGCATGCCCCGCGAGCAGGCGGGCGTTGCGGCGGCGGTGGCCTCGACCAGCCGGCAGGTCGGGACTGCGCTCGGCGTCGCAGTGATCGGCTCCGTCCTCGCCGGCGGCGGCGCGACTGCGCTCGGCACCGGCTTCGTCGACTCCAGCCGGCCGGGCTGGTGGATCATCGCCGGCTGCGGCGTCGCGGTCCTGGTGCTGGGCGCGCTGACCACCGGTCGGCGCGCCGTGGCATCCGCGCAGCGCACGGCGACGATGGTCGCGCACGAGCCGACCCCAGCACTGGTGGCTCAGGCCTGACCGCTTCAGCGGGCGCTGTTGCGGACTCGCAGGGCCCAGCCGATGAGTGGCATCTGCAGCGGCAGCCGCAGGATCGTCCCCGTCCGGTACGCCATCGAGTCGGACTTGCGCGCGTCGATCGCCATCTTCACGTTGGCGGGCAGCACACCGGCGAACAACAGCGCTGCGGCGAGTGCACCGAGGCGCCGGGTGGTGGGCGCGGCGACCGCCGCCGCAACCGCGATCTCAACCGCGCCCGATCCGTACGTCCAAGTGCGGGGTGCGCCCGGCAAGGGCTCGGGGATCATCGCGTCGTAGACGGCCGGGATGGCGAAGTGCGATGCGCCGGCGCTGGCCAGCAGGCCGGCCAGTCCCAGTGCCCTAGCGGTGTCGGCAGCCACGGCACCACCTTCTCACGAGCGGCCGCGCCCGTCCTGCGCGCGCACGGATTGTCTGGCCTGTCGTTGATACGCTCGCCGCCAGGTTTCCGGACGGTCTGGCGGTGGGCATGGTGCGGCGGTCGAAGGGCGCCGAGAACGATTTCTTCCCCGGCTTCACCGACATCACCGAGATCGGAAAGGGCGCGCTGGCCACGGTCTATCGCGCCCGCGACCTGCACACCGAGCAGTACGTCGCCCTGAAGCTGCTCAACGTGGGCGACGCGTCCCCGCGGGCCCACGAGTCCTTCGCCCGCGAGTCGATCGCGCTCAGCACGCTGAGCGCGCACCCCAACATCGTCTCGCTGTTCCGCAGCTTCCCGGCCGCCGACGGCCGACCCGTGCTCGTGCTGGAACTGTGTCGCGGCTCGATCGGTGACCGGCCGCCCGGCGACGGCCTCACCGTGCCCCAGATCGTGGCGTTGGGCATCACCATCGCCGGGGCCCTGGAGACCGCCCACCGCGCCGAGATCCTGCACCGCGATGTCAAGCCCCAGAACATCCTGGTCACCGAGCGCGGCGAGCCGGCGCTGGCCGACTTCGGCGTTGCCATCCTGCCGGCTTCGACGCCGAGCGCCGCCGGCCGGTTCGACCGCACCACCCTGCACGCCGCGCCGGAGCTGCTCGAGGGACGCCCGGCGTCACCCGCTACTGACGTGTACGCACTCGCGTCGTCGCTGTACCAGCTGATCGCCGGCCGGTCGGCGTTCCGCGCGTTCGACAGCGAGTCTCCGGCGTCGGTCATCCTGCGCATCCTGCGTGACCCGGTGCCGCCGCTGCTCAGCGCCCAGGTACCGCCAGGGCTGTCGCACCTGGTGGTCGATGCGATGGCGAAGGCCTCGGCCAATCGACCGGCGAGCGCTCTGGAGTTCGCCCGACGGCTCGCGGCGATCGAGGCCGAGCAGGGCTGGGGCCCGACGCCCTTCGTGATCCGCGAACCCGGCGGGGCCGTCGTGACCGAGCCGCTGGCGGAGCCGCCACGCTCACCGGCGCACGCCGGGACGCTCGCCGACGACGGATGGTCGGCGCCGTCGATCGTCAGCCGGCACGCCGCCGTCGAGTTGCCAGCCGAGCCGGAAGCGGCCGAGCCGGGACCGCCGATCGACGTCACCCACCGGCGTCCGATCGCCTCGATGTTGCCTCCACCCCCGCTCCCGCCCCCGCCTGGGGCGCTCGACGAGGACCCCTCGATCGAGGTGACGCGGCGCCGGCCGCTGTCGGCGATGCTGCCCCCGCCGCTGCCCGGCCGCGACCGCGCGATCGAGCCGCCGGCGGCGGCGGAAATGGCCGCCGCCTCGATCTGGGCCCAATCGCCGATCGACCCGACGCCGGTCGACCCGTCGGGCGCCTACTCGCTGCTACCCGAGCATGGCTCGGAGTCCGAGGTGCCGACGGCCACCGGCCCCGTCCCCACCTGGGCGTTCCCGGCGCACAGCCAATCGCGGCCGGTGCCGCCGAGCGCGCCGCCGGTCGGCGATCTGACGCTCGATCCGGCCTGGTTGCGGCGCAAGGTGACGATCCGTTCGGGCCCGGCGTCGGTGACCGTCGACGAGACGAGCCTGGTGGCGCGTCGATGGCTACGGAAGAGCGAGATCGCGTGGTCGACGGTGCGCGGCTTCGAACCGCGCTTCGACGGTGACCCCGCGAACGGTGCCCTCGGACGGCTGGTGGCCATCACCGACAGCGGACCGGTCGAGCTGCCCGCGACGAAACGGTCAGCCGCCGACCTGCGCTACGTCCACGCCCTGCTCGAGGCCTACCGCCAGCGCGCGCGGTCGCGCGGCTGAGCCGTTACCTCGGGCGTGGCTCGGCCAGCAGGGCCGTCACCGCGGCCGAGTGGAAGAACGGCTCGAGCCGCTTGCGGAGCTGCGCGGCCAGCACGCCGTCGGTCTTCGCCGCCTCGATGATCGGTGGGGCGAACGCGGTCAGCTCCTCCACCAGATCGTCGCGCCCGATCCCCAACTCGCTCAGCAGCGCCGTCACGTCCCACTTGCCGTAGCGCGCGAAGAACACCTCGACGCACGCGTCCAGGACGTGCCCGGTGTATTCGGTGTCGCGGGTGTCGACGACCAGTTCGTGGACGATGGCCGCGAGCTCGCGCAGGTCCTTCTTGGTCAGGTACTCCCGCAGACCGCTGATCGGTTCGTCGGCGTGCAGGTCCCACACCTCGAGTGCAGCGTCGTGCAGGGGAGCCTCGTCGATCAGCTCGAGCAGCACCTTGTTGGTACGCCGCAGCGCGTATTGCGCGCCCTTGCCGGCGGCGTCGCCGAGGAACTGGTCGACATGGCGGTCGGTCGCGCTGCGCACCTTCGAGGCGGCACCGACGCCCAGTGACAACAGCGACGACATGCCGGGCAGCTTCTCGGCCCGCGCGCGGTTCTGCTGCACGAAGTCGGCGATGATCTTGGTGACGAATTTCGACGCCACGGTGGCGACCAGCGGGCTCTCGGTCGTCCGCTCCAGCACGCGCTCGTGGAAGGTGCGCAGGCTGAGCAGCTTGGTGACCAGTGCCGACACCGAGTCGCGGTCGATCACCTCGCCCAGCCGGAAGTCGTCGCTGGCGGTGAGATCGTAGATCGCGTCGGACAGCGGGGCGACGAGGTCGGCCACGAGCGGGCTGCCGGCGATCAGCGCGAGGAGCTTGCGCAGGGTCACCTTCACCTGCTCGACGTCGACGATCTCGGCGACGATCAGCGTCGCGGCGACCGCGAGCACGTCGTCGACGTCGCAGGCGATGTGCTCGACCAGGCGCGCGCCGCTCAGCTCACCCAGCACGAACTCGATCTGCGCGTCGAGCAGCCGGTCCGCCAGTTCGGCGGGGGCTGGCTCGGGAACCCTCGTGCGCTTGCTCGCCGCGGCCATGCGGTCACGTTACCGGCCGGTAGGACGGCCGGTGTGGCTGCCGCGACGGCTGCTCAACGCGGCGGTCCGCGCGTGGGCGGCCGCCGACCACGAGGGCGGGCCTTCGGGGGCTTGGACGTTGCCGGCGCGGTGATAGCGCAGGCCGGCACCGACGCGGGCCCGCCAGTCGAGGCGCTCACGGAGCGAGCGACTCAAGCCGGCGTGGGTGTTCCAGGCCTCGGCCGCGTCTTGGGCGCTGACCGGCGTGGCCGGGCTGAAGATCGCGATATTGGCGGCGTCGCCCAGATGCCGCACCTGTTCGGCCGGCTCGGCGCCGAAACGTTCGGCGGTCGCCTTCGAGACCTCACGGCTGGTGAGGTAGGTGAGGTCGGGCAGGCCGGATTCCTCGAGCAGGTCGAGGCTCTCCTGCCATGCTCCGAGTAGGCGGCGGCGGGGGTCACCGGCTCGGCGGCGCCTGGACCGCACGCGTTTGCGTAGGACCAGGAACGCGATGAACAGGGCGGCCAGCACGACCAGCACGATGAGGACGATGATCAGCACCGAGGTCGCGGCGACATGATGCGTGCCGGGGGTCTTGCTCTTCGGGGCGACGGCGTGCCCGGCCGTGTTGGCCGGCGTGATCTGGGCGTTCTGGGTGGGCGGTGGGCTCGAGGTCGGCGAGGGTGTGACGCCGTTGGTCGGCTGGGGACGCTGCCCGGCGTAGGTGCCGGGTGATGGGTCGAGGACGACCCAGCCCTGGCCGCTGATCGGGACCTCGACCCAGGTCCAGGCCTGCGCCGTACGCACGGTGTAGCGGCCGGCCGGCAGCGTGGTGGCGCCAGGCGGCGGCGCGATCCGGAACCCGGTGACCACGCGGGCCGGCACCCCGACCTGCCGGGCCACCAAGCACATCAGCGTGGCGTACTGCTCCGGCGTGGCCGACCGGAACTGCCGGATCGAGGCCAGGACGTCGGCGAAACTCGTCCCCCCGGCGCGCTGCGCGGCCGCGGGAGTGGACGACGGCGCCACCAGCGACGCCGATGCGGGTGACGACGCCGATGCGGGTGACGACGCCGACGACGGCGCCGACGACGAGGGGCTTGCCGGGGGACTCGGCGCCGGCCCGCCCGCCAGCCCGAAGTTGGTGCGCAAGTCCTTGGTCACCGCCTGCAGGAACGCCACCGCCGCCGCGGTCGACGTCCCGGTCTCGCGCGCCAGCGAGACCACCAGCGCGCTCAGCGCGGTCTTCACGCTGCCGGTGGGCAGTTGCAGCGCCGCCGGGGTGAAGCCGGCTGGTTGGGCCGTGGCCGGCAACGTGGTGAACGGCTTGGTCGCGGCGTCGGAGCGCACCGTGTAACTGTCGCCGGCGCGCAACGCCCGGCTGGGCACGACCATCCCGCTGTCGGTGTCGATGTCGACCGAGAGGCCGGTGACCTTGGCCGGGCGGTAGAGGTAGGGCATCCACGGCGTCGTGGTCAGCGCGCCCGCGTCGATCGTGTACTGCTGGGTGACCGCAGCGCCCTTCGGCCGCAGCGTCGGGTCGTCATCGCCGGGTATGACGCCGCCGGTCGGGCGGAAGGCCCGGTTGAACGACCACCCGTCACCGTCGTAGTAGTCGACGCTGGCGATGGAGACGTAGTTCGAGCTCGCCCGGTCGGTGGTGAGCGTGAACAGCGCGCGCCCGGCGCTCTTCGGGTTGTTCGGGCGCTCACCGGCGATGAACGACAGCGGCGTGAGCGGTTTGATCCGATCGATCGGCGGCGTGCGGGCCGGGGCCTTGGGCGCTCCGGAGAAGGCCGACGACTGCGCGATACCGGCGGCCGCGAACGCAACCACGACCGACAGGGCCGCGCCGATCGCGAGGCCCCGCAGAGGCAACAGGCCGGTGGGCTCGACCGCTTCGGCCGCGTCGTCCTGCGCCACCCAGGCCTGGGCCGCGCGCAGCAGGAGCAACGTCAGCAGCAACGCCGCGGCGAGCACGGTGTCGTAGTACTTGCCGTCGTCGGAGTTGCTGATCGCGCGCGCGGACGCGGCGTAGGACAGGCCGAAGATCACCAGCAGGGCCAGGTACGGGACCATCGTCTGCCAGCCGCGGGCGATGCACTCGCCGACGATGGCGCCGCCGAGCCAGCACAGCGCCACCGGGGCGACGAGCAGGATGCGCGGGCTGATCAGCGGCAGCGCGAAGGTCAGCAGCTGCGACGGGCCGTGTACCAGGCCGTTGTAGAGGCTGTCGAATCCGCCGGGTTCGCGCAGCGTGACCAACAGCTCGTAGAACACGAACAGCGCCAGATCGATGAGCGCCGCCAGCCAGAGCCGGCGCACGCCGATGCCGAAGACGATCACCGGCGTGAGCACGCTGAGCAACGCGGCGCCGAACAGTGGGACCGAGATGATCGCGGACGGGAAGGCCCGCAGCCACGGAGCGTTCGCCAGGGCGCAGGCGATCAATGCGAGCGGCAGTACCAGCAGCGGGATGAGGCGACGGATCCGGATCATGCCGGCACCAGGTGGTTCCACGCGGTGCACACCGCGTCGGCGTCCCTGGCGACGATCACCCGCACCCCGGGGAAGTCGACCGGACCGCTCGGCGCGTCGTCGATGGCGATTACCACAAGCCGGTCGAAACGCCGCCGCAGCGCGGCGACGAAGCGCAGGTCGGCCGGGTCGAGCGCGCCGGTGATGATCACCAGCGACGTCGCGCCCTTCGTCCGGCGCAGCGCGAGCAGCTGGGTCTGCAACGAGCCCGCGGGGTCGGCCTCGATCCCGGTCAGGTGATCGATCAGCGGCGTCACCTCACGCACCCGCGGACCGCCGAGCACGGCGCCGCTGGTCAGCCGCAGTTCGACCGGCGCCTTCTTGTGCGCCGACGCCACCACCACCGAGGCGGCGACGTCGACGGCCTCCTCGAACGAGCTCTCGGTGTAGAGGTTCGGGCGCTGGTCGAAGACGACGACGGTGTAGGGCTGCGAGGTGTCGACGTTGTGCTTGACCAGCAGGGTGCCGGCCTTGGCCGACGAACGCCAGTGCACCAGCCGCAGGTCGTCGCCGGGAACGTACTCACGCAATCGGTGGAAGGTGATGCTGCCCTGCGGTGCGGTGTCCGACGACGGACCCTCGAGGTGGCGGGTCTGACCGGTCGGCAGCGTCCGGAAGCCGAGCAACCGCGGGTAGACCCAGATCCGCTCGGTGTCGGCATGCCGGCGGGACAGGCGGAAGAAGTCGAACGGGTCGCGCCGGGTGATCTCGACCGGATCGACGTCGAAGATGCCGCGCCGCGTGGTCGGCAGGCGGTACGCGCGGGTGCCGCGCTCGCCGCCGCGCAGCTTGGGGATCACGGTGCGCACCTGCTGCGCGCTGAAGTGCTGGGTGGCAATGGTGACCGGCACCCCGCGGCGGCCGTGGTTGACGAAGGTGAGGAACGCGATGGCCGGTGAGCCCTTCGGCACCCGAGGTGGCTGGATCTCGCGGGTGATGGCCAGCCGCGAAGGGCGGGCGACGGTGATGAAACCCAAGATCAGCACGGCGAGCAGGCCGATGCCGAGGAGATCGAAGGCCAGCCAGTCGAACGACAGCCCGACGGCGAGGGCCACGGCACCGCCGAGGAGGGCCGCCAGCCCGAACACGGTCACGCCATCACCGATCGGCTAGACCGAAGCCGTGCGCGGAACGGGCACGGACTGTGCGGCGCGGGAGATGAGCTCGCCACTGGTGCGGCCCTGCAGCTCGGCGTCGGGCTGCAGGATCACCCGGTGGGCCAGCACGACCGGTGCCATGTCCTTGATGTCCTCGGGAGTGACGAAGGTGCGCGCAGCGATAGCCGCGCTGGCTCGCGCCGCCCGCAGCAACGCCAGACTGCCGCGGGGCGAGACGCCCAGCCGCAGCTCCGACATCGACCGGGTGGCGGCGGCGATGGCGACGATGTACTGCTCGAGTGCCGGCGCGATCTCGACCGTCTTGACCAGGTCGATCATGTCGGCGACCTCGCCCGCGTTGAGCACCGGCGTCAGGTGCGTCACGGTCGAACCCATCTTCTGGGTCCGCAGGATCTCGGCCTCGGCGTCGGCGCTCGGGTACCCGACGGTGAGTTTCATCAGGAAGCGGTCCAGCTGGGCCTCGGGCAGGATGTAGGTGCCCTCCATGTCGATGGGGTTCTGCGTGGCGACAACCATGAACGGTCGCGGCATCTCGTGCACGATCCCGTCGGCCGAGAGCGTGCCCTCTTCCATCACCTCGAGCAGTGCCGACTGGGTCTTCGGCGAGGCCCGGTTGATCTCGTCGGCCAGCACGATGTTGGCGAAGATCGGGCCCTTCTTGAAGTCGAACTCGCCATTGGCCTGGTTGTAGATCGTGACTCCGGTGACGTCGGAGGGCAGCAGGTCCGGCGTGAACTGGATGCGGTGCCAGGTCAGCGAGATCGACGATGCGAGGGCGCGGGCCAGCGAGGTCTTGCCGGTGCCCGGCACGTCCTCGACGAGCAGGTGCCCCTCGGCCAGCATGCAGACGACGACGTTACGGACCACCTCGTCCTTGCCCTGGATGACGAGGCCCATGTTGGTGCACAGCCGGTCGACGTCGTGGGCCACCCGGCTGAGGCCGTCGGCGTGCTTCGTCAAAAGCGTCTCCTCGATTCGGTTCGCGCCAGTATCCGGCACGCGGGCAGCTCGCCCGTCACGTCGGTGGCGTGCCGCTCACCTGGTATGGCTGCTCGAAGGTCTGGTTGTAGGTCTGGTCGACGAAACGGACGTCGACCAGGTACGTGACCGGGAGCCCGTCGACATCGGTCGGCGGGCACCCGGTGGCGCTGAGATCCGGGACGGAGATCGCGATGTCCTGGTCGCCGGGGTTAGCGTTCGAGGAGCCGCAGATGACGCCGGGCGAGCCGCTCGAGGTCACGGTCTCGCTCCAGGTCAGGGAGCTGAACTTGCTCCTGTCCTCCGTGCCGGTGTAGGTCAGGTCGACCGTCGGGTTGGTGGCGTCGGTGTTCCACGCGGCGGTGAAACTGACCTTATTGGGGTCGACGGGCTGGGGAGCGGTGCCGCTCACGGCGATGCCGGCGAAGTGCTGCGCGGCCTGCAGATAGGTGTAGTCGACCGAGACCGTGAAGTCGCCGCCGGCCGTGATGCAGCTCGGGGTGACGTCGATGGTGGCGGTGGGGGCCTGGGTGGTGCTGCCGCAATCGGACGAGCCGTTCGTCGCCGTGACCGTCCAGCCTGATGACTGATCCAGCTTGTCGTTGCCGTGATAGCTGACGACGATCTCGGGGTTGTCCTGGTCGCCGCTCCACTGCGCCGTGAAG
>CAXTHY010000001.1:73542-80979 GCA_964244175.1 uncultured Jatrophihabitans sp. | reverse complement strand
TGAAGTCCGACGCCGACGTGGTGGCCGACGGCAGCGGGATCGAGACGCCGTCGGACCCGATGCCCGAGTCACCGGCCCCGAACAGCGGCGGATCGGTAGCCCGCGCCGCGTTCTGCTGCAGCTGGATGCGCACGGTGCAGTCGCCGTTGTACGTGAACCGGTCGATGCCGCCGAAGGTCAGTGTCTGCCCCGGAGCGACGTCCGAGCGGGTCAGGTCCTGCGAGGTCTGACCGCAGACCAGCGCGCTGTTGACGAGGTCGAACGATTCGCCGCGGACGTCAGTCCCGGACGGGAAGTCGAAGCTGACCGACAGCGTCCCGCTGCTCGCACCGTCATTGCTGAATCCGGTGGTCACCTGCACGTCCGGCCACGGCGCGGTGGTCGGGTCGACGCTGACCGGCCCAACGGTGATCGCGGCCTCCGGATGCCGCGGCGGGGTGGCCACGACCTGGACCTGGTAGCGCTGGCCCGGGCGCACGCCGCCGAGCTGCACCGACGTGCTGGTGGTGGGCCCCTCGGTGCTCTGCACCACGCCCCCGGAGAGGAGCTGGTAGGTGAGTTGGCCGCCGACGCCGCCGAGATCATGCGCCGGCCCGGAGGCGAAGCGGACGCTGGCGGTGATCGCCGAGGTGCTGTCGGTGGCCGTCGGCGGCGGGCTGCTGGCCGCGACGGAGATGTCGCCGGCGACCGGTGGCGTCCAGCTGTAGACGCAGCCGCTGCGCGCGGACGGCGTACCGGTCTGGCCCTGCGTGCCGGTGCCCTCGATCTGGAACTGCAGCCCGCGGCCGAGCAGGGCGTCGGTGCCGGGGTAGACCAGCGCGGGCTGGTGGATGGACGAGCGGTCGGCGGTGGCGTCGACCGCGGCCGGAGCGCCGGACAGGCCGCGACCGTCGCAGAAGCTCGGGACGACCCGCCAGCTCGAGACCGGGACGCAGGATTGCTGGGCCGGGCCGCAGCCGTCCCAGCTGAGGTTCCAGTTGCCGTCGGAGGTCGCCGACACCTTGAGGTTGTCCGGCGCGGTCGGACCCTGGGGGCCGGTGGTCACCCGGATCGGCCGCGACCGCGTCCCGTTGCCGTTGAGGTAGGCCGTCACCCTGATCTCGTACTGGCTGCTCGGGTACAGGCCGGTGAGGTTGAGAGCCGTCTGGCCCTGGACCTTCACCGCGCGGTTGGTGTCGGGGGCGTCGGCGCTGAGCGCCTTCACCGACACCACATAGGTCGACGGGAGGCAGTCCTGCGGGTCGAGCGTCGGGTAGGTCCACTGCAGCGCGACGCTGCGCGAGCCTGGCGTCGGCGGGCCCAGCACCGGGATGTGCGGCTTCTGATCGCTGCGGGTGCAGTCGACGGAGTTGTTGATCTGCCGCCCGGACGTGGGCGTGGTCTTGCCGCTGCCCTTCGGCGGCTTGCCCTGCTCGTTGCTCGGGTCCAGGTTGTTGCGGGTCAGCGCCTCGGCGCCCCCGGCGGCGCTGACATCGACGGCCGAGCTCTTGTGGATGATCAGCGGCCGGTGGGTGCCGTCGGTGAACAGGGCCACCGCCTCGGCGTGGCTGGGGGAGTTGACGAATACTCGCGGGCCGCGCGCCACCAGGTAGGCGTCGGAGATGTCGGCTGACTCGGCGACCCGGCCGCCGCGGGCGGCGAGCGGGTAGGTCGCGGCGCCGGGCACGGTGCGGGCCTCGGCGGTGGTCGAGATCCGGTAGATGTGGCCGCCGGACCCGGATGACCGATCGACGGTGTACAGCGCGCCGTTGCTCCACGTCGGCGGCGCGAGCTGGGCGCCGGCCGGGATGCCGGCGATCGGGAGGGGGCCACGCACTGCGGTGCCGTCGCTGGCGGCCGAGACGACGCTCCAGCCGGCGGTCGAGTGCATGAGGAACGCGATGCGACCCTGCGCATTGGCGGTCGGCAGGATCGAGTCGACCGCGGCACCTTGGCGCAGCGTGACGTCACGCTCGTTGCGGGTGTCGGACTTGGTCCGTCCGTGCAGGAAGAACCGGATACGGCTCGGCGACGCGACGGCCAGCGCGGTGGCCCCGGTGCCGTCGGCATTGGCCGTCGCCGCCCCGATCGCGGCGGCGCCGGTGACGGTCCCCCGGTCCACGGCGGTCAGCCGCGCACCAGTGCTGCTGCCGTTGGGCACCGAGACCTGACGGATGACATGCTGACCGTTGTCGCGGCCGAACAGCAGCCACAGGTCGCCGTCGGCGCCGGCGGCGGCCCCCGGACCGGTGTCGGCGACATCGGGAGTGGTGAGGCTTGCCCGTGGCTTGACGACCTTGCTGCCCTGTGACGCGGTCTCGACGTTGCTCTGGTTGACCAACAGCATGTTCGTGCCCGCCGGCCCGCTGCGGACGATGTACGCCGCCCCGGCCACGCCGGTCTCGACCCCGCCGCCCGGGGCAACTGCACTCGCGGTCGTCTTGTCGCTACGACGAGTGAGCAGCACCCCGCCGTTGTCGTGCTTGATGACGAAACCGGTGTCGTCGACCATGTTGAACTCGCCGGTCGCCCGGTCGATCATCAGCGTGGCGCCCTGCACGCCGACGAGGGCCAGGTCGGTGGACCGCTCGGCGCCGACCTGCTTGTCGGCGCCCACCAGGCGCAGGGTCGGCTTCCCACTCGCCAGGTCGATGCCGACCGGGGCCACCTGGTCGGTGAGGAACACCGAGCCGTGCAGCAGGTCGAAGGAGCGCGCCTTGTCGGGCCGGATCAGGTAGGAGGCGGCGGTGATCGCGGCCGCGACGAGCACGAGGACGGCGATCAATGCGGTGGTCTGGCGCTGGGACGGGTGATCGGTCGTCGAGGCAGCGGGATCGGCACGGAACGCCGTAGCGTCGTTCCGCGCGGTTCCGGCGCTGCGTCGCGCGCTCACGCGTTCCTCCCTCGGGTCCTGACTGGTGGTCGGTGACCTGGTGGTCGGTGATAGGGCCCTCCCGAGCCGCGATCGGGGACCGTCCGGCACGCTGCGGCGCCGCCCCCGTTCACGTACGAACGCCGTTAAGAGCGTATAGGAAAAAGTGGCGAATTCACCTCGTTCATACAACGCCTCGACGTCGGCGCGTAGGCCGGTCGACCGCGCGACGCGCGATGCCCGACCGGCGCGACGCGCGATGCCCGACCGGTGGGTGCGGCCGCCGGACGAACGACTATTCTGCGAGCGTGACTACTACCGCGGACCCGCCTCCGGCCGAGGCGACCGAGCTGGCCGGCCCGCAGCCGATCGTTGCGCGTCCGTTCCCGGTGCGCAGCACGGCCAAGGGCTCGATGTTCAGCTACGTCCTGCGTACGACCGATCCCAAGGTCATCGGCCGGATGTATCTCACCACCTCGCTGACCTTCTTCGCCCTCGGCGGCGTCATGGCGCTGCTCATGCGCCTCGAGTTGGCCCGCCCCGGTCGGCAGTTCCTGTCACAGGAGCAGTACAACCAGCTGTTCACCATGCACGGCACGATCATGTTGCTGTTCTTCGCGACCCCGATCGTGTTCGCCTTCGCCAACCTGGTCCTCCCGCTGCAGATCGGCTCGCCCGACGTCGCGTTCCCGCGGCTCAACGCCTTCTCGTACTGGCTCTACCTGTTCGGCGCGATCACCGCGACGTCGGGCTTCTTCACTCCCAACGGCGCGGCCGACTTCGGCTGGTACGCCTACTCGCCGCTGACCAACGCGGTGAATTCGCCCGGCGCCGGCGCCGACCTCTGGATCCTCGGCCTGGCGCTGTCCGGCCTGGGCACCATCCTCGGTGGCGTCAACATGGTCACCACGGTGATCACGTTGCGCGCCCCTGGCATGACGATGTTCCGGATGCCGATCTTCACCTGGAACATCCTGGTGACCAGCCTGCTCGTCCTGCTCGCCTTCCCGATCCTCACCGCCGCGCTGCTCGTGCTCTACGTCGACCGGCATCTGGGGTCACAGGTGTTCGAGGCCCAGAACGGCGGGGCCATCCTCTGGCAGCACCTGTTCTGGTTCTTCGGGCACCCCGAGGTCTACATCGTGGCGCTGCCGTTCTTCGGCATCATCACCGAGGTCATCCCGGTGTTCAGCCGCAAGCCGCTGTTCGGTTACAAGGGCATGGTCATGGCCACGCTGTCCATCGCCGCCCTGTCGCTGACCGTGTGGGCCCACCACATGTTCACCACCGGCGCCGTGCTGCTGCCGTTCTTCAGCGTCATGACCTTCCTGATCGCCGTCCCGACCGGTATCAAGTTCTTCAACTGGATCGGGTCGATGTGGCGGGGCGCGGTCACGTTCGAGACGCCGATGATCTTCGCGGTCGGCTTCCTCGTGACGTTCCTCTTCGGCGGCCTTACCGGCGTGCTGCTGGCCAGCCCGCCCATCGACTTCCACGTCGCCGACTCGTACTTCGTCATCGCGCACTTCCACTACGTGCTGTTCGGCACGATCGTATTCGCCGTCTACTCGGGCATCTACTTCTGGTTCCCGAAGTTCACCGGCCGCTACATGAACGAGCGCCTCGGCAAGTTCCACTTCTGGCTGACGTTCATCGGCTTCCACATGACCTTTCTCGTCCAGCACTGGCTGGGCGCCAAGGGCATGCCGCGCCGCTACGTCGACTACCTGCCGACCGACGGGTTCACGTTCCTCAACACGTTCTCGACGATCGGGTCCCTGGTTCTCGGTGCCTCGCTGATCCCCTTCGTGTGGAACATGTACCACTCGTACCGGCTCGGCGAGATCTGCACGGCCGACGATGCGTGGGGCTTCGGCAACTCCCTCGAGTGGGCGACATCGAGTCCGCCGCCGCGGCACAACTTCACCTCCATCCCGCGCATCCGCTCCGAACGCCCGGCGTTCGAGGCCCACTACCCGCACCTGCTCGATCGCCTCGAGGCCGAGGCGCACGCGGGCGGGCGGCATAAGCAGCCAGAGGGTGAGCCGGCGGTTGACGCGATGTCGTCCTCGGGGCCGCGTCAGGGTCAAAGCGATCCCGACCCGTCGTAACCGGGCGACGGCTACCGCCGTCGCCGCCAGTGCGTGATGCAACCGACCACGGTGCTGGTCGCCATCACCGGGCGTGATCGCCCGGGGGTGACGGCGTCGTTCTTCAGCACGCTCGCTGCGCACGATGTCGAGGTACGCGACGTCGAGCAGGTCGTCATCCGCGACCGCCTCGTGCTGGCCGTCCTGTTCGATCTGCGCGGTGACCCGACCGCCATGCGCAACTCGGTGTCGCAGGCGGCACGAGCGCTGGGCCTGGAGATCGAGGTGACGATCACCGATGACCTGCAGTCCCCCGCGCGCGGCGGCCGACGTGGTCAGGCCATGAGCCGCAGTCACGTCATCGTGCTCGGGCACCCGCTGCGTCCCGGCGCGCTGAGCGAGATCACCCAGCGCATCGCCGATCTCGGCGCCAACATCGACTCCATCACCCAGCTGTCGACGGAGCCCGCGTCCAGCCTCGAGATGATCGTGCGGGCGCCGGACCCGGTGGCGCTGCGGGCCGCGCTCGTCCAGGCCGCCGACGACACCGGCGTCGACATCGCGGTCGAGCAGGCCGGACTGCGACGCCGGGCCAAGCGGCTGGTGGTCCTCGACGTCGACTCCACCCTCATCCGTGACGAGGCCATCGACGTGCTGGCCAGGCGCGCCGGCGTCGGGACCGAGGTCGCGGCGATCACCGCGCGGGCGATGGCCGGCGAACTCGACTTCGCGGCGTCGCTGCGCGCGCGGGTCGCGCTGCTCAGCGGCCTGACCAGCGACGATCTCGACGCCGTGCGCGACTCGCTGCAGCTGACGCCGGGGGCCCGGACGTTCGTGCGCACGCTGCGTCGCGTCGGTTTCCACGTCGGGGTCGTCAGCGGCGGGTTCACGTTCGTCACCGACCGCTTCGTCAAGGAACTCGATCTCGACTTCGCCGCCGCCAACGAGCTGGAGCTCGAGGGCGGCGTGGTCACCGGCCGGGTGGTGGGCGAAATCGTCGACCGCGCCGGCAAGGCCCGCGCGCTGGCCGAGTTCGCCGCTCGCTTCGACGTGCCGTTGGCGCAGACCGTGGCGGTCGGCGACGGCGCCAACGACATCGACATGCTCGAGGTCGCCGGCCTGGGCGTGGCCTTCAACGCCAAGACTGCGCTGCGCGCAGCCGCCGATACCGCCGTGAACCTGCCCTACCTCGACACGGTGCTGTTCGTGCTCGGGATCTCCGATGAGGACGTCGCCGAGGCCGCGCGCCCGCAGTGACGCCGCGGCTCGACGGGCGGGCCGCGTCAGGCGCGGCGGCGCGAGCCGACCGCGGCTCCTATGCCGGCGACGAGGAATGCCGCCACCGCCAGGTAGAAGCCCAACCGCGCGTGCTTGAGGTACTGGCCGTACGACTCGTTGGCTTTCGAGTTGAAGAACTTTATCGCGACGAACGTCGCCGCGATTGCGCCGAGGGCGACTATTACTCCGATGATCCGAAACGCCGTACCGACGCCCGGGATCGCCGCGAGAATGGCCGAGATCACGACCGCGGCGAGCAGTACCCAGGCCAGCCAGCTGAAGTAGATCTTCGCGAAGCCGCTCGCGAGCTGTTTGGCCTGCCCGGAGGACAGCAGGTGCTTGATGTCCGAGAAGTGCGAGTCGTCGCCGCCGGTGAACCAGTTGACCGTCGTGAACGAGACGACGCCAAGTGCGGCGCCGACCACGGCCAGGACCGCAGCGACCACACCGAACGATCGGCTGCCCCCCGGTTGCCCGCCGTAGGGCGGCTGGCCGTACTGCGACGGTCCCTGCGCGTACTGCGATTGCTGGCCGTAGCCGCCTTGCCCCTGCGGTTCGCCGTACTGGCTCATTGCCGTTCCTCCCCGTGTTGGTGTGGTGCGCTCAGACGTGACGTGGACCGATGGCGGCGCCGATACCGGCGAGCAGGAAGCCCGCCACGGCGAAGTAGAACCCGATGCGGGCGTGCTTGAGGTACTCGCTGTAGGCCGGCGAGCTCGACGCGCTGATCTTGATGGCCAGGAAGGTCAGGCCGGCCGCGGCAAAGCCGACCACGACGCCGATGATGCGAAACACCCGCAGAGCCGGCGACGGGACGCTCGAGAGCACCCCGGCGACCACGACGACGATGAGAAAGACCCATGCCAGCCAGCCGAAGTACGCCGACGCGAACCCGGCCGATCCGGAGTGACCCACAACCTTGTGGATCGCGCTGAAGGTTCCGCTGTTCGGGAACGCGGAGAACCAGGTCAGCGCGGTGAACGACACGACGAGCACGACGCCGCCGAGCAGCGCCAGCACCGTACCGACGATCCCGAAGCTGTCGGTGTTGGCTGGCGGCCCGTACCTCGCGCCCGGAGGCTGCCCGTAGCCGGGTTGTTGTCCGTAGCCGGGTTGTTGTCCGTAGCCGGGTTGCTGTCCGTAGGGCGGCTGCTGAGCGTAGTCAGGCTGCTGCCCGGTGGCGGGCGGCTGCCCGTAGCCGGGTTGCTGACCGTAGTC
>CAXTHY010000001.1:52413-73532 GCA_964244175.1 uncultured Jatrophihabitans sp. | reverse complement strand
TTGGCCGTAACTGGGTTGGCCGTAACTGGGTTGGCCGTAACTGGGTTGGCCGTACTGCGGTTGTGCCCCGTACGCCGGCTGGCCCGACGGTGCGCCCGGTGGCGGGTTCCATTGCGTCATGCCGGCGACCCTAACCGGCAAAGCCGTTGCGGGTAAGGGTTCCTGAGGCGTGTCCGGCCGGGTCAGGCCGCGACGACCGGCTCGCCCTGCAGCGTGACTCCGGCGCCGCGCAGGGCCTCGAGAGCCGCCGTCACCGTCGCGGCCGCGACGCCCGCGGTCAAATCGAGGCGGATCGTCGTCGCGAAACCGAGCCGGGCGGCGTCCAGGGCCGTAGCCCGGACGCAGTGATCGGTGGCGATTCCGACGATCTCGACGGTGTCGACGGCGCGCTCGCGCAGCCAATCGGCCAGCGCCACGCCGTCGCAAGCCCCCTCGAACCCGGAGTACGCCGCGACGTACTCGCCCTTGTCGAAGATCGCCTCGATCCGGCTGGTGTCGAACTCGGGGTGCAGCTCGACGCCGCCGGTCCCGACCACGCAGTGCCGGGGCCAGCTGTCGATGAAATCCGGATTGTCGGAGAAGTGCGCGCCGGGGTCGATGTGGTGGTCACGGGTCGCGACCGCATGGTCGTAGCCACCCTGGGCGAGGTGCCGGCTGACCCCCTGGGCCACGGCCGAGCCGCCGGCCACCGCCAACGAGCCGCCCTCGCAGAAGTCGTTCTGCACGTCGACCACGATCACCGCCTTGCTCATGTCCTTAGCGTATCGAGGCGCTCAGCGGTTGGTCGTGACGCGGGTGGGGATCGCCGGTTCGCCGCGCGAGAGCTTCAGCCCGTCCCACGGGAGGGTCACCGTTGCTGCCCGCAGCCGCTCGCGCGACTCGTTCAGCGTCGGCAGATCGTCCACCGGCTGCCCGCCGCGCACGAACGGCCGCTGCAGCAGCCGCTCACCCTCGCCCGGCTCCGCGTCCGGTACGCCGGCCAGCACGATCTCCTCGATCGCGGTCCCGGTCGGCTTGTGGGCTCGCAGCGCGGTCTTGCGTCCGCCGTGGCTCTCCTTGTGCTCCGAGCGCTTGGCCACCGGCCGTCCGTCCACCTCGACGAGCTTGTAGACCATGCCGGCGGTGGGTGCGCCCGAGCCGGTGACCACGGCCGTGCCGGCGCCGTACGAGTCGACCGGCGTCGCGCCCAGCGCGGCGATCGCGAACTCGTCGAGGTCGCCGCTGACGACGATGCGGGTGCCCGTCGCCCCGAGCCGGTCGAGCTGCTCGCGGGCGTGTCGGGCCAGTACCCCGAGGTCGCCGGAGTCGATGCGCACCGCCCCCAGCGCCGGCCCCGCCACCTCGACCGCCAACTCGATGCCGCGGGTGATGTCGTAGGTGTCGACCAGCAGCGTGGTACCGGGCCCGAGCGCGGCGACCTGGGCCGCGAACGCCGAGCGCTCGTCGTCGTGCAGCAGGGTGAACGAGTGCGCCGCGGTGCCGGCCGTAGGGACGCCGTAGCGGCGTGCGGACTCGAGGTTGGACGTGGATGCGAACCCGGCGAGGTAGGCCGCGCGGGCCGAGGCCACCGCCGCCTGCTCGTGGGTGCGGCGCGAGCCCATCTCGATGATCGGCCGGCCGGCCGCCGCCGTGACCATGCGCGCGGCTGCCGATGCGATCGCGCAGTCGTGGTTGAGGATCGACAGCGCCAGCGTCTCGAGGACCACGGCATCGGCGAACGTGCCGGTCACGGTCAGCACGGGAGAGTGCGGGAAGTACAGCTCGCCCTCCGGGTAGCCGTCGATGTCGCCGCTGAACCGGTAGGCCGCCAGGTGCTCGGCGGTGGCGTCGTCGATCGTGCCGTCGCCGCGCAGCAGCTCGACCGCCTCGTCGTCGAAGGTGAAGTCGGCCAGGGCGTCGATGAGCCGGCCGGTACCGGCTACGACGCCGTAGCGCCGGCCTTCGGGCAGCCGCCGGGCGAAGAGTTCGAACACGCAGTGCCGGGCGGCGCTGCCCTCGCGCAGGGCCGAACCCAGCATGGTCAGCTCGTAGCGGTCGGTGAGCAAGGCTGTCGACATCAATCCGTCCTCGGGGTGCTGGGACCAAGCGCGGCGCCGATGGCGGTCACCGCGTATCCGACGAGGGCCGCCCAGACACCCCACGTCGAGTGGAAGAACACGTTGTGCTTCGAGCCGGTGCCGTTGAAGTGCTGGGCCAGGGCGTAATACGTCGCGCACAGGCCGACGAAACCGAGCAGGAAGCCCAGGACGCGCAAGGTGTCCGCGACCGGAGACGGGACGTTGGCGTACCAGCCGGCCACGATCGCCGCGACCAGCAGGGTCAACGCCAGCCAGTCGAAGTAGGCCGTCGCCACGCCCGCGCCGCCCAACTGGTCGGCGCTGGTGTGCAGCGAGCTGAACGTGACGTTGCCCGACGAGTCGGTCGCGTTGTCGCTCACGGCGTACCAGTCGAGGTAGCGCAGCGAGAGCACGACCAACGCGGCGCCGAGCACGATCAGGAACAGGCCGAGGGCATTCACCGACCGCTCGTCCTGCCGGGCGCCCGTCACGTACGAAACCTAGCGAACCGCGCGCGGAGCCCCAGCCGTCCGTGCCACCATGGACGACATGGCGGGCACCCTGACGCCGCAGCGCGAAGCGGCCGAACAGGCCACTGGCGACGTCGTCGCCGACCCCGACCTGCCGTGGATAACGATCGTGTGGAACGACCCCGTCAACCTCATGTCCTACGTGACCCACGTGTTCATGGAGGTGTTCGGCTACGCGAAGCCGAAGGCCGAGAAGCTGATGCTCGACGTCCACCAGCGCGGGCGTGCGGTCGTGTCGTCGGGACCGCGCGAGCGCATGGAACTCGACGTCACCACGCTGCACGGCTACGGGCTGTGGGCAACGCTCGAACAGCAGAAGTGAAGGTCTCCGGACGGTTCGGGCGCCACGGACGGATCAGCCTGCGCTTCGACGCGGTCGAGGTCGACCTGCTGACTGAGCTGCTCGACGACCTGGAAGGCGTCCTCGAGGGGTCACCGCAGTCGCCGGGCGAGTCCGACAGTGCCGTGCTCGAGCGGCTGTACCCGGCCGCGTACCGCGACGACGACCGCGCCGAGGCCGAATTCCGCTCGCTGACCGAGTCCAGCCTGCACAGCGAGCGCAACGAGCGGATCGCGATCTGCCGCAGCGAGCTGGCCGGCCCGAGCAACCGCGGGCCGGTCGCCGAGATCGACATTGCCGACGCCGAGGTCGCGCGCCGGTGGCTGCAGGTGCTCAACGACCTGCGGCTGACCCACGGCACCCGGCTCAACATCACCGAGGACGACGACAGCGACGACACGTTCGACTCCAGTGACCCGGCGCACCGGCCGAAACTCGTCTACTACTGGCTGACCGCGGTGCAGGACTCGGTGGTGCGGGCGGTCATGCACTGACCACCCGTCGGTATCGTCGGGCCCCGTGCTGCGCATTGCCCGGACGATCCACGACGCGATCGTCGCCCACGCCCGCCGCGACCACCCGGACGAGGCCTGCGGCGTGGTCGCCGGACCTGAGGGCAGCGATCGCCCGGTCCGCTTCGTCCCGATGCTGAACGCCGCCCGCTCGCCCACGTTCTACGAGTTCGACTCGGCCGACCTGTTGGAGCTGTACCAGGAGATGGACGGCAACGACGAGGAGCCGGTCGTCGTTTACCACTCGCACACCGCCACCGAGGCCTACCCCTCGCGCACCGACATCGCCTACGCCTCGGAGCCCAACGCCCACTACGTCCTGGTCTCCACGCGCTCCGACGACGAGACGGAGTTCCGGTCCTTCCGCATCGTCGACGGGGAGGTCACCGAGGAGCCGGTCGCGGTGACCGATCCGGCGCCCGACGAGGCCGTTGACAGTTAAATCACGCCGATGGGGGACGATAAGCGGCAGGTTCGGCGTTGACCCGAACAACGCGAGTCCCGAGAATGCCACTTCAGTCCCGACACAGGAGCCCTATCAGCATGGCCATCGAGGTCAAGATCCCGACCATCCTGCGCACCTACACCGATGGCGCCAAGTCGGTCGAGGCCGACGGCGACACCCTCTCCGCGCTCATCGACGACCTGGACGGCACCCATGCCGGCCTCAAGGGCCGTTTGATCACCGACGAGGGTGCCCTGCACCGCTTCGTCAACGTCTACGTCAACGACGAGGACGTGCGCTTCACCGGCTCGCTCGACACCGAGCTCAAGGACGGCGACTCGGTCACGATCCTGCCGGCGGTTGCCGGCGGCAGCCGGTAACCCGGAGGCACCGCCTCGATCATGGCCCGCTACGACTCACTGCTGGACGCCCTCGGCGACACGCCCCTGGTGGGGCTGCCGCGGCTGTCCCCCCGCTGGGGCGGCGACGCGCCGGTGCGGCTGTGGGCGAAGCTGGAGGACCGCAATCCGACCGGCTCGATCAAGGACCGCGCCGCGCTCGCGATGGTGCGCGCGGCCGAAGCCGACGGGCGGTTGACCCCGGGCTGCACCATCCTCGAACCCACTTCCGGCAACACCGGCATCTCGCTGGCCATGGTGGCCAAGTTGCGCGGGTACGGGCTGGTGTGCGTGATGCCCGAGAACACGTCGATCGAGCGCCGTCAGCTGCTGGAGATGTTCGGCGCCCGCATCATCTCCTCGCCCGCGGCCGGCGGCTCCAACCAGGCCGTGGCCACCGCCAAGCAGCTGGCCGAGCAGTATCCCGACTGGGTGATGCTCTACCAGTACGGCAACCCCGCGAACGCTCAGGCGCACTACGAGGGCACCGGCCCTGAGCTCCTGCGTGACCTGCCCACGATCACGCACTTCGTCGCCGGGCTGGGCACCACCGGCACGCTGATGGGCACCGGGCGCTACCTGCGCGAGAAGGTGCCCGACGTCCAGATCGTGGCGGCCGAACCGCGTTACGGCGAGCTCGTCTACGGCCTGCGCAACATCGACGAGGGCTTCGTCCCAGAGCTGTACGACGACTCGGTGCTGACCTCGCGGTTCTCGGTGACGTCGTACGACGCGCTGCGCCGCACCCGCGACCTCGTCGACAACGAGGGCATCTTCGCCGGCGTCTCGACCGGGGCCATCCTGCACGCTGCGCTCTCGATCGCCGAGCGGGCCACCCGCAAGGGTGGGCCGGCCGACATCGCCTTCGTCGTCTGCGACGGCGGCTGGAAGTACCTGTCGACCGGCGCCTACACCGGGACCCTGCAAGAAGCGGCCGAGCGGCTCGAAGGCCAACTGTGGGCCTGAGCGGTTCCTGACCACTGAGGAAGCTGCCCTACGCTCGGATGTGTGAGTTCGCCCGAGCCGCGCACCAAGCCGCGCACCGAGCCCCCGCTCGACCCCACCTCGTGGGTCGGGGCGCTGATCCTGATGACCGCTTTCGTCGCGGTGCTCTGGGTCATCGAGATCATTAATGCCTCCGACGACAACCAACTCGACCGCTTCGGCCTGGTGCCGCGCGCCGTCTCAGGTCTGTGGGGCGTGCTGACGATGCCGTTCCTGCACGCCAGCTACGGGCACATGCTGTCGAACACGATCCCGTTCGTGCTGATCGGCTGGGTGGTGATGCTCTCCGGGCTGCGCACCTGGTTGACGGTCACGGTCGGCGTCGTCTTGCTCGGGGGCGCGCTGACCTGGCTGGTGGGGCCGAACAACGCCGTGATCGTGGGGGCCAGCGGCCTGGTCTTCGGCTGGCTCGGCTACCTGCTGGCCCGCGCGGTGTTCTCCCGCCGGCTCAAGTGGATCCTGGTGGCGATCGCCGTGCTGTTCTTCTTCGGCACCCTGCTGTTCGGGCTGTCCCCGACGCTGAGCTCCAACGTCTCGTGGCAGGCGCACGTGTGCGGGTTCGCAGCCGGAGTAGCCGTGGCGTTCGTGCTACACCCTCGCGGGGGCGAGACACGCACCTTCCGTCGGCCCGCCGTATCGTGACCCGCGTGCCCGACCCAGCCAGGATCGACACCGACGCCCCTATCGGCATGGTGGACTCCGGCGTCGGCGGCCTGACCGTCGCCCGCGCCGTCCTCGACCAACTGCCGCACGAGTCGCTGCACTACGTCGGCGACACGGCGAACGGGCCGTACGGGCCGAAGCCCCTGGCGCAGGTCCGCTCACACGCGCTCGGGCTCATGGACGGATTGGTCGCCTCGGGCGTCAAGGCGCTGGTGATCGCCTGCAACAGCGCCAGCGCTGCCTGTCTGCGCGATGCGCGGGAGCGCTACGACGTCCCGGTCGTCGAAGTGATCTTGCCGGCCGTCCGCCGCGCCGTGGCCGCCACCCGCAACGGGCAGGTCGGCGTGATCGGCACCGTGGCCACCGTCACCAGCGGCGCCTATCAGGACTCGTTCGCCGCGGCCAGCGGAGTGACGGTGACCACAGCGGCCTGCCCGCGCTTCGCCGAGTTCGTCGAGCGGGGGGTGACCAGCGGCCGGCAGTTGCTGGGGCTGGCTGAGTCCTACCTCTCGCCGCTCAACGCGGCCGGCGTCGACACGCTCGTGCTCGGCTGCACGCACTACCCGCTGCTCACCGGGTTGCTGTCGGTCGTGATGGGCGACGGCGTCACGCTGGTGTCCAGCGCCGAGGAGACGGCCAAGGACGTGTTCCGGGTGCTGCTCGAGCGCGATCTGCTGCGTCGCGACGATCGACCCCCGCCGCGGCACGTGTTCCGGGCCACCGGCCCAGCCGACCCGTTTGCCCGTCTCGGCCGTCGCTTTCTCGGCCCGGAGCTCACCGCCGTGGAAGTGGCTTACGGAGGGGTGGCGTGAGCTCGGTGTCGTCCGGCATGAAGCTCACGGTGCTGGGCTGTTCGGGCAGCGTGCCCGGGCCGGACTCGCCCGCGTCGGGGTATCTGATCGAGGCCGACGGCTACCAGCTCGTGCTTGATCTGGGCCACGGCGCCTTCGGCGCGTTGCAGCGCTACGTCAAGCCGGCCGACGTCGACGCGATCGTCATCTCGCACCTGCACGCCGACCACTGCATCGATCTCACCGCTCTCGTGGTGGCGTTGCGCTACGGCGGTGACGGCTACCGCGTCGGGCCGGACGGGCGTATCCCGATCGTCGGCGTGCCCGGTACCCGCGACCGGATCGAAGCCGCGTACGACCCGCTGGCGCGCAAGCTGAGCCTGCACGAGATCTTCACCTTCGCCACGCCGACCCCGAGCGAGCTCGGCCCGTTCCGTATGTCGTACGTCCCGGTGTGCCACCCCACGCCGACCAACGCGGTGAAGATCGAGTACGGCGAGCGCTCGCTGGTGTACTCGGCCGACACCGGCCCGTGCCGCGATCTCATCGAGTTGGCCGACGGCGCCGACGTGCTGCTCTGCGAGGCCTCGGTCGGGCCGGACGAGGAGCAGGTGCCCGATCTGCATCTGACCGGGCGGCAGGCCGGCGAACACGCTGCGCAGGCTGGCGTCGACCGGCTGATCATCACGCACGTGCCGCCGTGGAACTCGGTGCAGGTCGCCGCCGATGACGCCGCGGACGCGTTCGACGGGATCGTCGAGATAGCCCGCCCCGGCGGCGAGTACTGGATCTGATTTCGGCCCGAGTTGTCCGCGTGTCCCGGGGCTATGGCCCGGTAACGCGCGGACAACTTTCAGGCGGGCAGGAGCTCAGGCGGGCAGGAAGCTCAGCCGGACCGTGCGCTGGGCGTTGTCGACGTTGGTGTCGACGAGGCAGATCGACTGCCAGGTGCCGAGTTGCAGGCGCCCGCTGACCACCGGGACGCTCATTGACGGCGCGATGAACGCCGGCAGGACGTGGTCGCGGCCGTGGCCATGGCTGCCGTGTCGGTGCCGCCAGCGGTCGTCGGTGGGCAACACGTCGTCGAGAGCGGTGAGCAGGTCGGCGTCGCTGCCGGCTCCCGTCTCGATGATCGCCAGCCCCGCGGTGGCGTGCGGCACGAACACGTTGAGCAGGCCGTCGTCCTGCCCTGACACGAAGTCGGCGCAGTCGCCGGTGAGGTCGTAGACACGGGGCTGGCCGCCGGTGCGGACGGTGAGGGTCTCGCTGCGCATACCTCGATCTTGCCCGGATGCCCGCAGGTGCACGTCGGCAGTCGGTGCCTTGTGCGGGAGTCGTTGCCCGGGCAGCCGTAACGGCTGCGCCTGCGTGGCACAGTGGGATCGTGCAGATCGCGATCCTCGGCCCCCTCGAGGTGCGCGACGACGCCGGTCGGCCCGTCGAGATCGCCGGCGCGCGGCTGCGGGCCCTGCTGACCCGCCTCGCTCTGGACGCCGGCCGGCCGGTCAGCGTCGCCGCCCTCGTCGACGCCGTGTGGGGCGACCAGCCTCCGGCCGAGGAGAACAACGCGCTGCAGACGCTCGTCTCGCGGCTGCGGCGCGCGCTCGGTGGGCCGGCTGCGATCGTCCAGTCCCAAGCCGGTTATCGGCTGGCGGCGACGCCGGCCGACGTCGACGTCGCCCGCTTCGAGCAGCTCGCGGCGGCCGGTACGGACGCGCTGCGGCGCGGTGCGTATGTCGCGGCGGCCCGCGACCTCTCCGCTGCGCTGCGCCTGTGGCGCGGGCCGGCGCTGGCCGACAGCTGCGCCGTGAGCCCGGCCCTCGCCCCGCAGGCCGCGCGTCTCGAGGACCGTCGCGTGGCCGTACTCGTCGACCGCCTTGAGGCGCGCGTGCAGGCCGAGCCCGAAGGCGCGGCCGCGTCGGTCGCCGAACTCGAGGCCCTGGCCGCCGAGCACCCGCTCAACGAGCGGCTCACCGCCCTGCTGATTCGCGCGCTCGCCGGCGCGGGGCGGCAGGCCGACGCCCTGCGCGCGTACGAGCAGGTGCGGGCCACCCTGGCCGACGAGCTGGGCGTCGACCCGTCGCAGTACCTGCAGGACATCCACGTCGCCGTGCTCCGCGGCGAGTACGGCGCGGCCCCGCCGGCCAATGCCCGGCGGACGAACCTCAAGGCGCAGCTCACCAGCTTCGTGGGCCGCGAGGACGAGGTGGCCCGCATCGGCAAGTCGCTCGAGCAGAACCGGCTCGTCACGCTCGTCGGGCCGGGCGGCGCCGGCAAGACCCGGCTGGCCAGCGAAGCTGCCGCCCGCGTCCTCGACTCTGCGCCCGACGGTGTGTGGTTGGTCGAGCTCGCGCCCATCACCACCGGCGCCGACGTTCCGGCCACGGTGCTGAGCTCGCTCGGGCTGCGCGAGATGCATCTGCGCGAGCGGCGCACCGCGGTCTCGGCCCGTGACGCGCACACCCGCCTGCTCGACGGGCTGGCCGACAAGCACGTCGTGCTGGTCCTCGACAACTGCGAGCACCTGATCGAGGACACCGCCCGGCTGGCCGACCACCTGCTGGCCCAGTGCCCCGGGCTGCGGGTGTTGAGCACGAGCCGCGAACCGCTGGGCATCGTCGGCGAGGTGCTGCTCGCCGTGCCCCCATTGGGCCAGCCGGCGCCGACCGCGACTGCGGCCGAGGCATTCGAGTACCCGGCCGTGCGGTTGTTCGCCGACCGCGCCGCCGCCGTGCGTCCGGACTTCGAGATCGACGACGACGCCGTCGCCACCGTGATCGAGATCGTGCGCCGTCTCGACGGGCTGCCCTTGGCGATCGAGCTAGCTGCCGCCCGGCTGCGCACGCTGCCGCTGGAGGACATCGCGACCCGGCTGTCCGATCGCTTCCGGCTGCTGACCGGCGGCAGCCGCACTGCGCTGCCGCGGCATCGCACGTTGCGCGCCGTCGTCGAGTGGAGCTGGGACCTGCTGACGCCCTTGGAACGCAGCTTGGCCGAGCAGCTGGCGGTCTTCCCGGGCGGCGTGACGCAGGACAGCGCCGCCGCGATCAGTGACGTCGAGCTGTCCGATGTGCCTGACGTGCTGGCCTCGCTGGTCGACAAGTCGCTCCTGCAGCCGGTCGACGGCGGGCGCCGGATGCGGATGCTCGAGACGATTCGCGAGTACGGGGCCGAGCGGCTGGCCGAGCGCGGTGAGCTGGCCGAGGTCCGGGCCCGGCACGCCAAGTACTTTGCCGCCGTCATGGCCGAGGCGGAGTCGCACCTGCTGCGGGCCGAGCAGGTCGACTGGCTCGGGCTGCTCGGCGACGAGCGCGACAACATCCTGGCCGCGATGCGCCATATCGGTGATACCGGCGATGCCGACGGCGCGCTGCGCGTCGCCCTCGGGCTCGGCACCCACGCGATGATGATCGGGGCGCATTCCGAGCTCGCCAGCTGGCTGGCCGAGGCCCTGACCTACCCCGGCGGCGCCGACCAGTCCCTGCGGCTGGTGGCCGAGGCGCTGCACGCGCTCAACAGCGCCGCATCGGGTGCGGGCGGGAACGACCCGGCGTCGGGTGACGGGAGTGGGTTCCGCCGCGACCTGGCCGAGTACGCGCGGCGGATGAGTGACATCCCGACGAAGTATTCGCCGCTCGTACCCCTGCTGCGCGCCGTCCTCGCGTTCTTCGCCGACGAGCCCGACCTCGTCAAGCAGTTCACGACCGAGGACCGCGACGACGCTGACGAATGGACGAGGGCGTCGCTGCTCATGCTGCGCGCGAACGCGGCCGAGAACGACGGTGACCTCGAGGCGATGCGCGTCGCCACGATCGAGGCGGAGAGACGGTTCCGCGCACTCGGTGAGCGGTGGGGGCTGGCGAGCACCCTGCGCAGCCTCGGCCAGGTGCGCACGCTCGACGGCGACCTCGACGGGGCGATCGCCGCCTATCGCGAGGCCATGGACCTGTCGGCGCAGATGCGGGTCCGCGACGACGAAGGGTTCGTCCTCGGCCGGCTGGCCGATCTCGAGCTGCGCCGTGGGGACGTCGCGGCGGCGCGCGGCCACGTCCTCGATGCGCGCCGCAGCGCCGAGCAGCACGGCGAGGCGATGGAGGCGGTCTTCACCGCGGCGATGCTGGGTGCGGTGGAGCATGCCGCCGGCAACATCGACGACGCGCGACGGCTGCACCACGAAGCCACGAGCCGGATGCACGAGCTGCCGCCCGAGCACCCGGCCCTCGGCCACATTCGGGCGACAGTGCTCGCCGGCTCAACTCGTTTGCAGGCCGAGGACGGCGACCTGCAGGGAGCAGCCACAACGGCCCGCGACGCGCTCACCGCCGCCCGGGCCACCCGCGACCTGCCGCTGCTCGCCTCGGTCGGCGTCACCATCGCCTACCTGGCCTCGGCGCACGGCGATCAGGAGGACGCGGCCGAGATCCTCGGCGCGGCGGCCCGGCTGCGCGGAGCCGACGACCTCACCTCGCGCGAGATCCTCGACCTGGCGACGCGGCTGCGGACCGCGCTCGGTGATGCATCCTTCGACGCCGCCTACGGACGCGGCAAGGCGCTCGGTCGCGAAGCCGCGACCGAGCGCCTGACCCCGCGTGACTAGGCCCGGCGCTTGTAGGCGCGCATCGCCAGGGGCACGAAGACCAGCAGCAGCCCCGCCATCCAGGCGAAGGTGATCAGCAGGTTGGTCAGCACCGGGCCGCCCACCATCAGACCGCGCATCGAGTCGACGAGCCGGGTGATCGGGTTGACCACATTCCACGCCTGCAGCCAGCCCGGCATGGTGTGCGGTGAGACGAACGCGCTGCTGCCGAACGACAGCGGGAAGATCAACAGGAACATGATTCCCTGGACGCTGCCGGAGGTGCGGGCCTTCAGGCCGACCCACAGCGAGACCCAGCAGAAGCAGAGCGCGAAGCCGATGGCCAAGGCGACGGCGGCGACCAGGGCGATGGGGTTGGCGTCGATCCGGAACCCCATGACGTAGCCGGCGCTGAGGAAGATCACGCAGAGGATCAGGTAGCGCGCGAAGTCGGCGAGCACGGCGCCGACCAACGGCACCGACCGGGCTATCGGCAACGAGCGGAACCGGTCGAACACGCCTTTCTCGATGTCCGCGTTCATGTTCTGGCCCAGCGCGATGCTGCCCATCGCGATGCCCTGGCCGAGCAGCCCGGGCAGCAGGTACTCGAGGTACTCGTGGCGCGATCCACCGGCGAACGCGCCGCCGAAGACGTAGACGAACAGCAGCAGGAAGATGATCGGCTGGATCGAGACGTCGATCAGCTGCTCGGGGGTCCGCCACGTCTTGATCAGGTTGCGTTTGGCCAGCACGAGAGCGTGCCGCACGTTGCGCGCGACCGGCGACCGGGCGGCGGCTTCGGCCGCCGTCGGCATCGGGTTGGCGGGGGACTTGGTCAGGGTTGGGGCGCTCACGCGGCGTCCTCCTCGTCGGTGTCGACGGGCCGGCCGGTGATCGTGAAGAACACTTCGTCCAGGCTCGGCAGGTGCAGGGACAGTTCGGTGACGGCGATGCCGGCCGAGTGCAGCCGGGCCACCGCCGCCGTCAGGCGTGTCGTGGGCGATGACGTGGCCGTGGTCGATGACAGTGATCTCGTCGGCCAGCGCGTCGGCCTCCTCGAGGTACTGCGTGGTCAGCAGCACGGTCGAGCCATCGCTGACCAGGCGGCGCACGACGCCCCACATGGCCTCGCGTTTGGCCGGGTCGAGGCCGGTGGTCGGTTCGTCCAGGAACACGATCGCGGGTCGTCCGACGAGCGAGGCGGCGAGGTCGAGGCGGCGCCGCATGCCGCCGGAGTAGGTCTTGGCGACCCGCCGGCCGGCCTCGGCGAGCTCGAACCACTCGAGCAGTTCGGCCGCACGGGCGCGGGCGTCGCGGGTGGACAGGTCGAGGAGTTGGCCGATCATGACCAGGTTCTGGATACCGGTCAGGTCCTCGTCCACCGACGCGAACTGCCCGGTGAGCCCGATCTGTTGACGGACCTGCTGGGGATTCTTGGCGACGTCGAACCCGGCCACCGTCGCGTGCCCGGAGTCGGCGCGCAGCAGGGTGGCCAGGATGCGGACGGCGGTGGTCTTACCGGCCCCGTTCGGGCCGAGCACGCCCAGGATGGAGCCCTCGCGGGCGGCCAGGTCGATGCCGGCCAGTGCTTGGGTGTCGCCGAAGCGCTTGGTGAGTCCCTCGGCCTCGATTGCGTAAGTCATGCCCTGACTGTGCACCGTGCGGCTGGCACGGCACGTGCAGCGGGCTGGCGGGCGCTGTCCGGCCGTGTCAGCGCCGGTGCCAGTGGCTCAGCAGGCCAGTGGGCCAGCGGTCAGTCGCGCGGGTAGGGCATCGGCCGGCGCCGGACGGGAGCGGGGGCCGGCCGGGGTGCGCGGGCGAACCACAGCAGGCCGCTGCCCAGGCCCACGAGCACCAGGGCCCACAGCAGCAGGCGCTGGGCATCGGCGCCGGTGACCGCAATCGCGGCGCCAGCCGTCGGGGTGGCGTGGTGGACGGAGTTGGCCGACGCAACCGCAGCGGGGTGGACCGAGGTCGAGCTGGGGCCCGCGGGCTTGGTGGTGGGTGCGGGCTTGGTGGTGGGCGTCGGGAGCGGTGCGAGCGAATTCCCGGGCTGGATGGTTGCGCAGTCGTTGGGCGCGGCAACTCCGGCGAAGCGGGCGGCCAGCCAGGGCTCGGCCGTCGTGAGGAACGGCGCAAAAGTGCTGACGTGCTCGCCGGGGTACTCGGTGTAGTCGACCGGGACGTGCGCGCAGTACTTGCGGGCCAGCGAGCGGACGTCGCCGGCGATCATGACGCCGTCGCCCGGGCCGATGCCGGGCTTGTTCCCGGGCGAACCGTCGGCCTCGCCGTTCAGCCCCTGGGCCATCAGGTACGGCACGGTCGGCGTGCCGCCGCTGCCCATGATCAGCTTGTTGTTCAGCTTGACGAACGCAGGGACCTTGTCGAAGTTCGCGTACTGCTGCTTCACCAGCTGGGCGAACGTCAGCCCTGGGTACTTGCTCAGCAGATCGCCGATGCACTTGTCCTTGGCGTAGTCGAACAGCTTCTTGCCGTACGGGCTGGCGTACGTGTCGAGGTTGATGCCGAAGCCGCGGGCCACACCGACCAGTGCACCGGGCATGACGCCGGACCACATCGTCGTGCCACTCACGTACTTGAGGTTGTGCGCGGGGTAGACGTAGATCCCGCCGATCGCCGTGCCGACGAGCCTGTTGTTCACGTCCGGTGCGTACTTCGGGGCCAGCTCGGTGGCCCACTCGCTGGCGATGGCGCCGCCCGAGTAGCCGAGAATGCCGACCTTCGCGGTGTTGGGCAGGCCGACGTCGGTCGAGTTCAGGGCGGCGCGGATGCCGTCGAGGGTCTGCATGCCTGACTGCTGGCCCGCGGTCCAGGCCAGATCCTCGCCCTCGTAGTCGGAGGTGACGATCGTGTCGCCGGCGGCCAGGAACGCGAGGTCGCCGGTCTGGGCGGCGGTGACGGTGCTGCCGCCGCTGTTGGACGCGCCCGAGACGTAGTACGACGTGTCGCACTTCCCGTCGAGGGCGTCGTACGGGTATTGGTCGGAGACGAGCTGGCCCGTCAGTGACGGGACGTTCGGTTTGATCACCGACGCCACCGTCGCCACGGCCTGGCCGCGCTGGCCGGTGGTGCGGTAGAGCAGCTGGAACCCGTTGAACAACGAGGTCGTGCCGTTGATGTGGAAGTTCACGGCCCGCGTCTTGAGCACGGTTCCGGGCGTGATGGCGGCCAGCGGCGTGCCGCCCGTGTACGTGTAGAACGAATCGTTCTTGGGCAGTAGTGGCGCCGCGCTGGCGTCCGGCTGCCCGAGGGCCACCAGCCCGATGATCATGACCACTGCCGCACCGGCTCGTCTGTGCACCTCAGCAGTGAACCGGACGTGGGCGAGATGTCAACCGGGGGCACCATGGCCGGCACCTCCGAACCCGTCGCTAGGGTCGCAAGCATGCCTCGCCCAGATGGCCGCTCCCATGACCAGCTCCGTCCGATCACCGTCACCCGCAACTGGCAGGCCTACGCCGAGGGCTCGGCGCTGGTCGAGTTCGGTGACACGAAGGTGCTGTGCGCGGCGTCGGTGCAGCAGGGCGTGCCGCGCTGGCGCAAGGGCAGCGGCCTGGGCTGGGTGACGGCCGAGTACTCGATGCTGCCGCGGGCCACGCTCACCCGTAACGACCGCGAGTCGGTGCGCGGCAAGATCGGCGGCCGCACGCACGAGATCTCCCGCTTGATCGGCCGGTCGCTGCGCGCGGCCATCGACCTGGCGGCGCTGGGTGAGAACTCGATCTCGCTCGACTGCGACGTCATCCAGGCCGACGGCGGCACCCGTACGGCGGCAATCACCGGGGCCTACGTCGCGCTGGCTGACGCGATCTCGTGGCTCGACGCCAAGGGCGCGCTCGCGCAGCCCGAGCCGTTGACCAATTCCATCTCGGCCGTCTCGGTCGGCGTCATCGACGGCGAGCCCCGGCTCGATCTCATGTACGAAGAGGACGTGCGGGCCGAGACCGACATGAACGTCGTGGTCACGGGCACGGGCGAATTCGTCGAGGTGCAGGGCACGGCCGAGGGTGCGCCCTTCCGGCGCGACGAGCTCGACGCCCTGCTCGACCTCGCCGTGGCCGGCTGCGCTGACCTCGCGCGCATCCAGCAGGAGGCGTTGGCGGGGTGAGCCGGATCCTGCTGGCCTCCCGCAATGCGAAGAAGCTGGTCGAGCTGCGGCGGATCCTGGCCCCGGCGCTGCCCGGCGCCGAGGTCGTCGGGCTCGACGACGTGCCGGCCTACGACGAGGTTCCCGAATCGGGTCGCACGTTCGCCGACAACGCTTTGATCAAGGCGCGCGAAGGCTTCGCGCACACCGGCCTGCCGACCGTCGCCGACGACTCGGGCCTGACCGTCGATGCCTTGAACGGGATGCCGGGCGTGCTGTCGGCCCGCTGGGCCGGCGGCGCAGGGGTCGCGGCCGACGAGGCGAACCTGCGCCTGGTCCTGGCCCAGGTGGCCGATGTCCCGGACGAACGGCTCGGGGCCGCCTTCTTCTGTGCGGTGGCCTATGTCGACGGCGCCGACGAGGTGCTGACCGACGGACGGATGCCCGGCCGACTCGTCCGCGAGCCGCGGGGGACGAACGGCTTCGGCTACGACCCGATCTTCGTTCCGGACGGTTACGACGTCACCAGTGCGCAGCTGTCGGTCGAACGGAAGGACGCGATCTCGCACCGGGGGCAGGCGCTGCGGGCTCTCGCTGAACGGCTGGCTGCGCGGTAGCTGTTCGAGCCAGGTTCCTTCGCGGGGGAGGGCGCAGCTCGAATGATGACTTGCCGGTCGAGCCGCCGCCGCTCGGGCGCTTGGCGGCTCTACGCTTTGCTCATGACCGACAGTGCTACCGGACGGGACCGGGCTGCGTCCGGTGCCGGGATCACGGACGCGCAATGGGGTATGGCGGACGCCACTGAGCGGCGGCCGGCCACACCCGAACGACTGGCCTACGACGCGTGGATGCGCGGCGACCGGACATTCCAAATCGACATGGTGATCAGCCGTGACGAGGGGTTCGTGCATCCGACGCGCGGTCCGGCGACCCGGACCAAGCGCGTCGACTTCGGGCAGAACGTCCTCGACCGGATCGAGGAGCAGGGTTGGCGGCTCGAGCACGTAGCGCTCGCGCACGCCCAGACCGGCTCGATCGGTCACGAGGGCTACCCGTGGTTCGCGTTCCACGGCAAGCACACCGCGCTCTACATCTTCCGCCGCGTCGAGGCCGTACCGAACATCGTCGGCCCCGCCATCCCATAGCCGGCGCGCTCAGCCGATCAGGGGGAGGGTGCGTTCGTCGGCGAGCCTGTCCAGGGCCGCCTGCATCCGCCCGGTGACCAGCTCGTACGCGGCATCGGCATCGGCGTCCGGGCCGAGTTCGGCCTTGAGGTCGATCGCCGGCAGGATGTCGATCGTGATCTTGGCCGGTAACGGCACCCGCCCCGGCAGGTCGAGGACGGTGACGCCCCAGGGCGGCCCGATCTGGACCGGCGCGACGTCCATGCGCAACAGCCGGTGCAGCTGCAGCAGGCGGGCGACGCGCTCCCCCTGGCCGAGGAACAATGCGGTCTCCTGGCCGCCGATCGACACCACCGGAACGATCGGCACGCCCAGTTCGAGCGCGAGATCGGCGAAGCCCGTCCGTCCGGCGAAGTCGATGTCGGCGGACTCCCAACTGGGCCGGTACGTCTCGTGGTCGCCGCCCGGATAGACGAGCAGTGCGGCGCCGCGCGCGAGGGCCTTGCGCATGTTCTTCCGCGAGGCCGGCACCGTTCCGAACGGGGCGACGAGGGCCCGCAACCCGGGGACCTTGAAGACGAGGTCATGCGCGAGCTGATGGAACAGGCGGTCAGGCCCGAAGTAGTCATAGAACGCCTGCGCGAACACGAACGTATCGACGATGATCATCCCGCCCGAGTGGTTGCCGACGAGCAATACCGGCCCCTCTGCGGGCACATTGTCCAAGCCCGTCACTTCGGCGCGGAAGTAGCGGTGAGACATCGTGCGCAGCGCCGGCAGCGTCCGCCGGATGTACTCGGGATCGCGCAGGGCCAGTGGATCGGCGGCCGACCGGTTGCCGCCCAGCCGGCGGGGATCGACAGAGCCGGCGACATCAACCGCCGCGGCACCGACCATCCGGGCGACACCGGCCACCGGGCCCGGGACCGCGCGCACGAGACGGGAGACGGATGCGCGAGGATTCATCGCCGCACCCTATCTGCGGGTGGACTGTCCCGCAGACTGGTGCGCTGAGTGTCGCGCCCGATGCCCTGGTGGGGAGCTGGGCCATCCGGCGTACCGTGGGCCACGCTGAACACCAGCAAGCCCGGCCCGGCCGACGCGCACCGTCCGCCGTGAGCACTCGCTCGTAGCCGCGCACCTCGGCGTCCTCCCCGAGGTGCGTCATGTCGTCTCTCCGCCATCCGTTGCCCCTGCCCGCGTCGGCGTGCCCATGACCGCGAGCGTCGCGCTGCGCGACACCCGTCGCGGCAGCGACTACGCCGCATTGATCAAAACGATCCGGGCCGCGGGGTTGCTGGATCGCCGGCTGTTCTCCTACGGCATTCGTGCGGCGCTCACGCTCGGCCTGTACGCGGCCACCTGCCAGGCCATCATCTGGGTCGGCGACTCGTGGCTGCAGCTGGTGCCCGCGGTGGTATTCGGGCTGGCCTACGGCCAGATCGCCTTCCTCGGCCACGACGCCGGGCACCAGGCCGTCTTCGCCAGCCGCCGCCGCAACGACGCGCTGGGTCGATCCCTGGGCAACCTGCTCGTCGGACTGAGCTACGGCTGGTGGGTCGACACGCACAACCGCCACCACGCGAATCCCAATCATGTCGAACGCGACCCCGACATCGAGGACGGCGTCCTCACCTACACGCCGGCGCAGGCCACCAGGCGTAGCGGCGGGATCAGCCGGTTCGTCGCCCGACGGCAAGCCTGGTTGTTCTTCCCGATGCTGACCCTGCAGGGGATCAGCATGCACGTGGACAGCGTCGTGGCGATCGCGACCGACCGATACCGCAGCGCCCGGGGTGGCACCCGGCGCTACGAGGCAATCGGGCTGGCGCTGCACACGATCGTCTACCTCGGCGGCCTGCTGCTGCTGATGTCGCCGGAGAAGGCGCTCGCCTTCGCGGCGGTGCACCAGGCCGTGTTCGGCATCTACATGGGCTGCACCTTCGCGCCGAATCACAAGGGCATGCCCTTCATCGAGGCCGGTGCGGAGGTCGACTACCTGCGCCGACAGGTGCTGACCTCACGCAACGTGCGCGGCGGCATGCTGACCGACCTCGCGCTCGGCGGCCTGAACTACCAGATCGAGCACCACCTGTTCCCGAACATGCCGCGTGCGGCGCTGCGTCGGGCGCAACCGATCGTGCGCGCCTATTGTGCCGGGCTGGGCGTCAGCTACTGCGAGACGTCGCTCGTCGGTTCGTACCGTGCGGTGCTGACCCATCTGAATGCGATGGGGGCGCCCCTGCGGGCCAGCGCCGCCGCGACGCTGCGCTGACGGCCGCCCGAATCTGGCTAGCCGGCTTCGCCGGCCCCGCCCATGACGGCCCTGCGGCTGCGCCACGACATCACCGAGCGGTCGCAAGCGGCCGAGAGCAGGCTGGCGACACTGGCGAAGGAGCCGACGGAGAACGCCGAAAGGAACGACCCGACGCTGCCGATGGACAGGACGGACCCGACCGAGCCGATCGACAGGATCGACCCCCGGGATCCGATCGACAGGATCGAGCCCTGCGACTTGATCGACCACACGGATTCGTCCGCCTGCGCCATCTGGCCATCATTGCGCACAGCTGTTGTCAGCGCGCGTGGCGCCGGGCCGAGGCTCCGGTCGCGCGCCTGATCGACTGGCCGGGTTGAGCGGCATCCGCGGAATAAGCCCACTGCGCTCAGCGCTACAGCCACAATGACGTCTGCCAGATTCTACCGTCGCGGCCTCGCGGCTTCCCGCAAACGTCCGGCGGCGCTGATCCTTGCCGTCGTCTGCGTTGCCCAGTTCATGGTCGTGCTCGACATCAGCATCGTGAACGTCGCCCTGCCGTCGATGAAGAGCGACCTGCACATGTCGCAGAACGCCCTGGGGTGGGTGCTCAACGCCTACACGCTCACCTTCGCCGGCTTCCTGCTGCTCGGCGGCCGCGCCGCCGACCTGTGGGGCCGGCGCCGCCTGTTCCTGATCGGCGTCGGCCTGTTCTCGCTGACCTCGCTGCTGGGCGGGCTCGCGCAGAACGGTGGCGAACTCATCGGCGCCCGCGCCCTACAGGGCCTCGGCGGCGCGGTTCTGTCGCCGGCCACCCTGACGATCCTGACCACCACCTTCACCGACCCGCGCGCCCGGGCCCGCGCCCTCGGCATGTGGAGCGCCGTGGCCGGAGCCGGGGGCGCGACCGGCGTGCTCGCCGGCGGTGTGCTCACCGATCTGCTTTCGTGGCGGTGGATCCTGTTCATCAACGTCCCGATCGGCATCCTCGTGCTCGTCGTCGCCCGGTTGGCGATTGCCGAGTCGAAAGCCGAGGGCGAGCGCCCCACTCTCGATTGGGCCGGCGCCGTCACCATCACCGGCGGCCTGATCGCCGTCGTCTACGCGATCGTCTCGACCGACTCGCACGACTGGGGCTCGGGCCTGGTGCTGGGCTACCTGGCCGTCGGCATCGCCATGTTGATCACCTTCGTCGTGATCGAGAGCCGGCATCCGCACCCGCTGGTGCCGCTGCGCCTGTTCCGATCCCGAAATCTCACCGGCGCCAACCTGATCATGATCTTCGTCGGCTCCGTCATGTTCTCGCTGTTCTTCTTCCTGTCGCAGTACCTGCAGGAGGTGCGCGGGTACAGCCCGCTGCGCACCGGCTTCGCGTTCCTCCCGATGCCGCTGGCGATCGTCATCGGCACCCAGATCTCGTCGCGGATCGTCGGCCGGATCGGCGCCCGCACGTTGCTGACGGTCGGCACGTCGATCTCGGCAGTGGGCGTCCTGCTGCTCTCCCGGCTGCGCCCGGACAGCAGCTACCTGCTGCACGTCGGGCTGCCCGGCACGATCATCACGTTCGGGATCGGGCTGTCCTTCGTCCCGGTGACGTTGGCGGCGACCACCGGCGTCGATCGCCGTGACGCCGGCCTTGCGTCGGGACTGATCAACACCACCCGGCAGATCGGCGGTTCGCTCGGGCTCGCCGCGCTGCTGACGGTGTCAAGCACGCGCGCGGCCGACCTCGTCGGTTCCAGCTTTGGGGTCGCCCAGACGGCCGGTTACGACCGTGCGTACGAGATCGGGGCCGTACTCCTGGTGCTGGCCGCGATCGTGGCCGTGACGTTGCTGCGCAAGCCCGCTGATCCGGTGCTCGCTGAGGTACCGCAACCGGCGGCCGAGGCCCGGCAGCCGGCCGCCGAACCCGGATCGGTCAGCCTCACCACATAGTCATTGGTCCATAGTGGGCGCATGGCACTGCACGGTGGCAAGACCCCGGCCCGAACGACCGAGCACCCCGGCGACGGCAATGTGTTCATGGGTGCGGCCAATCCGGCCCTGGCGCGCGCGGTCAGCTCACCGTTGAACAAGCTGGCCAACGACCCCGTCCCGCCCGAGGTCGCCTACCAGCTCATCCACGACGAGTTGCTGCTCGACGGCAGCGCCCGGTTGAACCTGGCGACATTCGTGACGACGTGGATGGAACCGCAGGCCGACCGGCTGATGGCCGAGTGCGTCGACAAGAACATGATCGACAAGGACGAGTACCCGCAGACCGCGGCTGTCGAGGCCCGGTGTGTGGCGATCCTCGCCGACCTCTGGCACGCG
>CAXTHY010000001.1:32943-52403 GCA_964244175.1 uncultured Jatrophihabitans sp. | reverse complement strand
GGGTGCTCCACCACTGGGTCCAGCGAGGCGTGCATGCTGGCCGGGATGGCGCTCAAGCGCCGCTGGGCCGCGCGGACGGGCAACGACCCGACGCGCAAGCCCAACCTGGTGATGGGCGCGAACGTCCAGGTGTGCTGGGAGAAGTTCTGCCGCTACTGGGACGTCGAGCCGCGCATGGTGCCGGTGAGTGGGGACCGGCTGCACCTGGGCGCGGCCGAGGCCGCGGCGCAGTGCGACGAGAACACGATCGGGGTGGTCGCCATTCTCGGTTCGACCTTCGACGGCAGTTACGAGCCGGTCGCCGACATCGCCGCCGCGTTGGACGCGCTGGCGGCATCCGGCGGCCCCGACGTCGCGATCCACGTCGACGGCGCGTCTGGCGCGATGATCGCCCCATTCCTGGATCCGGACCTGGTGTGGGACTTCCGGCTGCCGCGAGTCGCCTCGATCAACACGTCCGGGCACAAGTACGGGCTCGTGTACCCCGGCGTCGGGTGGGCCCTGTGGCGCGATGCCGACGCGCTGCCCGAGGACCTGGTGTTCAACGTCAACTACCTCGGCGGCGACATGCCGACGTTCGCGCTGAACTTCTCCCGGCCCGGCGCCGAGGTGATCGTCCAGTACTACACGTTCTTCCGGCTCGGCTTCGACGGCATGCGGGCGGTGCAGCAGGCCTCCCGCAACGTCGCCACGTCGCTGGCCCAGCACGTCGCCTCGATGGTGCCGTACCGGTTGATCACCCAGGGCGACCAACTGCCGGTGTTCGCGTTCACGACCACCGACGACGTGACGGACTGGGACGTCTTCGCCGTGTCGCGCGGCTTGCGCGCCCACGGCTGGCAGGTGCCGGCCTACACGTTCCCCGCCGACCGCACCGACCTGGCCGTGCTGCGCGTCGTCTGCCGCAACGGGTTCTCGCCCGACCTCGCCGAACTGTTCGCCCGTGACCTGGACCAGGTGACCGACACGTTGACGAAGGACGCGGCGGCGCTCGGGCGCTCCGGTCCCTCGTCGTTTCGCCACTGATGGGCCGGTCGTGACGCCCGGCCGGCCGCGGCCGCGGCGCAACACCCGGCCCCGCGACGCGCTCGGCCGCCCGCTGCCGTACGGCTGCGCGGGCGTCGACACCCAACCCGAAGGCATCGTCCGCAGCCCGCGCGAGTCGCTGCTCGAGGCCCAGCGGCTCCTCGACGCCGGCCGGCCGTTCCACGCCCACGAAGTGCTCGAGGACGCGTGGAAGTCGGGGCCCGACAGCGAGGCCGAGCTGTGGCGCGGACTGGCCCAGCTCGCCGTCGGCATCACCCACGCCGCTCGCGGCAACGCGGTCGGCGGTGCCCGCCTCGTCGAACGCGGCGCGCACAACATCGCGCCCTACGAGGCCGATAGCCCGCATGGCCTCGACATCGCCGCCGTGCGCGCCTGGGCGGTCGGTGCAGTGCGCGACATCGGCCGCACGACGCCGGTGCGGCTCGACCCGCCGCCGCTGGCCCCGGCCGGCGAGCGTTAGGCCGCGCGCTAGGCCGGGCCCAACGCCCTGGCCAGGTAGGCGCTCGTCCAGCCCCTGCCCGATGCCGCCACCTCGACCGGCGTCCCGTCGACGACGATGCGGCCGCCCTCGTCGCCGCCGCCGGGACCGATGTCGATCACGTGGTCGGCGTCGGCCACGACGTCCATGTCGTGCTCGATGACGATGACCGTGTTGCCCGCGTCGACCAGGGCGTGCAGCTGGGCCATGAGCAGCTCGGTATCGGCTGGATGCAGACCGGTGGTCGGTTCGTCGAGGACGTAGAGCGTGTGGCCGCGGCGGGAGCGCTGCAGTTCCGCGGCCAGCTTGATGCGTTGGGCCTCGCCGCCGGACAGCTCGGTCGCCGGCTGACCGAGCGTGAGGTAGCCGAGACCGACCTCGCCCACCGCGCGCAGGCTGCGGGCCACGGCGGGCACGTCGGCGAAGAACGCGGCGGCGTCCACGACGGTCATGGCCAGCACGTCGGCTACCGATTGGCCGCGGTGGGTCACCTCGAGCGTCTCGGGGTTGTAGCGGGCGCCGTGGCAGACCGGGCAGGGGGAGTAGGTGCCGGGTAGGAACAGCAGCTCGACCGCGACGAAACCCTCGCCCTGGCAGTTGTCGCACCGGCCACCGGCGACGTTGAACGAGAACCGGCCGACCGGATAGCCACGGCGCCTCGCCTCGTCGGTTGCGGCGAAGATCTTGCGGACGCCGTCGAACAAGCCGGTGTAGGTCGCGAGGTTGGAGCGCGGGGTGCGGCCGATGGGCCGCTGGTCGACCTGGACGAGCCGGTCGATCGCCTCGAGACCGTCGACGTGGGTCACGGCCGGTGCCGGCGCCATGGTCTCGCCGTCGTCGTCCTCGTCCTCGTCGTCCCCCGCAGCACCGAGATGATCACGCAGGGTCTCGGCCAGCACCTGGGCGATCAAGGTCGTCTTGCCCGAGCCGGACACTCCGGTGACCGCCGTGAACACGCCCAGCGGGACGTTTACATCGAGGTCGCGCAGGTTGTGCCGGGTGATGCCCCGCATCCGCAGCGTCGCCAGCGCGGTCCGCGGCGCGCGCTTCGGCGGCGTTGCCGCGGCGAACAGGAACGGGCGGGTCACCGATGCCGCGACCTCGGCCAGCTCGCCCACCGGCCCGCTGTGCAGGATCCGTCCGCCCGCTGTGCCCGCGCCGGGACCGACGTCGACGATCCAGTCGGCGTGGCGCATCAGCTCGATCTCGTGTTCCACGACGAGCAGCGAGTTACCGGCTGCCCGCAACCGGTCCAGCACCACCAGCAGGGCCTCGGTGTCGTGCGGGTGCAGCCCGGCTGACGGCTCGTCCAGGACGTAGACGACGCCGAACAGCGCCGAACGCAGCGCGGTGGCCAGCCGCAGCCGCTGCAACTCGCCGGCCGACAGGGTCGGCGTCTGTCGGGCCATGCTCAGGTAGCCGAGCCCGAGCTCGGTGAGCACCTCGATGCGGGCCAGCAGGTCAGGCACGATCGTGGTCGCGACGTCGCCGGTGATGTCGGCCGCGCGCAGTTCGGCCGCCAGCGCGGTCAGTGGCAGGTGGGCAAGCTCGGCCACCGTCCGTCCGCCGAAGGTGACGGCCAGCGCCTCGGCCCGCAGCCCGGCCCCGTGGCACAGCGGGCAGGCGGTGACCTCGACATGGCTGAGCGCGCGGCGGCGCAGCGTCGCGCTCGCGGTGTTGGCCAGCGTGTGCAGGACGTAGCGGCGTGCGCTCTGGTAGGTGCCCTGGTACGGCCGCTGGATGCGGTGGGCCTCGCGTTCGGCGTGCACGGTGACGATGGGTTGCTCGTCGGTGAACAGGATCCAGTCGCGGTCGGCCTGGTCGAGGGCGTGCCACGGCCGGTCGACGTCGTAGCCGAGCGTGGCGAGGATGTCGCGGTAGTTCTTTCCCTGCCACGCGCCCGGCCAGGCGGCGACGGCGCCGTCGCGGACGCTCAGCGTCGGGTCGGGCACGAGTGACTGCTCGCTCACCTCGTGCACCCGGCCGAGGCCATGGCACTGCGGGCAGGCCCCGGCCGGGGTGTTCGGCGAGAACGCGTCAGAGTCCAGCCGCGGTGCCCCTGGCGGGTAGGTCCCGGCGCGCGACATCAGCATGCGCAGCAGGTTCGACAGCGTAGTCACGGTGCCGACCGTCGAGCGTGAGCTGGGCACGCCGCGGGCCTGCTGCAGCGCGACGGCGGGCGGCAGCCCGGTGATCGAGCGGATCTCGGGCGCGCCGGCCTGGCGGATCAGCCGGCGCGCGTAGGGCGCGACCGACTCGAGGTAGCGCGACTGGGCCTCGGCGTAGATCGTCCCGAACGCCAGGGACGACTTGCCCGACCCCGACACGCCCGTGACGACGACGAACGCGTCGCGGGGGACGTCGACGTCCACGTCACGCAGGTTGTGCACCCGCGCGCCCCGCACCCGGATGAACGGGTCGTTGGCGCCGGACTCGCTCGCCCCGCTCATCTCGCGATCGTCGCAGGCGCACGTCCGGGTATGCGAGTCCGGGCCAGACGCTCGCGGCTACGGAACCACGATGTCGAGTGCGGCCGGTTTGATCGTGACGCTGATCGGCAGGGCGCCCAGGTGGTCGCCGTCGGCGTAGACGGGCACGGCGCGGTCGGCGGTGACGGTGATCTGCGTGGTGCGGCGCACCGACACGGCAGCGGAGTGCACGTGCGCACCGGTCTTGGCCTGGGACATGAACTTCACGATCTTGCGGCGCGGCCCGTCGGCGATGGTGAGGACGTCGAGCAGGCCGTCGTGCAGGTCGGCCGACGGGACGATGTCGAGCCCGTGGCCGTAGCGGCCCGAGTTGGCGATGACGACGCCGTGCAGTCGTGCGCTCGACGTCGCGCCGTCGACCTCGAGTGTGAAGATCGGCGCCGTCCAGCGCAGCATTGCCCCGACCGGCGCGAGCCGGTACACGAGCAGGCCGGGTAGCCAGCGGTTGTTGTTGATCGCCTGGTTGGCGACCGAATCGAGCCCGACGTACACGTTGCCCAGCACGGTCTGGCCGGCTGCCTCGATGACATCGACGGTGCGGGTGGCGCCGGCAGCTAGCATCGCGACCAGGCCGGCGGTGTCGGTGGGCAACGCCAGCTTGCGGGCGAAGTCGTTACCGCGTCCGGCCGGGACGATCGCCATCGCCGCGCCGCGGCCACTGACGCCGTTGGCGACGTCGCGGGCGAGCCCGTCACCGCCGACAGCGATCACGACATCACCCCGGGCGGCGGCGACGGCCGCCGCCGACACGGCGTGTTCCGTGCTGCGCGTCGTCTCGACAGTGGCCTGTATGCCTTGCGCAGCAAGGGATGCCGCGATCGGTGCCCAGACCGGCAGCGCCCGGCCGCCACCGGAGATCGGATTGATGAGCGCGGCGTACGTAACCGGCATCGGTCAGCCGATCAGAACGCCGGGATTGAGGATGCCGGCCGGATCGACGCTGGTCTTCACCGCGCGCAGCACATCGATGGCCAGCGGACCGACCTCGCGGGCAAAGGCGGCGCGGTGGTCGGTGCCGACGCCGTGGTGGTGTGAGATCGCCGCGCCGCCGCGAACGATCGCGTCGTTGGCCGCGGCCTTCGCGTGGGCCCACTGCGCCAGTGGGTCGTCGAGCTGCTTGGTGACGACGGTGAAGTAGAGCGACGCCCCCGTCTCGTAGACGTGGCTGACGTGGCACAGCACCAGGCTCGGCGTGCCCAGTTCGGTCAGCGCATCTTGGACTGCCCCGGTGACCGCGGCCTTGAGCCGATCGACGTTCGACCAGAAGGTGACCGTCTCGAGTGTCTCGACGAGCGCCCCGGCGTCGAGGAGCGGGTCGCGCAGGTAGGGCCCGCGGAACCGCCCGTGCCGCCACTTCTCGCCCGGTTGCGCGCCGAGTGATTCGGCGCCGTGCTCGATCAGGCGAGCGGTGACCCCGGCCTGCATCGCCCGCACCGCGTCGGCCGTGCCCTCGTAGCCCGTGATCGCCAGGCACCCGCCGGAGTTGCCGCTCATCGCCGCGCTCGGGTCGGCGAGATTCACCGCGGTCTCGACCTCGTCCGACAGCCGCAGCACGGTGGGCATCGGGCCGTCCTGCGCCAGGGCGCGCAGCGCGGCGGCGCCTTCGGTGAACGACGCGAAGCGCCACCCCTCGAAGACGCGCACAACCGGCTTGGGCCGGATCCGGGCGGTGACCGAGGTGATCACGCCGAACGCGCCCTCGGATCCGAGTACCAGTTGGCGCAGGTCGGGCCCGGCCGCCGACTTGGGGGCGGTGCCGAGCGTCAGCGTGCCGCGCGGCGTGGCCACGGTCAGCCCGACGACCATCTCGTCGAAGCGTCCGTACCCGGCCGACGACTGCCCGGCCGAGCGGGCGGCCGCATAGCCGCCGATGGCCGCCATCTCGTACGACTGCGGGAAGTGCCCGAGCGTGTAGCCCTGCGCGCCGAGCAGTTCCTCGGCGCGGACGCCGCGTAGGCCGGTCTGCAGCACGGCGGTGCGCGACACCTCGTCGATCGAGACGAGCTGATCGAGTCGGCGCAGGTCGAGCGCGACCACGCCGGCGAACCCGTCGCGCACGGGGGTGAGACCACCGACCACCGACGTTCCGCCCGAGTAGGGGACGACGGCGATGCGGTGCCGCGTGCAGATCCCGAGCACGGCCACGATCTCGTCGTGCGAACCCGGGAAGAGCACCGCATCGGGGGCATCCGAGGCGTCGCCGCGACGCAGCCGGAGCAGGTCGGGCGTGGAGAAGCCGCGGGTGTGCGCGACCCGGACGTCGTGCTCGGTGACAACCTGATCGTCGCCCAGGGCCGTCCCGAGCTCGGCCGCCGCCTCGGGCGGGAGCGCGGGCTCGGGTACGTCGGCGTCGGCGACGAGGACCGAGGGGGCAGGAGGTACGGCGCCGAGCCCCGTCATGGCCCCGGCCACGGCGGCGGGCAACGGCTCGGCCGTCGCCGTGTCGCCCCACAGGTAGGGGTGACGTTCGGCCACGCGCAGGTCGTACTCGGTCATGCCGCCTCCAAGACAGTGGTGATACACTGTGGCACGTGGTGTCTCAGCAACGCAAGCGGGCGGCTGAGTTGACGGCGGCCAACGCGATCCCGGAAGAGCGCATTCTCGACGCTGCGTACGGCCAGTTCCTTGCCGTCGGGATGCGCCGTCTCAACATGGCCGACGTCGCCCGCCAGGCCAAGGTGTCCCGCGCGACTCTCTACCGTCGCTGGCCCAATGTGCAAGCCCTGCTCGCCGCGCTGGTCACGCGGGAGTTCGCGGCGTTGACGACGCCGCGGGTGGCTGCCGACGCATCCGGCCGTGAGGTCGTCGTGCAGACGGTCGTCGGCGCCGTGGGCCGGCTGCGAACACACCCGCTGTTGCGCAAGATCGTCGACGTCGACCCCGAGTTCCTCGTCCCGTACTTACTGCAGCGGCGCGGCACCGGTTCCGATCACCAGCTGGCGCTGATCGAGACCGGGGTCCGGGCCGGCCAGGCCGACGGGTCGATCCGGGCCGGCGCCCCCGGAATGCGGGCCCGGGTTGTCCTGCTGACGGCCTGGTCCTTCACGCTCACCGGTCCGGTGTTTGTCCCGAAGAATCGCTTCCGCGCTCTGGACACCGAGCTTTCCGAGCTGATCGACAGGTACCTGGCGCCATGACCACGTCGCCCATGACCACGTCGCCCACGACCACCTCGCTCAACGCCGCCCGCCGTACGCGCGATCTCGAGGAGCTCGACGCCGCCCCGCGCGTCGACGTCCTCGTCATCGGCGGGGGAGTGACCGGCGCCGGGGTCGCCCTCGACGCGGCTGCTCGCGGGCTCAGTGTCGTGTTGGCCGAGAAGCACGACCTGGCCTTCGGCACGAGTCGTTGGAGCTCGAAGCTCGTCCACGGCGGCCTGCGCTACCTCGCCTCGGGCCAGGTGGGCATCGCGCGTGAGAGCGCAGTCGAGCGCGGCATCCTGATCGGGACGACGGCGCCCCATTTGGTCCGCGCGTTCCCGCAGGTCGTCCCGTTGCACCCGTCCATCACCGCGGCGAGCGGGCTGCTCACCCGGGCCGGCTTCGCCGCCGGCGACGCACTGCGCGCCCTCGCCCATACCTCGGCACAGACGCTGCCGCGCTCGCGTCGCATTTCGTCGGCCGAGGTGATGCGCTACGTCCCGACCGTCCGCGTCGACGGGCTGCGCGGTGGGTTGGTCGGCTGGGACGGGCAGCTCACCGACGACGCCCGACTCGTGGTCGCCCTTGCCCGCACCGCGGCCGGGCTGGGCGCCCGCATCATCACCCGGGCGGCGGTCACCGCGGCCACCGGGGCCGGGGCTGTTCTCACCGACACACTCACTGGCCGGATCGTGGATGTCGCCGCCCGCGTCGTGATCAACGCCGCCGGGGTCTGGGCCGGCGAGGTCGCCTCCGGACTGTCGCTGCGTCCCAGTCGCGGCACCCATCTCGTCCTACCGCAGAGCGCTTTCGGGGGGCTGACGTCGGGGCTCATGGTGCCGGTGCCGGGCCACTTCGGTCGCTACGTGTTCGCGTTGCCCGCCCCGGACGCGCGCGTGTATGTCGGGCTGACCGACGAGGATGCCCCGGGCCCGATCCCCGACGAGCCGGTGGCGACGGCCGCCGAGATCGACTTCCTGCTTGCCACGATCAACCTGGCGTTGGCCGCGCCACTGACCCGCGACGACGTGCTCGGCACCTATTCCGGGCTGCGTCCGCTGCTCACGGCCGAGGGCAGCACCGCCGACATCTCCCGCAAGCACCAGGTGATCACCGCGTCCGACGGTCTGGTGACGATCGTCGGTGGCAAGCTCACCACCTACCGGCGGATGGCCCAGGACGCTCTCGACGCCGCGCTGGAAGCCAGAGGCGTGCCCGCCGGCCCGTGCCGCACCGGTCACTTGCCGCTCGTGGGAGCCGCGCCGCGGGCCGAGCTGGCCCGCGTCGCGGCGCCGGCGCGCCTGGTGCACCGCTACGGCACCGAGGCGCCGGCCGTGCTCGCCGGCGCTGCGGACCTCGACCGGCCGATCTCCGAGCGAACCGAGGTCACGGCCGCGGAGCTGCGGTTCGCCGTCGCGCACGAGGGCGCGCTCGATGTCGCCGACCTGCTCGACCGGCGCACCCGCATCGGCCTCGATCCACTCGCCCGCGCGAGCGCGGAGCAGGCGGCGGCCGGCGCGCTCGCCTGACGCGGTGACCGGATCGGTCCGGTGCAGGACGTAAATCGGTCTGGGCCGGCGTCCTGGCATGATGACCAGATCGTGAGCATCGTCGTCTTCGCGCTCGTTCCGGGTGTGCACTTACTAGACCTCGCCAGCGTCGAACGAGCCGCGCACGCCGTCGGCTTCGAGGACGCCCGCATGCTGCGGCGGCTGCGGGCCGGCGTCCGGTGAGCCGGTGGTGGCGTGACTACCTCGCTCACCCCGACTTCGGGGCGTTGCCGGCGCTCCTGCTGCTGCTGACTGTCTCGACCGGCCTCATCGACGCGGTGAGCATCCTGGGTCTCGGCCGGGTCTTCGTCGCCAACATGACCGGCAACGTCGTGTTCATCGGGTTCGCCCTGGCCGGCGCACCGGGCTTCTCTCTCGTCGCCTCGGTCATCGCGCTGGCCGGCTTCCTCGTCGGCGCCGGCCTCGGCGGCGTGGCCGTGTCCCGGTTCGGTGACGAGCGGGGCCGCCTGCTGCGCAATGCCGTGTGCGTCCAAGTGGTGCTGATGCTCATTGCGTCGGTGGTCACCGCCGCGACCGGGACACCGCTCGGCGATGGCGTTCGTGACGTGACGGTGGCGTTGGCCGCCGTGGCGCTCGGTCTGCAGAACGCCGCGGTGCGCAAGCTCGCCGTCCCTGACCTCACCACTACGGTGCTGACGATGACGCTGACCGGGATCGCGGCCGACCTGCGCAACCGCAACCTGCGCGTGGCGTCGCGGCGGATCCTGGCGGTGGCGGCCATGCTCGTGGGCGCGCTGGTCGGGGCGGTGCTGGTGCTTCATGCCGGGGTGCCCGCGGCGCTGTTCACCGCCACCGGCCTGACCGCGCTGGTGGCGGCCGGCGCGATCGTCACGGCCCGCTGACGCCGCCGCTTCTACGATCGCGCATTGGTCCGACGACTGGAAGACACTGTTCGACCTGCCGTAGTCGTCACGCGACTCGTGGTTGAGTTGTGCCATGCCGAAACCGGAACGACCGACCACCTGCGTGGGCTGCGGCGAGCCGGTGGTGGCCGTCACGAGCCGCGGCGTGTCATCCGGAGTGCATCGCCGGACGCGGCACGTCGACGCGATCGCCGAGGTGGCCTTGCGCTGCCGGTACGACCCCGGGCAGGACGCGCTCGCCGAGGCGCTCGAGCCCTACCCGGGTGACCTCACCTAACTGTCGGGAGCAGCCTCGCGCTCAGTCAGGTGTGATGTCGATGTCGATGTCGATGTCGAAGTCGCTGTTGAGGTCGATCTCGGCGTGGTGCAGGTGGTTGCGTCGAGGTGTTTGTTGGGGGTCGATCCATGCTGGTGGTGTCCAGTGGGGTTGGCCGTTGGTCATGGTGCAGGTCCAGCCCTGTTTTTGGTGTTCGCGGTGGTGGTGGCCGCAGACGAGGGTGCCGTTGGCGACCGTGGTCGCTCCGCCGTCGCTGTGGGGGTTGACGTGGTGGGTTTGGCACCAGCCCGGAGGGGCGGGGCAGTTCGGGAAGCTGCAGCCGCCGTCTCGTGCGGTGATGGCCAGTCGCTGGTTTTCGGTGAACAGGCGGTGGGCGGTGCTGTAAGCGGTGATCTCGTTCATGGAGTTCATCGCGACGGCGAGTAGCCGAATGTCCCCGCCACCCCAGTGCAGGGCCTGGCTGGCCGGGACCAGGCTGCCGTGGCCCGTGCAGGCCAGGCCTCTACCGGTGAGGTAGGCCTCCCAGTCCATGGTGACCACGATGGTGGCCGATATCCCGCCGGCAGTCGGGATCTTGCCGGCTCGTTGTGCGGCCTCGAGGGCGGCGAGCAGCGCATCGTGGCGGCGTTGCCCGGCGGTGCGGGGGTCTTTCTCCCCGTTCTTGGCGGGATGGGGGGCGGCCAGGGAGTCGAAGATGCATTCCAGCCGTTCGGTGCACTCCGGGGTCAGGTCACCGTCGAGCCGCCCGGACCCGTCGGCCCGCTTGCGTAGGGACAGGTCGCGGCGCCGCCGGGCTTTGTCGTCGTCCTCGACCACCCCGTCCGGGTCATAGATGTCCGACATCCGCCGGGCCAGCAGGGCGAGGTGGGTGGGGTCGAAGCGGGTGGCGTAGTCGACCAGGTCGCCCTCGATCTGCTGGCCGTGCTGGTCCTGCACCGGATCGGGCAGGTCGGTGAGGGTTTTCTCGATCACCGCGGCGTGCCGGGCCGAGATGTCCCCGACGGCTTGGGCCGCCGCGACGGCGGGGAGCAGCGGGGCGACGCGTTCCCCGCAGGGCAACACCCGCGAGCACACCGCGGCGGCGTTCTTGGCGCGGCCGTGGGCCTCGCCGGGGTCGATCCGCAGCAGGTGGCGCAGGAACTGGCCGGTGGAGCGGCAGCCGTGTTCACCGGGCAGGCCGCGGGACTCGACCTCACCGATCAGCCCGGACTCGACGGACGCGTGCCGGCGCCGGGCCCGCTCGACACCCCGCAGCCCGTCCAACAGTTCCTCGGTCGGGTAACGGGTCAGGTCCAGGGCCGCGAGGTGGTCCAGCGCCGCGTGGAACTCGTCCAGCGCGACCGTCAGCTCCGACTGCTCAACCGTCTCGCTCATACATTCGATTATAGACCGACGAAACTGATCTGACAATGCTAGAGGCCAACAAATCCGGGGCCTAGAGCACGCTGGCAGTCAGCCGAAAGCGAAACGTAACCAACAGCCCGACTCCTCATCGCCGCGCCCTTGACCGTCTCGACTCGAGACAAGACAGCGAGCAGCTACTGCGCCTCGCGCGGCACACTGAGCCGCGGAACGCCACCGAGACCCAGGTTGTAGCGGGTGTGTCGGGAGTACTCGGCCAGCTTGTCCCAGAGGGCCGCATGCGCCGGCCACGGGATGGGCTCGTCGCCGTCGAGCCAGCTGTCGCCGAACGTGATCCACACCAGCGTCCAGTCGGCGGCCGCGGCCCACTTGCCGTTGCTGTAGTCGATCAGCGAACGGCGGATCTGGAACGCCAGCCGGGGCGCGTCGGGAAACGTCGGCACGGTGCTCACGATCCAGACCCGGAAGTCGTTCGACATCAGATCGAGCTCGAAGTCGTTCAACACCGCCGGATCGACCAGCACCGTCGCCACGTTCTCGTGACCAGGCCCCCTCATGACGCAATTATCTACCCGACCCCACCGACAATGGGAAGGTTCGAGGTCGAGTGGCCGCGAGTTTCTGCGCGGCCAGGTGGCGCGGCGGGAGGTGCTGGTGCGGGTCCTGTTCGTCGTGCGCCGCCGTCCGCAGCCCGTACGAGGCGGGGCCGACCTGCGTACCGGCGCGCTCGTTCGGGCCGTCGCAGCCCGCGGGCACGACACCGAGGTCTTCGCCGTCGCCGAGCACAGCACCGGCGTATCGACCGGGGAGTGGCTGCGCCGCCCGGACGGTCATCCGTTCGACGACGAATGGCAGCCGGCGACCCACGCCGCGCTGCGGACCGTGCTCGCCCGGTTCGACCCGGATGTGACGGTGCTGCAGTCACTGTTCACCCGGCCCGCGGTCGCCGCGGTGCGGGCCACGCGCAGCAGCGTCGTTCTCGATGCCCACAACGTCGAGGGTCCGCTCGCCGCGGCGTTGGTTGCCCTGGAGCCGGTGAACCCGCTGCGTCGCCTGGCCGCCGCGCGCACCGCACCCATCGAGGCCGCGGCCGTCGGCGAGGTCGACGCCGTGTGGGCGTGCAGCGCAGCCGACGCCATGGTGCTGGCCGAGCTGGGGGGCGCCCCGGTGACCGTGGTGCCGAACGCGGTACTTGTGCCGGACCTGACCGGCTGGCCAAGAGCGGGGCAACGGATCCTGTTCGCCGGATCCATGTGGTATCCGCCGAACCGCCAGGCCGTGACCACCCTGTTGGACGTGCTGCCGCTGCTGCGCGCACGGGTCGAAGCGGCATCGCTGGTCGTGGCCGGGCCGGCGCCGCCGGACTGGCTGCGTGAGCGCGACGAGCCGTGGCTCGATGTCATCGGCGCGCGAGACAGCTTCGCCGACCTGTTCGCCGGGTCGGCGGCGCTCGCCGTACCACTTCAGGTAGGGGGCGGCTCGCGGATCAAGATTCTCGAGGCGTTCGCCGCGGGCCTGCCCGTCGTCAGCAGCCGCAAGGGGGTCGAGGGCCTCGACGTCGTCGACGGCGAGCACGTGGTCCTGGCCGAGACGGCCGAGGAATTCGCCGCCGCCCTCGCCGAAGTCCTGACGGCGCCGCGGATCGGCCAACAATTGGCCGCGGCGGCCCGGCAGTTCGTCATCGAGCGTCACTCCGCAGAAGCCCTGGAGCCGATCGTAGGGAGCGCCCTCGATGGGCTGGCCGCTTGGGTACACTCGGCCGCGCCGAATGCCACGGGAGACGGAGGAACCGGTCATGCCTGACGACAGCGACCGCTACCGCGTCGACCCTGTGCAGGTCGTCCACGAGACCCTCGACGGCGAGACCGTTCTCATCCACCTGCCCAGCGGGGTCTACTACAGCCTCACCGGCTGGGGCCCAGCCGTCTGGTCCTTGCTGGTCGCCGGCCATTCCCGCGCCGAGGTCAGCGCGCTCGTTGCGCAGCACGCGGGTTCGGCCGACGCGATCACCGACGACGTCGACTCGCTGATCAACCAACTGCGGGCCGAGGCCCTGCTGATCCCTGGCGACGCCACGCACCCCGTTGCCGCCCGGCCTTCCGACGACGCTGCACCCCAGGCCTGGCCGGCCGTCACCGGCGCGTATGCGGCCCCGGCGTTGGCCCGCTACGACGACATGCAGTACCTGCTGTTGCTCGATCCGATCCATGAGGCGTCCGATACGGGATGGCCCGCACAGGTAGCGCCGGCCAGCTGAGGGCGTCGGCCAGCGCAGCGCTGCTCGACCAGTTCGTGGCCGCGCATGCGCTCGCGGCCGAGCGCACCGGCCTCGTCGAACACGACCTCGTCGTGGCCGATCGCCGGGTCCGGCTGGCCTTCGCCGGTGAGACGCTCGTACCCGACATCATCCCGGCGCTACGAGCCCGCATCGAGCCGCCGCAGGGCCACCCCGACGCCACGATCCGGATCTTCGATTCGGCCACCAGCGCAGTGCTGCCGCCGCGGTTTCCGTGGCGGGCCACTGACGTCGTCGAACGCGGGGCCGTACGCGGCTGGGACGGCGACGAGGTCGGTGTCGTCTTCCACGGCGACCTGATGGATCTCGCGCACGACTTCCGCGCCGTGTCGCTGTACGGACACGCCACGGGCGAGGGCTGCTTCTGGCTGCTCGACCGCGCCCGCACGCCATGGTGGGAACGGGCCGCGCCCTTGCGCAGCCTGTTGCACTGGGCCCTGCGCACGCCCGACCGGCTGCTGGTCCACGCGGCCGCGATCGGGGTCGAAGGGCACGGTGTGCTGCTCACCGGGCCCAGCGGCTCGGGCAAGTCGACGACGGCGCTGGCGGCCGTGTCGTCGGGCCTCGAGTACGCCGGCGACGACTACGTGCTCGTCGACATCGCGTCGCCGCCGATCGCCTACAACGTCTACAGCTACGCCAAACTCAAGCCCGACACACTCGGGCGCTGGCCGGCGCTGCGCGGCCTGCCGGTGATGACCGACGACGCTGCGGCGAAGGTCGTCATCGACCTGGCCGCCGATGCGGCGCGGCGCATCGTCGCGCGGCTGACGGTGAGGGGCATCGTGGTGCCGCGGGTGGTCGAGGGCGGACGGACCGAACTCACTCGTACGACGGCTCAGCACGCGCTGCTCGCGCTCGCCCCGAGCACTGTCTTCCAGCTGCCGCCCGACGGTGGCCGGGCGCTGCGGCCGCTGGCCCGATTGGCCGCGTCCGTTCCCACCTGGCGGCTGGACCTCGGCGGTGAGCCGGAGTCGGTCGTCGACCTGCTGCGCGAGCTGACCGTCGGCGCGCGGGCATGACTGAGATCGCCGTCGTGATCCCGGTGCGTGACGGCGCCCGGTACCTCGGCGAGGCGCTGACGTCGGTGCAGGCGCAGACGCTGCGAGCAGCCGAGGTCGTCGTGGTCGACGACGGCTCCGCCGACGACAGCGGCGCGCTCGCGGCGGCTGTTCCGGGAGTCCGCGTCGTCACGCAGCAACCGCAGGGCGCGGGGCCGGCCCGCAACCTCGGCGTCGCAGCAACCCGCGCCCCATTGATCGCGTTCCTCGACGCCGACGACGTGTGGCTGCCGACGGCACTGCGATCGCTGACCGACGCTCTCGGGCCGGCCGATCTCGTCCGCGGTCTGGTGACGCACTTCGTCTCGCCCGACCTGCCCGAGCACGCGGCCGCGCGCCGCGTCGTCCCGGTCGACCCGTTGCCGGGCCTGATGCCCGGGGGCATGGTCATCACGCGCACGGCGTTCGCCGCCGTGGGGCCGTTCCGCGCCGACCTCGCCGTGGGCGAATTCGTCGACTGGTACGCCCGGGCGACCGACGCGGGTCTGCGTATCGCCGAGCTGGACGCGGTCGTGCTGCGCCGTCGCGTCCATGCCCGCAACACCGGGACCGTGCGCAGCGCGGCCCGGGCCGATCTCACTCGCGCCGTCCGCGACACACTGGCGCGCCGACGCGCGGCCGGCCCGTGACGCTCCCGCCGCTGGCCGAATTGCTGCGCGGCCGCCGCTCGCTGCTCGCCTGGACGGCGGTCCTGGCGGCGGTGCAGACCGCGACGCTGCTGCCGATCAGCTACCTCGTCAAGCAGGTTTTCGACGAACAGTTGCCCCGCCACCACCAGGGCGCGATCGCCGTCTCGGCCGCGCTCATGCTGGTGTTGTACCTCGCCAGCTCGCTGGCCGCTCTGGTCAACCGCTACCTGGTCATGCGCACCGTCAAGGTGGTCGTCACGGACCTGCGTCAACAGCTGTGGCGTCGCCTCTACCTGCTCTCGGCCGCGCAAACCGATCGCCGCGACAGTGGCGACGTGCACGCCGTCGTGGTGCAGGACACCGAACGGCTGGATGTCGCCGCCACCACCTCGCTGTACATCATCGTGCCGTCCGCGGCGGTCAGCGTCGGGCTCGCGGCCGCCGCCGTAGTCCTCGACCCGCTGCTCGCCCTCGTCATCATTGCCGTCGTCCCCGCGCTGCTGCTGCTGACGATCTGGTTGGGCCGCCTGGCCGCGCGCAGCGCGCGCCGGTGGCAGGCCGACTTCGACGCCTTCGGCCGCGACGTGTCGGACGGGCTGCGCCGGCTCACGCTCACCCGGCTGCTTGGTACGTGGCGGCGGGAGCTCGCGGGCAACGACGAGCGCACCGTGGCCGTGCGCGAGTCAGGCACGGCACTGGCCTACCGGGTCGGCTCGTGGAACATCCTGCAGGGCTTCGTCGCGGCCGGGGCCGGGCTGGCCGTGCTGGTTGTCGGCGGTCACGAGGTGAGCACCGGGCGGCTGTCGGTCGGTTCGCTGCTCGCGTTCTACGCGGTGTCGTTGTTGCTGCTGCGCAATCTCTCGGCCCTGCTCGGCGCATTGCCGCAGCTCGCCGTCGCCGGCCCCTGCCTGGAACGGATCAAGGCGCTGCTCGCCGAGACGGCCGACGTCCCCTACAACGGCACCCGTTCCATCGAGTTCCGGGGCGAGCTCGAGGCCCGTGGCGTGTGCTTCGGCTACGGCGACGCCGACTTGTTGCACGACGTGGACCTGCACTTCCGCCCCGGTGAGCGGGTGGCGATCATCGGGCCGAACGGCGCGGGCAAGAGCACGCTGGCCCGGCTGCTGCTGGCGCTCTACCGGCCGCGCTCCGGGTTGCTGCTCGCCGACGGAATCGCCTACGACGAAGTCGATCCGGCCGGGCTGTACGCGCGTACTGGCGTCGTCATGCAGGAACAGGTGCTGCACCGCGGCACCGTCGCCGACGTCATCCGGGCCGGCCGCGACAGCAGCGACGCGGACCTTCGGCGCGCGGCCGCGCAGGCCGCCGCGCTCGAGTTCGTCGAGCGGTTGCCGGAAGGCTTCGCCACCGTTGTCGGTGAGGGCGGCAAGCTGCTGTCCGGCGGCCAGCGGCAGCGGCTGGCGCTGGCCCGTGCCCTGCTCACCCAGCCGGCGTTGCTGCTGCTCGACGAGCCGACGACCTACCTCGACGACGCCGCGGTCGCCCACCTGCTCGGCACCCTCGACACGCTGCCGCAGCGCCCTACGGTCGTCATGGTCACGCACGATCCGGCTCTCGCGGCGCGCGCCGACCAGGTGGTGCAGCTGCGCGACGGCCGGGTCGTCAATCGCACGGCTGAAGTCCCGTCATGACGCGTCGACTCGGTGTCACGGCGCCGTCGGCCGCGCACGTGTTGCTGCTGCGGGCGACGGTGCTCGACGGCGACGCCGGGCGCAGCGCGTACCGGCAGTGGATCGCCCGGCACGATCTGACGTTGCTGGACGAGCATTCCTACGAGCTCCTGCCGGCACTGTTCCGCAACCTCGAGCGCCTTGGCGTGGAGGACGAGCACACCGGACGGCTGCGCGGCATCTGGCGGCACGCGTGGGTGGGCAACAACAAGTTGTTCTTCGCCGCCTCCGACGCCCTGGCCGCGCTCGCGCAGGCGGGCATCCCGACCATGCTGCTGAAGGGTTCGGCCCTGGTCGCCGACGGATCGGCCGCCGACACGGGCGCGCGGCCGATGGCCGACGTCGATGTGCTCGTCCCCTACGACGCCGGCCCGGCGGCGCACCGGGTGCTCGTCGCTGCGGGGTGGCAGATGCTGAAACCGCGCGCGTTCGGGGTCGCCTACGCGGTGGGCCACTCCGAGCCCTTCGCGGATGCGCAGGGCCGCGAGTTCGACCTGCATTGGGAGGCGCTGTTCGACCCCGGCCCCGACGCGGGGTTGTGGCAGCGCGCCCGGCCGGCAACGCTGCGCCACCAACCGACGTCGATCCCGAGCCCGGCCGATCAGCTGATCATCACCTGTCTGCACGCAGTGGGCTGGCACGGCAAGCCGATCCGCTGGCTGGCCGACGCCGCCGTGCTGTTGTCGCGTTATGAGGATGAGCTCGTGTGGGACGACGTGGTGCTGGAGGCGCGTGGCCGGCGGGCCGCGCACCGGATGGCCAGCCAGCTGGAGCTGGTAGCCGAGCTGCTGGGCTGCCCGGTGCCGGCACGGGTGATCACGCAGCTGCGCGCGGAGCCGTTACCGCTCGTCGAGCGCGTCATGCAGCGGGCGACCGAGCTGCCGCACGGGGGCGCCCGGGTGTTCCTGATCTCGTGGGACCACTCGCGCCGGGCCGCGCAGTTGCCGGTGCCGCGACGCGAGCCGGCGCTGGCCTGGGCGCTGGCGGAGTACCGCGCGTCCAGCGTCCGGGAACTGGCCGCGACTTACGTGCGGCGGGCGGCGCGACGAGCTCGCGGCCTGCCCCCGACACCCTGATACCGGCCCGACGGTGTGACACCTGGCCTGACGCCGTCGGCCCACGTCAACGCATGATCAAAGGATGATCCGGCGCCATCTCGACAGTCTCATCTTTTGATCATGTGTCCGGGCCGGGGGGCCGACCGGCGGTCGGGTGGACAGCGATCCGCTCACGGCGTCCCCACGACCATAACTGCCGGCCCGCGGCCTACGCTCGTGCCCGGGAGGTTCACGTGCGCTGTGCAGTTTGCGAGTCCGATAACCCCGCAGGCCAGAAGTTCTGCGGGCAGTGCGGGTCACCGATGGCGACGTCGTGCGGGGCCTGCGGGTCGGCGAATCCGCCCGGCCAGCGCTTTTGCGGCGAGTGCGGGACAGCGCTCGGCGCGGCTGCGGGAACGGCTCGGCCGCCCGCGGTCGAGCCGATCATCCCCGCGCAGACCGAGCGCCGCGTCTGCTCGGTCCTGTTCTGCGATCTTGTCGGCTTCACCCCGCTGTCCGAGTCGCGTGATCCCGAGGAGGTCCGCGAGCTGCTCTCGCGCTACTTCGAGACGACGCGCACCGTGATCGCCCGTTACGGCGGCGTGGTGGAGAAGTTCATCGGCGACGCCGTCATGGCCGTGTGGGGGACACCGGTCGCGACGGAGGGCGATGCCGAGCGGGCTGTTCGCGCGGCCCTCGACGTGGTGCAGGCGGTGGCCGAGCTCGGGGCGGAGGTCGGCGCGCCCGGGCTCGCCGCCCGTGGCGGTGTCGTCACCGGCGAGGTCGCGGTCAATCTCGCCGCGCGCGGCGAGGGCATGGTGGCCGGCGACGCGGTGAACACCGCGGCCCGGGTCCAGGGTGCGGCCGCGCCGGGGGAGGTCCTGGTCGACGAGGCGACGCTGCGCCTGTCGCGCCAGGCCATCGCGTTCTCCGGCGCCGGCGAGCACGTCCTGAAGGGCAAGGCCGAGCCGGTCGAGCTGTGGCAGGCCGATCGCGTCGTGGGCAACGTCGGCGGCGAGCAGCGCGTCGACGGGCTCGAGTCCCCGCTGGTCGGGCGGGACACGGAACTGCGGCTGATCAAGGAGCTGTTCCACGCCAGCGTCGACCGCAGCACGCCGCGGCTGGTGAGCGTCACCGGCATCGCCGGTGTCGGCAAGTCGCGGCTGGGGTGGGAGTTCGAGAAGTACATCGACGGGTTGGCCGTGGTCGTCAACTGGCACCGCGGCCGCTGCCTGGCCTACGGCAACGGAGTCGCGTTCTGGGCCCTCGCCGAGATGGTCCGTCAACGCATCGGCATCGCCGAAGAGGACCCACTGGAGGTCGCCACCGCGAGGTTGGCCGAGCGGCTGCCGGCTCTCGTCCCCGATGAAACGACTCGCGCGTTCGTCGCGCCGCGCCTGGCCCGGCTCCTGGGCATCGAGGGCGGCGACGGCGCCGCGATGGATCAGGCCGACCTGTTCGCCGGCTGGCGGGTGTTCTTCGAGCAGTTGGCGGCCGAGGCGCCCGTCGTGATGCTGGT
>CAXTHY010000001.1:0-32933 GCA_964244175.1 uncultured Jatrophihabitans sp. | reverse complement strand
TTCAGGTGGATGGTGGGTCGATCTCGCTGTTGACCGCAACCGAGTCGCGGCAGACGTTGTGGGCGAGTGATGCGGTGGGTGAGCTGTTGGAGGATCTGCAGTTCAGCCTGGGTGAGGGCGCTTGTATGGAAGCGGCGGCGACCGGGCGTCCGGTGCTGGTCGAGGATCTGCACCGCGCTGACGACGGCCTGCTGGACTTCCTGACCCACCTGCTCGACTGGGCCCGCACGTCGCCGATCTTCGTGCTCACCTTCGGGCGCACCGAGCTGGTGGAGCTGCGCCCGCAGTGGGGTTCGGGCCGCGGCGGGACGACGCTGGTGCTCGAGCCGCTCGACGACGCGGCCATGACCGCCATGCTGGACGGGCTGGTGCCCGATCTGCCGGCCTCGGCCGCCGCCGCGATCGCCGGGCAGGCCGAGGGCGTCCCGCTCTACGCGGTCGAGACGGTGCGCATGCTGGTCGATCGGGACGTGATCCGCCCGATCGAGGGCGTCTACCGGCTGGTCGGTGACGTCGGCGAACTGCGCGTGCCCGATTCGCTGCAGTCCTTGCTGGCGGCCCGGCTGGACGCGCTGCCGGTCGACGTGCGCGCGATCGTCGCCGACGCTGCGGTGCTCGGCAGCACCTTCCCGGTCGAGGCGGTGCTGGCGCTGTCGACCCGCCCCGAGGCCGAGGTGCGCCGCGTGCTCGACGACCTGGTGCGGCGCGAGGTGTTCTCGGTCCGCGCCGACCCGCTCTCGCCCGAGCGCGGCCAATTCGGGTTCGTGCAGGCCATGCTGCGCCAGGTCGCCTACGACACGCTGTCGCGGCGCGAGCGCAAGGCCCGCCACCTCGCGGTGGCCGAGCACCTGAGCGCGGTGTTCAGCAGCGGCGGGGAGGAGATCAGCGAGGTCGTCGCCGGCCATCTGGTCGACGCCCTCGAGGCCGTGCCGAACGACCCCGACGTACCGGAACTGCGCGAGCGCGCCGCGGCGGCGTTGGAGCGGGCGGCCGATCGCGCCGTGCGCACCGGAGCGCCGGTCAGTGCGGCGCGCAACTTCATGCGGGCGGCCGACGTGCTCGAGGCCAGCGGGTCGGACGCCGTCACGCTGGCGGCGGCACGGCTGCGGGAGAGCGCCGGTGCGCAACTGCGGATCGGGGGCAGCATCCTGCCCTCGGCCGAGCAATTCCGGCGGGCGCAGGACATCTACCGTCAGCAGGGTCTGGACCGCCGCGCCGTCATCGCCGGCGTCGCCGCGCGCGAAGCCGTCGATCCGCGGTTCGCGGCGGCGGAGGACGTACCGGCGACGTTGGCCGAGTTGCAGCAGGCGATGGAGGTGCTCAGCGCCGAGCCCGACGCCGACACCGTGCGCGCGATCGGCGTCTTCGCCCGGACGGAGACCTTCCTCGGCAACGCTGCCGAGGCCGAGGCGCTCTATCGGCAGGCGCTGGTGCTCGCGCAGAATCTCGGTCTCGGTGATCGGGTGGTGGCCGAGCTCTTGATGAACTATGGCGTCACGCTCATCTTTCTCCGCCGCCCGATCGAAGCCGCTTCGTTGCTGCGCGAGAGCCTGCGACGGGCGAAGGCGGCGGGGGAGGGGATCCTCACCGGCCGGGTCGCCCTGAACCTGAGCGAGGCGCTCGTCAACTCCGAGACCGCCTCGTCGATCGAGGCGGGTCGTACGGCGGTGACCGAGCTGCGCAGCTTGGGAGCACGGGACATCCTGGGGACGGCCTACTCGAACCTGGTGAGCGGGCTCGTGCTGGCCGGCGACTGGGACGCGGCGTTCGAGATAGGCCGAACGGCGAGCGCCGACGACGCGGTCGATCCGTGGCTGTCGCTCAACATGATGATGTGCACCTTCGCCCGCGGCGACCGTCCCGGGGTCGAGCGATTGTTCGCCGATGCCGAGGAAGGGGTGACGCAGAGCGGCGACATCCAGGACCTGGCCGCGGCCTCGGCCGCGCGGGCGGTGCTCGCGTCGACGCGGGGCGAGTACCGCGACTGCCTCACCCACGCCGAGCGCGCGCTGGCCGTCGCCGCCGAGAATATCGACATCGGGTCCGAACCGGTTCGTTGGACGTGGCCCACCGCCGTTGATGCCGCGCTCGCGCTGGGGGACCTGGGCGAGCTGGATCGATTGATCGACTGGCTCGCCGGGATGCCCTCCGGGCAGGTGCCGACCGTGCTGCACTGCGAACTGGCGCTCGCCCGGGCGAACCGAGCCGCATTCGCCGGCGACCCGGACCCCGAGTTGGACGCCGCGGCGGTCGACCTGGCGCGCACAAGCCGGCTTCCCCTTCCGCTGGCCCGAGCTCTGTGCGCCCAGGGCGAGCGGCTCGCGGCATCGGGTGAGCGTGGCCTGGCTGCCGTTGCCGCGACCGAGGCGCGCCCGATCGCCGAGCGGCTCGAGCTCGCGCCCATCCTCGCCCGGCTCGATCGGATCGTCAGCGGAGCCGACATCTCCGTCTGATCCGCGCCGAGGCGGATGTCCTGCTGGGTCGATGTGACCCCGCTGCGCACCGACGAACAGAGTGTGCGCCGTGAGGGAATCGAACCCCCAACCCGCTGGTTAAGAGCCAGCTGCTCTGCCAATTGAGCTAACGGCGCAGGTCATGCAACCGGCCCACCGAAATGGGCCGAACCAGAACATTAGCACGCGGCCGGGGTTCGAATCTTGACGTTCTCGCTGAGGGTGAACCATCACGCAGCCGGGTCACGGCCGGGCACCTGACCTGCGAGAAAGGCCCCGGTCGGTACCGGGGCCCTTCACACTGGGGTGAGTGACGGGACTCGAACCCGCGACATCCGCGACCACAACGCGGCGCTCTACCAGCTGAGCTACACCCACCATGCCGGTGGCAGGCCACCGAGCGCGACCAGTCTACCTGCCCGCATCCAGACCGAGAACGGCCGCGGCGACGGCCTTGGCCTCCTCGGTCGACGGTCCGGGTTGCGGTACGAACAGGGTGCCGCGGTAGTAGGCGAGTTCCTGGATGCTCTCGCGGATGTCGGCCAGGGCGCGGTGGGCCAGGCCCTTCGCCGGTTGGCCCTGGTACACGCGCGGGTACCAGCGCTTGGCCAGTTCCTTCACCGACGACACGTCGATCATCCGGTAGTGCAGGTGCTCGTCCAGGTCAGGCATGTCCCGGGCCAGGAACCCGCGGTCCGTGCCGATCGAGTTGCCGCACAGGGGAGCGGACTTCGCTTCGGGAATGTGCGACTTGACGTAGTCGAGGACCATCGTCTCGGCGTCGCCCAGGCCGATCGTCGAGGCGCGGACGGCGTCGGTGAGTCCGGACGACGCGTGCATGTCCCGGACGAAGGGCACCATCGCCTCGAGCACGTCGTCAGCGGCATGGATGATCACGTCCAGCCCGTCGTCCAGCGAGATCAGCTCCGGATCGGTGACGATCACGGCAACCTCGATCAGCGCGTCCCGCCCTAGCTCGAGTCCGGTCATCTCGCAGTCGATCCACACCAGCCGGTCTGTCATGGACCGCACGCTATACGCCCGGGGCTACGGTGACGGGCAGGAGACCGACGCCGGAGGTAGGTCATGGCAGCCGAATTGCTCGCCGCGGACGTGATCAACGCGAAGCTGAAGGACCGGCACGCCGACTGGCAGGGCAGCTCCGAGAAGCTGACCCGGTCGATCGAGTTCGCCGACTTCCCGACGGCGGTGCAGTTCGTCAACGACATCGCGCCGCGCTGTGAAGAGATGGATCACCACCCCGATCTCGCCGTCCACTGGCGCTGGGTCGACATCGAGCTGTCCACGCACAGCGCCGGGGGAGTGACTGAGCTCGACCTCACGCTGGCCGAGATCGTCGACGAGGTCGCCGCCGGGTTGCCGCTCGCGTCCGACGACTGACCGGTGACCGGTCAGGGCTTGCTGCGCCAGGCGCCCATGCCGAGCACGATGAGGCGCAGCTGCCGCTCGGCCCGGTCGAGGATCGTCGTGACGTCTTCAGGGTGTCGCTCGTCGGCCTCGAGCAGGTCCATCACCGTGCCGAGCATGGCCGCGACCATCAGGGCGGCCGCCATCTCGAGGTCGTCGGTCGTCCAGTCGTACCCGGCCGTCAACCGCGACAGGTCGATGGTGAGGTCGCTGGTGAACAGCCGCAGCTCGGTGGCGACCGAGCGGCGCACGGCGGCGACCCCGCCGTAACGCTCGCGGGTGAGGAAGCGGAACTGATCGGGTTGCGCCTGCACGTGCTTGGCCAGCGTCGCGACGGTCTCGGCGATGATGTCGCCGTGTGCCACTCGCCCACGGCGGGCCTCGCGCATCATTTGTCGCAGTGGCCGCATCGACTCGTCGACGAGTTCGACGCCGAGTTCGTCCATGGACGCGAAGTGTCGGTAGAACGCGGTGGGGACGATGCCGGCGTCGCGCGCGACCTCGCGCAGGCTGATGCTCGACAGGCTGCGGTCCTCGATCAGGCGCAGCGTGACGTCGAGCAGCCGTTGCCGCGTCAGTTCCTTGCGCTCGGCGCGTGACGTGCTGTCCACCCCGACGAGGGCGGGGTGGCGCGGATCACGCCGCTGGGCGCTTGACCGGCTGCTGCGGGGCCCGCCTTCGCTCACCGGGCCAGACTACGCCCGTGTACAGCTGTAACGCTGATGTGACGTGGGGGCCGTCACGGCGGCCTTTGATTGACATGGGTTGCCTGACCTCGCAACACTGGTCAGTGTACAAGCGTTCACTGAAACACAGTGTCGTTAAATTGCCCGAGGAGGCACGCCATGGCTCTGTTGACGCTGAAGCGGCCGCCGCGCTCGGTGCTGGGCCTGGTCGAGGCCCTCGCAACTCCGCACGGCCTCGACCGCTACCTCGAACTCGTCCACCCGATGCTCACCGTCCGGGAACTGCGCGCTGTCGTCACCGACGTCGAGCGCAGCACCACCGACAGTGTGACGCTGACCCTGCGCCCCACCCGCCAGTGGAAGGGTTTCGAGGCCGGCCAGTTCGTCCAGCTCACCGTCGACATCGACGGCGTCCGCCGCACCCGCTGCTACTCGCCGTCCTGCTCGCAGTACCGCGCCGACGGCCGCATCGAGGTGACGATCAAGACTCATCCCGACGGTGTGGTCTCGAACTACCTGCACGACCACGCTGCGCCCGGGTTGGTGGTCGGTCTCTCGCAGGCCGACGGCATCTTCCGACTGCCCACGTCGCGGCCCGAGCAACTGCTGCTGATCAGTGGCGGCAGCGGCATCACGCCCGTGCTCTCGATGCTGCGCACGCTGTGCGACGAGGGCTACACCGGCGACATCGTCTTCCTGCACTACTCGTTCACCGAGGCCGACGTCGCCTGCCTCGAACATCTGCGCCGGCTCGCCGACGCCCACGACAACGTGCGACTCGTCCTCGCGTACACCAAGCAGGACACCGGCGGCGATCTGCACGGGCTGTTCGACGAGACGCATCTGGCCGAGGCCGCCCCCTGGTACGTGGCCGCGGACACCTACCTGTGCGGGCCGCCCGGACTGATGGCCACCATTCGCGCGCACTACGCGGCCAAGGGCATCGAGGACACGCTGCACACCGAGGAGTTCGTGACGGCGGTCGTGGCGCCGGAAGACGGCGAGATCACCGGGACGACGAACTTCGGCGGCACCGTCACCGAGAACTCCGCAACGACGCTGCTCGAGCAGGCCGAGGCCGCCGGGCTGACACCCGAATACGGCTGCCGCATGGGCATCTGCTTCACCTGCACCAAGATCAAGACGTCGGGCTGCACCCGCAACGTCAAGACCGGCGAGATGAACGCCGACCCCGACACCGAGATCCAGCTGTGTATCTCGGCCCCGGTCGGCGACGTCGCCATCGACCTCTGAACGTCTCCAGAATCTCAGAAAGGGGAGACCCATGACCAGCACGATCACCAACCTGACCGACGAGCAGATCGACGAGCTCGGCCGGGAACTCGACGCCATCCGCCAGCGGATCGTCGACGACCTCGGCGAGGAAGACCGCGAGTACATCTACAACGTCATCAAGGCCCAGCGCGCCCTCGAGGTGACCGGCCGGGCCTCGTTGATGCTCAGCGCCCTGCCGCCGTTCTGGCTCGGTGGCGTCGCTGCGCTCTCGCTGTCGAAGATCCTCGACAACATGGAGATCGGGCACAACGTCATGCACGGCCAGTACGACTGGATGCGTGACCCGGCGCTGAACTCCAAGCGCTTCGAGTGGGACACCGCCTGCCCGGCCGACCAGTGGCGCCACTCGCACAACTACATGCACCACACCTACACGAACATCCTCGACAAGGACCGCGACATCGGTTACGGCATCCTGCGGATGGACGAGAGCCAGAAGTGGAATCCGTACTACCTGGGCAATCCGGTGTGGGCGTTCCTGCTGATGACGTTGTTCCAGTACGGCGTCGCGGTACACGACCTCGAGGCCGAGAACCTCATCACCGGCAAGCGCAAGATGTCGGAGAACAAGGAGCTGTTCGCCGGCATCTGGCGCAAGATCGGCAAGCAGACGTTGAAGGACTACGTGCTGTTCCCCGCGTTGAGCGGCCCGCAGTTCCTGACCACCATCTCAGCCAACGTGACCGCCAACCTGGCCCGCAACCTGTGGGCGTACTCGATCATCTTCTGCGGGCACTTCCCGAGTGGGGTCGCCACCTTCACCGAGGAGGAGACCGAGAACGAGTCGCGCGGTGCGTGGTACGTCCGGCAGATGATGGGCTCGGCGAACATCACCGGCAGCAAGCTGTTCCACATCATGTCCGGCAACCTGTCGCACCAGATCGAGCACCACCTGTTCCCGGACATCCCGGCCCGCCGCTACCCGGAGATTGCCCCTGAGGTCAGGGCGCTGTGCGAGAAGTACGGCCTGCCCTACAACACCGGCCGTTTCAGCAAGCAGATCGGCTCGACCTGGGGCAAGATCTTCCGGCTGGCCGTGCCGTTCGGCTCGGGCACCAAGCCGGCCCAGACCCCGGCTACGGTAGAGCGGCAGGTTCCGGTCGCCGCGTGACGAGGGGTATGGACGAAGTGGTCGGCAACATCGAGATCGGCAAGGACACCGTGCAGGTGCTGGCCGAGTCAGCCGCGGCGCACGTCGGGCGGATCGCGACCATCCTGTCGGGCGCGGTGCGTGAGGTCACCCGGGAGATCGGCGAGTGGGCCACCGATGTGATCGAGATGCGCGAAGCGGCCGAGCGCGCCCGCTCCGACTCGCCGGACCTGTAGCTCGACCGCCTGCGCCGGGGGATGAGCGCGTCAGCCGGCCAGGGCCGGCGCCTGAGCCAGGATCAGCGTCTCGTACTGATCGAGCAGCCGAGCCAGCTCCTTGACGTCGACCGGGGTACGCCACTGCTGCAGCCCGACGAGCAGCGAGATACCCATGACGGCGAGCATCTCCGCGTCACGCGCGTTCGGGATCACCCCGCGGATGACCAGGCGCACCGCATGCAGACGTTCCTGGTCGACGCGGCGCTGCACCTCGTCCACCGTCGGGTTGACGTGGCTCCACGCCCGGATGGCCGTCTCGGCTTCGTGCGGCAGCGTCAACGCCAATTTCTTGATCTTGCGGACCCGCGCGACGGGGTCGGCCTGCGCCGCCGCCAGCTCGAAGATGCGCTGGGTCTTCTCGTGTTCCCAGTGCTCGAGCAGCTCACGGACGAAGCCGTCCCAACTGCCGAAGTAGTGGTAGAAGGAGCCGGTCGTCACGCCGATCGACTGGCACAGCGAGCCGATCTTCACCGCCCCGTGCCCCTCGGTGGCGAGCACGTCGAGCGCGGCAGCGAAGTAGTCGTTCTTGGTCACGACCAGTCGCACGGGACGTCCTCTCAGAACACCTTGCGCATGATGAGTTGCTTGATCTTGGTGAACGGCGGGTAGGCGAGCGACGGGTCGGGCCAGGTGGGCTTGCGCATGACGGCCTTGCGGTGGCTGAACGTCTCGTAGCCCCACTTGCCGTGGTAGCTGCCGGTGCCACTGTTGCCGACGCCACCGAACGGCAGCTCGTTGACCAGCAGGTGATACACCAACTGGTTGATGACGGTGCCGCCATTGCTGATCTCGTCGAGCACCCGCCGCTCGTGGTCACGGCTCTCGCTGAACAGATAGACGGCGAGCGGCTTCGGGCCCTGCTGGACGTGGGCGATCGCGTCGTCGAGCGAGTCGACCGTGACGATCGGCAGCACGGGGCCGAAGATCTCCTCGCGCATGACGGCCGAATCGGCGTCGGGGTCGACGATGACGGTCAGCTCGGCGCGCTTCTTGTCGGGCTGGACCTGGCCGCCGCGGACGGTGCGTCCACCCGCGCCCTCGACCAGACCGGCGATGCGGCCGGCCTGGCGGGAGTTGATGATGGGCATCGTCGGTTCGGCGGAGAACTGCGCGATCGCCGTGTTCAGCTCATCGACGAATTCGTCGCGGACCTTACGGTCGACGAGGACGTGGTCGGGGGCGACGCAGGTCTGGCCCGAGTTCAGCATCTTCGCGAAGGCGATGCGGCGGGCGGCGACCTTCAGCTTGGCGTCGTCGGTGATGATCACCGGGCTCTTGCCGCCGAGCTCGAGGGTGACCGGCGTGAGGTGCTTGGCCGCGCCGGCCATCACGAGCTTGCCGACCTCGGGACTGCCGGTGAAGAAGCAGTGGTCGAAGCCCTGGTCGAGCAGGGTCTGGGTGGCCTCGCCGTCACCCTCGACGACCGCGACGGCCTCGGGGTCGAGGTACTGCGGTACGAGCCGGGCCAGCAGGGCCGAGCAGGCCGACGTGTGCTCGGACGGCTTGATGACCACGCAGTTGCCGGCGGCGACGGCGCCCACCAGTGGGGCCAGCACGAGGTGGATCGGGTAGTTCCATGGACCGATGATCAGCGCGACGCCGAGCGGCTCGTACTGGTACCAGGCCTTGCCCGGCTGCACACTGAGGGGCAGCTTGACCCGGGTCGGCTTCAGCCACGACCGCAGCTTCTTGGCCGCGTACTTCGCCTCCGCGGTGACCGGCGCAAGGTCAGCCAGCCAGGCGTCGACAGCCGGGCGGCCGAGGTCCTCGGCCAGCGCCGCCGCCAGGTCGGCTTCGCGCTCGGCCACCATCCGGACGATCGCGTCGAGCTGGGCAAGACGCCACTCGATCGGCTTGGTCCGGCCGCTGCGGAACGTAGCGCGCAGCTGGGCCACGGTGTCCGGGATGCTGGATGACTGGGCGACGTCCGGGTTGCGCGATGCGGAGACGGTCATGTCGGTCCTTCCCTAGGCAGACATAGCGTAGGTTACGTTACGAGGCGCGGGCGGGCCAGCGGTGCCCTCGTTGGAACGTAGCGGGCTCGATGTTAGATTCAGCGCGTGAAGATCGTGGTAGATCGCAGCAAATGCATGACGATCGGGCAATGTGAGGCGTTCGCCCCCGAGGTGTTCGAGATCAACGATGCCGGCGATATGCAGCTGCGGACCGAGACCGTACCCGAGGGTATGGAGGACGCGGTCGACGAAGCGATCGAGTGCTGTCCCACCGAGGCGCTCAGCCTCGAGAATTGAGCCGGCGGTGGGCGAACCGGTTGCGGTGTCCATCGAAGACGGTGTCGTAGCGCTGCGCCTGTCGCGTCCGCAGCGGCGCAACGTGCTCGACATGGAGCTGACCGTCGCGCTGGCCGAGGCGCTCGAATCAGCCGCTGACGCCGGTGCCGTCGTGGTGCTGGCCGAGGGCGACCACTTCTGCGTGGGCGGCGACGTGCGGGCGTTCGGCGCGGCCGACGATCCGCGCGCGTTCGTCGGCGGGCTGGCCCATGCCTTCCACCGCGTGGTGCGCGCCGTGCGGGTGGCGCCGCCGGTCGTGGTGGGCGTGCGTGGCTGGGCCGCGGGCGCGGGGATGAGCCTGGTCGTCGCGAGCGACGTTGTCGTCGCGGGGGAGTCGGCGTCGTTGCAGCCCGGCTATCCCGGGATCGGTGTCACGCCCGACGGCGGACTGTCCTGGACGCTCACGCAGGCGGTCGGTGATCGGCGGGCCCGAACGATCCTGCTGCAGAACGAGGCGCTGCCCGCCGCCCGCGCATACGAACTCGGCCTCGTCGATCACCTCGTCGCCGATGCGGCCGTGGATGCCGAGGCGCTGGCGATCGCGCGCCGCCTTGCTCAGGGTCCGCGGGCCGCGCTGGCCGGCATCAAGACGCTGGTCCAGGCTGCGGCGCACGACACGCTCGACGAGCACCTCGACGCCGAGGCCGAGAGCATTGCTACCCATGCTGCCTCGGTCGACGGTCAAGAGGGCATTCGGGCCTTCCTCGAGCGTCGTAAGCCGCACTTCGGCGCCGGCGACTGATTGGCGACTGATTGGCGGCACAGGTGGGGCACAGTCACCGCTGAGGTGGGCTTGACGGTGCAGTGAGGCGCCCATGAGCGCGCGGCAGACACGCTGTCGTGACAGGTTGCCCACACACGAAGGACTGCCGATGACCGCCACGCTCGCGCCTCCGCGCACAGATCGCCACGACACCATGCCGCCCGTCGCCGACGGGCCCGTCCGCGGCTTCCGCGTGCGCCGGGTGATGCGCGGCCCGGCCGACGATCCGTCCTGGGCCCGGCCGGCCCTGCTGACCCTTCTCGCGCTGACCGGGGTGCTCTACCTCTGGGACCTCTCGGCCTCCGGCTACGGCAACAGCTTCTACGCCGCGGCCACCCAGGCCGGGACGCAGAGCTGGAAGGCCTGGTTCTTCGGCTCCCTCGACTCGGGCAACTCGATCACCGTCGACAAACCACCGGCCGCACTGTGGATCAGCGGGCTGTCGGCGCGGATCTTCGGCTTCAACAGCTGGAGCGTGCTCGCTCCGCAGGCGCTCGAAGGCGTCGCCGCCGTCGGCCTGCTCTACGGAGCGGTGCGCCGCATCGTGGGCGTACGCGCGGGCCTGGCCGCCGGCGCGATCCTCGCGCTCACGCCCGCGGCGGTGCTGATGTTCCGCTTCGACAATCCCGATGCCCTGCTGACGCTGCTGCTCGTCGCCTCGGCCTACGCGCTCACCCGCGCCCTCGAGAACGCCAGCGCCAAGTGGCTGGCCCTGGCCGGCAGCGCGCTCGGCTTCGCGTTCCTCACCAAGATGCTGCAGGGGCTGCTCGTCCTGCCGGCCGTTGCCCTCGTCTACCTCATCTGCGCCCCGACGTCGCTGCGCCGCCGGATCGGGCACACGCTGCTGGCTGGCTTCGTGATGCTGGTCAGCGCCGGGTGGTGGATCGCGGCCGTAGCGTTCTGGCCCGCGTCCTCACGTCCCTACATCGGGGGTTCGACGAACAACTCGGTGCTTGACCTCGTCTTCGGCTACAACGGCTTCGGCCGACTGTTCGGCAGCGACGGCAACGGCGGAGGCGGCGGGGGAACGGCCGGCTCCAGCTTCGGCGGGGCAACCGGGCTGACCCGGCTGTTCAGCAGCGAGATGGGCAACGAGATCTCGTGGCTGCTGCCGGCCTCACTCGTCGCGCTGCTGGCCGGACTGGTGCTTACCCGGCGCGCGCCGCGCACCGACCGCACCCGCGCGGCCGTGCTGCTCTGGGGTGGCTGGTTGCTCAGCACCGCGCTGGTGTTCAGCTACATGAAGGGCACGATCCATCCGTATTACACGGTGGCGCTCGCGCCGGCGATCGCCGCACTGGTCGCCGTCGGGTCGACGGTGCTCTGGCGGCATCGCACCGAACTCGCCGGACGACTCGGGCTGAGCGCCGTCCTGGTTGCCGCCGGCGGCTGGAGCTACGTGCTGCTGGCCCGGACCCCATCGTGGCACCCGGAGCTGCGCTACCTCGTGCTCGCGGCGACGCTGATAGCGGGGGCCGGCGTGCTCGTGCCTGCGCCACGACTGGGCAAGGCCGCGCGCGGTGTCGTCGTGGCCGGCGTCGTGGCCGGGCTGCTCGGTACCGGCTCGTTCGCGGCGGCGACCGCCGCGAGCGCGCACACCGGCAGCATTCCGAGCGTCGGTCCGACCGCGGCGCAGACCAGTGGCATGGGCGGGGGGATGGGCGGCAGTGGCGGCAAGCCGACCGGCAGCGGCACCGCACCGACCGGCAGCGGCACCAGGCCGACGGGGACGCGGGGCACCTCGCCGGGGAGCACCTCGTCGTCGTCCGGCTCGTCCACGGGCACCTCGACCGGTACCCGGCCAACCGGTGGCACAGGCGGTGGAGGCACGACCTCCAGCTCGGCTCTGACCAAGGCGCTGAAGGCGACGACGAGCACGTGGGCCGCGGCGGTAGTCGGCGACCAGTCGGCGGCCGAACTCGAGCTCAGCAGCGGCAAGGCCGTCATCGCCATCGGCGGCTGGAGCGGTAGTGACAACTCGCCGACACTGGCGCAGTTCGAGGCCTACGTGCAGGCCGGTACGGTCCGCTACTTCATCGCCAGCGGGTCGAGCCAGGGTGGGCAGGGCGGCAGTGGTGTCGGCAGCCAGATCAGCACCTGGGTCGCGGCGCACTTCACCGCGAAGACGATCGACGGGCAGACGGTCTACGACCTCAGCACGGCGGCGAGCTGACCAGGGCGGCGTGCGCCGGGCCACGCGAGGTCCGGCGCGCGTCGCTGTCGGCTCACCAGGTGTCGAGGTGCAGGACGTCGGCGAGCGGGGCCCGCGACGCCGGCTTGAACGTCTCGCCGGTGTAGTAGGCGGTCGGGACGAGCGCGCCCTGGTGCACGCCTGCGGGAATGCCCAGGATGTCGGCGACCTCGGCCTCGCGTTGCAGGTGCAAGGTGGTCCATGCCGTGCCCAGGCCGCGGGCGCGGGCGGCCAGCATGTAGTTCCACACCGCGGGCAGCAGCGAACCCCACAGCCCGGCCTGGTTGCCCGCGGGCAACTGGTTCTCGGCCCGGATGCACGCGACGACGAGCACGGGCACCTCGCCCAGGTGCTCGCCGAGCCAGGCCGCACTGGTCCCGACGCGCCGCTGTACCCGCGCCCGTTCCGGGTCGTCGGCGTAGAGCGACGCCGCCGAGCCGCCGGACTCGAGATAGGCGCGGGTGACGTCTCGGTAGATCGCGCCGATGCGGGCGCGGAGGTCGGGGTCGGTCACGACGATCCACTGCCAGCCCTGCCGGTTGGAGCCCGACGGCGCCTGCAACGCGATTTCGAGACATTCGCGGATGAGCTCCACAGGTACAGGGCGCTCGAGGTCGAGGCGCTTGCGCACGGTGCGGGTCGTGGTGAGCAGTTCGTCGGGTGAGAGCGGCAACGTGGGCATGCCGTGATGATGCCAGCGCGGTTGTCAGCGCCGATCGTCGCCGGCGGTGAAGTGGTAGTCGTCGACGTCGAAGTGGCTGCTCTGCCAGTACGCCTCGAAGCTCGTGGACGCGCGGAACGGCACGTCGCCGTGCTTGTCGAAGTAGTAGCTGTTGGCGCCGTTGCAGTCGTTGTTGAAGAAGACCTGCCGGCCGCGGCGGCCGAGCATGCGCTCCAGGTACTTGTCGTTCGCCTCGGTGCTGATCTCGACGCGATCGGCGTCGCGTTTCCGCGCCGTCTTCAGACAGCGGGCGATGTGCCGCATCTGGTTCTCGATCAGCTGGAAGTACGACGTTCCGTTGAAACCGTACGGGCCGAGGATCGAGAACATGTTGGGAAAGCCGGGCACGCTGACGCCGTGGTAGGCCTGGAATCGGTTCGCGTCGAACCATTTCTCCATGTCGACGCCGCCGATCCCGCGCACTGCGTAGGGCGGCATGTTGCCGGACTCGAAGACCTTGAAGCCGGTGGCCAACAGCAGCACGTCGATCTCGTGCTCGGTGCCGTCGGCGGTCCGCATGCCGGTCGGGGTGATCCGTTCGATCGCGTCCGTCTCGAGCGTGACGTTCGCGCGATTGAACGTCGCGAAGTAGTTGTTGGAAAAGCTGGGCCGCTTGCAGCCCAAGCCGTAATGCGGGGTGAGCTTCGCGCGGGTGTCGGCGTCGCGCACCTGGCGGCGCAGGTGCAGCCGGCCCAGCCGTTCGCCGGCGTGGACAGCCGCCGGGAGTACGCCGTAGTAGTGCGCGGCGAGCACGAACGTCGACTCGACCATCGCGTGGCTCGCGAGCCGGGCCGGCGCATTGGCGAGAGGGACGCGGCGCAGCGCGGCCCGCATCGGGCCGGCCAGTGGCGCGTCGAGCTTCGGCATCACCCAGATGGGCGTGCGCTGGAAAACCGTCAGGTGCGCAACGATCGGGGCGATCGACGGGACGACCTGCACGGCCGAGGCGCCGGTGCCGATGACCGCGACGCGCTTACCCGTGAGGTCCTGCGCGTGGTCCCAGCGCGCGGTGTGCATGACGAGTCCGGCGAAGTCGTCGAGGCCAGGGATGTCCGGCGGCTTCGGTTGGGTCAGCACGCCGGACGCGCCGATGACGAAGCGCGCCGTGAGGGTGTCGCCGTCGGCGGTCTCGACGCGCCACCGGTCGGCACGCTCATCGAAGTCGGTGGCGACGACGGTGGTCGAGAGTCGGATCCGCTCGCGCAGGCCGTACTTGTCGACACAGTGCTCGGCATAGGCCTTGAGCTCGCGGCCGGGTGCGTAGACCCGCGACCAACCCGGGTTCGGTTCGAAGGAGAACGAGTAGGAGAAGGACGGGATGTCGACGGCGACGCCAGGATAGGTGTTGGCGTGCCAGGCACCGCCGATGCCGTCGCTCTTCTCGAGGACGACGTAATCGGGGAAGCCGGCCTGGTCGAGTTTGATCGCTGCCCCGATGCCCGAGAAGCCGGCGCCGATCACGATGACATCGTGCTCGAGCTGTCGTGGCATGCGGTGGCCTCCACCTGTCGGTCCACCGACGATAGCCAAGACGCGCTGTTGCAGTAACGCCGGGCGCCCCCGGCAGGGTTCGAACCTGCGACCATCCGCTTAGAAGGCGGGTGCTCTATCCACTGAGCTACGGGGGCCTTTCGTGCTCGGAGGATACCCGTCGGGACGGTCGAAACCCGGACTCGAGCGGGCGCGCCTAGCACGTGGGGCCGACAGTTCCGCGGCCGCGCATCCACAGGCCGGTCGGCTGTCCACAGATGCGCGCGACCCGTAGCGGCCGCTGGCCCGCGACCGGTCTGCTGGTGTCACGCCCAACACCGGGCGGCCGGATAACCGGACCGAGAAAAGGACGGATTATGAACGACACCACCATGACGATCGTGGGGAACCTGGTCGATACACCGAACCTGCGCCGCACCAAGAACGGCCACTGTGTCGCCAACTTCCGAGTCGCATCGACCCCGCGTCGCTTCGACCGCGAGAAGGGCGAATGGGTTGACTGCGCGACACTGTTCGTCGCGGTCTCGGCTTGGCGCGGGCTCGGCGAGAACGTCGCGCAGTCGCTGCACAAGGGCATGCCGGTGATCGTCACCGGCCGGTACTACCAGCGCGAGTACGAGAAGAACGAGGCCCTGCGCACGGCGTACGAGTTGGACGCGACGGCTGTGGGTCCAGACCTCTCGCGGGGGGTGGCGGAGTTCAAGCGGGTGAGCCGGCCGACCTACGCCGTCCCGGTCGAACTCGACGGGGACGGCATCCCGGCCGATGTGAGCCACGAGTACCTCAACCTCGTCGATGACGACGAGGTGCCGGTCGAGGTCGACCCGGCGACCGGCGAGATCCGCGAATACGCCGCCGCCTCCTGACCATTGCAGGCGGAAACGAGCGCTGGCCCGGACCGCGTCGCGGTCCGGGCCAGCCCGGGTGCAGCCGTGTGCGAGTTAGGGCAGCGTCAGCTGCTGACCGACGTGCAGCACGTTCGGGTTGTGGACGTGCGACCGGTTCGCCTGGTAGAGCGCGCGCCAACCACCGTGCACGTGCTTCTTGTGGGCGATCTTGCTGAGGGTGTCGCCCGAGTGCACGCGGTAGGTCTTGTGGTGACCTTTGGCCGCGCGATGCTTGGCCTTGTGCTTGGTGGTGGCCTTGTGCTTGGTGATGGACTTGTGCGCCGAGGTGGTCTTGTGCGCCGACGAGTTCGACGGAGCGTCGGCCTTGTTCGGGAGCTTCTTGCCGGTGGCGTGACCGTTGTGCCTGGTCAGGCCGGCGCGTGGTCCGCAGACCGGCCACGCGTTGCGACCCTGCGAGTGCAGGACGCGGCGGGCAACCTCGATCTGCTCCTTGCGCGTCGCGTCGTCGGCGTGCCCCGCGTACTTGTGGCCACCGTGCGCCCTCCACGTGCCCGCGCTGAACTGCAGGCCCCCGTAGTAGCCATTGCCGCTGTCGATGTGCCAGCGCTGGCCGCTCTCGCAGCTGGCGACCTTGTCCCAGACCGTGTGGTGCTTGGCCTTGGCGTCGGCCGGCGCCGCGAGGGCCGTAGTCATGATTGCCGCGGCACCCATGGTCGTGGCCAGAGCGGTCGCCGCGGCGCGCGTGCGCCGTGCCTTGCTCGTATCCGCGGAATGCTCCGCGGGGGTGGTGCTCGAATGCATGTGAACCTTTCTCGACGGCGCCTAGTGCACCGTCTTGCCGATCTCTCCCCGTGCCCTGCCCGGCGGCGTTCTGCCTGCCGGCAGCGCGACGACGCCGTCCGTTCTCGAGATGGGATGAGTCCGGGTGGTACGCGCTTGGTGGTCGGGGATCCCGGGTCGGCCCCAGCGCTTCACCGCGTCGCGCGGCTTTCGGAAGCGAGTCGCACCGTCCCTGCCCGGTGCAGCGCTCGTTGGGTTTGGTGGAGCGCGGCCACCGCGAAGGTGGCATACCGATTCGGGCCGTTCAAATTCTCCGCGCGACGTCTGAGTGGGCGCCGTCACGCTCGCGTCGATAAGCGCTCCCGGCCTGATGGGCGCGCCGGACGCGTCTGGGCCCCACCGTTGCTGGCCTACCGGCCGGTGTCGGCTTCCTGGGTGATCCCGGCCCGGACGGCGGGGCGGGTGGTGAGCCTCACCCGGCTCATGAGGCGTGCCTCACGCGCGTGTCCGGCCGCTTTCGCAGGGTGGTGGCGTGCGCGGTGGCGCGCGGCTGGGACACTGGAATGCGGTCATCGCGCTCGGCGCGACAGCAATCGCTTAGCTAGGACGGATAGTGGCTCAATTCATCTACACCATGCAGAAGGTGCGCAAGGCGCACGGCGACAAGGTGATTCTCGACGACGTCACCCTGTCGTTCCTGCCGGGCGCGAAGATCGGTGTCGTCGGGCCGAACGGCGCGGGCAAGTCGAGCGTGCTCAAGATCATGGCCGGGCTCGACCAGGCGTCGAACGGCGAGGCCCGGCTCTCACCCGGCTTCTCCGTTGGGTTGCTGCAGCAGGAGCCCGCGCTGGACGAGACGAAGACGGTGCGCGGCAACGTCGAGGACGCGGTCGCCGACCTGCGCGCGACGCTGGCCCGCTTCGAAGAGGTCTCGGCCGCGATGGGCGAGCCCGACGCCGACTTCGACTCGTTGCTGGCCGAGCAGGGCGAACTCATGGAGACGATCGAGCACGCCGAGGGCTGGGAGCTCGACAGCCGGATCGAGCAGGCGATGGACGCGCTGCGGTGCCCGCCCGGCGACGAAGCCGTCACCCACCTGTCCGGCGGCGAGCGGCGCCGGGTGGCACTGTGCAAGCTGCTGCTCGAGGCCCCCGACCTGCTGCTGCTCGACGAGCCCACCAACCACCTGGACGCCGAGAGCGTGCAGTGGCTCGAGCAGCACCTGGCGAAGTACCCAGGCGGCGTCCTGGCCGTGACGCACGACCGGTACTTCCTCGACAACGTTGCCGAGTGGATCCTCGAGCTCGATCGCGGGCGCGCCTATCCCTACGAGGGGAACTACTCCACCTACCTGGAGAAGAAGGCGCAGCGCCTCGCGGTGCAGGGCAAGAAGGACCAGAAGCTCCAGCGACGGCTGCTCGACGAACTCGATTGGGTGCGGCAGAACGCGAAGGGCCGTCAGACCAAGAGCAAGTCCCGACTCGCCCGGTACGAAGAGATGGCGGCCGAGGCCGAGAAGACCCGCAAGCTCGACTTCGAAGAGATCCAGATCCCGCCGGGACCACGGCTAGGCAATGTGGTCGTCGAAGCCAAGGGCCTCACCATGGGCTTCGACGGAGACCTGCTCTGGGACGACATCTCCTTCTCATTGCCGCGCGGTGGCATCGTCGGGGTGATCGGTCCGAACGGCGTCGGCAAGACCACGCTGTTCAAGATGATCATCGGGCAGGAGCAGCCCGACGCCGGCGACCTCACCATCGGCGAAACCGTGAAGATCAGCTATGTCGATCAGGGCCGCGGTGGCCTCGACCCGACGAAGAACGTCTGGGAGCTGGTCAGCGACGGGCTCGACTACATCCGGGTCGGGCAGGTCGAGATGCCGTCCCGCGCCTACATCGGGGCGTTCGGCTTCAAGGGTCCCGATCAACAGAAACCGTCGAAGGTGCTCTCCGGAGGGGAGCGCAACCGGTTGAACCTCGCCTTGACCCTCAAAGAGGGCGGCAACGTGCTGATGCTCGACGAGCCCACCAACGACCTCGACGTCGAGACGCTCGGGTCACTGGAGAACGCGTTGCTGGAGTTCCCGGGATGCGCAGTGATCACCAGTCACGACCGCTGGTTCCTCGACCGCGTGGCCACCCACATCCTCGCGTGGGAGGGCGACGACAGGAACCCGGCGAAGTGGTTCTGGTTCGAGGGCAATTTCGACTCCTACGAGAAGAACAAGATCGAGCGCCTGGGCCCCGAGGCCGCGCGCCCGCACGCCGTCACGCACCGCAAGCTCACCCGCGATTAGGCCGGCCCGGGTGGCTCGGTTCGTGCACGAGGTGCACATGCGCTGGTCGGACATGGACGCCTACCGGCACGTCAACAACACCGCCTACCTGGCCTACCTCGAGCAGGCGCGGGTGGCGATGTTCTTCGACCGCGACGAGGGCTTCAGTCGCGGCACGGTCATCTCCCGGCACGAGATCGACTATCTGCATCCGGTCGTGTACCACCCCGAGCCGCTGCGCGTGCAGATGTGGGTTGCGGACATCCGCGGCGCGCAGTTCACCGTGCACTACGAGGTCTACGACGGCGAGCGGCTCGCCGCGCGGGCCGCCACTCGCTGCGTCACCTTCGACTTCGCCCGTGACCGGCCCCGCCGGCTCACCGACGAGGAGCGCGAGGTGCTGCGCAGCTTCGCCGACGAGCCAGCATGATCCGCTGCGCCGGGTTGCGCGCATGATCGGTGCCGTCCGGCTCGGCCCGGCCGACCGCGCGGCGTTGACCGAGCTGGCCCCGGTGCTGCGCCGCGCGGTCGCGCTCGATCGCCGGGCGATCGTGCGCCTGCGCTTCGGCGTCACCACGGCCACCGTGCTCGTGCGCCTGCCGTTCGGCGTACTCGTCTCGCGCAGCGTGGCTGCGGCCGGCGGCGAGCCCGACCGCGATGTCGCACTCGGCGCGGCCGAGACGCTGGGCTGGCTCGACGACCCGGCCGCCACCCCACCGACGCCGCGCGATGCCGAGTGGCGCAGCGGGCTGCCGCCGGCCGAGGGCTGGCGGCGCCTCGAGTCGGTGCCCGACCATGTGGTCCGGGCGCTGGTGCGCGGCGGTGCGCTCGCAGTGCGAGAGGCCGCCGAACGTGAGGGCGTTCCCGACGCGCAGCCGCGCGGCGAGGTCGCCGACGCCTTGCTCGACTCGGTCGTGCTCACCGTGACCGACGAAAGCAGATCGGGGGTCACCGGCACCGGTGCCGGTGCGGAGGCAGAGGTCACGCTGCGCACGCTCAGCGCGCTCACCCGCATGGGCTTCGTGCCGCGCGACAGCGAGGTGCACGTCGACGTCGCCGGCCGGTGGACCCGCGTGGTCGGCGGGTACGGCACCGTCTACGCCGAGCGCGGGCCCGGCCTGCTCAGCCTGCAGGCGCGGTGACTACCGCACGAACCATGGCCGGCTCAGCGGCTGCGCGCGGTGATGACGTCGCGGATGATGTCGCCGAGGTCCATCGCGTCGCTCTTCGAGATGCATGCGGCCACCCCGAGGCGGGTGGCCTCGGCGACGATCTCGGGGCTTAAGAAGGCGCTGAACAGCACGATGATCTGGTCGGGGATGTCCTTGAGGATGCGGGCGGCGACCTCGAGTCCGCTCAGGCCAGGCATCTGATTGTCGAGCAGCACCACGGTGGGCACGGGCGGCGGGTCCAGGGCACGCAGCCGGGCCAGCGCGTCTGCTCCGTCGACCGCCTCAGCGGCCACCTCGGTGTCGGATGCTTCGAGCACCGCCCGAGCGAGGAATCGCATGTCCGGGTCGTCGTCCACGACGAGGACCGTCGGCGCGATGTCGATCTCGCCCTTGGCCTTCGTGTCCGCTCCCATCGTTGGAAACTAGCAGCAGTACTTTCAGGGTGCCGACACGGACGCCAGCGCATCGGTCTCGGCCAGCGGCAGCTCGAACACGAACGCCGTCGGACTGCCCGGTGAGCTCTCGCACCAGATGCGGCCGCCGTGCGCATCGACGATCGTGCGGACGATGTAGAGACCGAGTCCGGTCCCGGTAACCGCGTTGTCGTTGCCGCGCACGAACTTGTTGAAGATCCGCTCCACGGAGTCCGGGTCGATCCCCGGACCGTGGTCGATCACCGATACCCGCACCCGACCCGGTGAGCCCGGTACGAGCTCGGTCACGACCTCGATCGGCTCGGACGGCGGCGCGTTCTTGCGCGCGTTCTCCAGCAGGTTCGCGAGCACCTGCTGGATACGGTCGACATCGGCGCTGATCATCACCGGCTCCGGCGGCGGGGTCAGCTGCACGCGATGCGTCGGGTCGATCTCGAGGCTGCCCTCGATCGCCGTCTGCAGCTCCGGGCCCAGGTCGACGGGTTGGAACGCATAGTTCAGCCGGCCCGACTCGAGCGACTCGGTGTCGAGAACATCGCGGGTCATGGCCTGCAGGCGTCGGGCGTTCGTTACCGCCCGGCGCACGGCCGCGAGCCGCTCGGGATCACTCATCCGGTCCCAGTGATCAACCGTCGTCTGCAGGAAGCCGAGCACCCCGGCCACCGGCGTGCGCAGCTCGTGCGACACCACCGAGATGAACTCCGCCTGTGAGCGGTTCAGTTCGCGCAACCGCTGCTCCTGCTCGCGGGCCGCCCGCAGCCGGCGGACCAGCAGGACGACCAGGGACAGACCGACCGCGAACAGCAGCAGGACGAGGATCAGGCCAGCCTGCTGCAGCGGGCCGGACAACGCGGCGACGAACTGCGCGCGGTTCTCCCGGAACACGACCCGCCATCCGATCGACGGGACGTCGGCGGTGAACACGATGCGGTTGCCGATATCGGTCTGCCCGGGGCGGACGGTGAGGTAGCGCCGGTCCTCCACGGTCTGCCCGAGCTCGGTGTCCTTCGTCGTCGCGACGACCGACGCCAAGCTGTCGATGAAGAACCATGCGGCCGTCGAAGGTGCGTTGACCCCGAGCTGCGAAATCTCCTGCTCGAACGACGACGTCGCGGTGAGGGCCTGTTCGAAGACAAGGGCACCGCGGACGCTCGTCGGCGCGCGGCCGCGGATGGCGACCACGAAGGTGTACTGCGGGAGCTCGGTGGTCAGCCCGTCCTTCGACACCGGCAGCACCACGGCCGGCTTCTGGGCCAACTGCTGTTTGAGGTTGTGCCACTGGTCGGGGGCGAAGCGCGAGCCGAGTTTGCCCGGCTTGAGCAGCACTCCGTTCGTCACCGTGTCGTTCCCGTCGACGAGGAAAAAGCCGGAGTCGGCGTTGGGGTTCGTCGAATACGACTTGAGCACGGCGGCGTCAGCGTCGCTGCCGGGCGTGAGTTGCCACGGGCGAGCGCCCAGGCCGGCCACCGACGACAGGCCCGACGACACCCGCGCGTTGTAGCTGTCAGCTGTCGCCTTCACCTGCGCGAGCTTCGCCGCGATCAGTGCGTCGGTTCCTTGGTCGCTGGCGACGCGCAGCAACAGCACGACGCTGAGCGCGACCATCACCACCAACGCGCCGGCCAGGGTAGGGGCCAGTCGATCACGCATGCGCGACATCGGATTCTCCTTTCGGCCCGGGTTCGACGGTGGACACCAGGATCGGGAACGACACCACGAAGCGGGCACCGCCGCTGGGCGCCACCTCGACCGCGACGGTGCCGGACATCGTCGCCGCGTATTCGGCGACGATCGCCAGCCCGATGCCGGCACCCCGCGTCTTGGTCACGGGCTCCCCGTGACCGCGGTAGAAGCGGCTGAACACCCGCTCGCGATCTTCGGGCGCGACACCGGGGCCCTCGTCGTCGACCGTTAATCGGGCGAGATCACCGACGGCGGCCACGCTGACCCAGATGCGGGTTCGTGGGGGCGCGTACTTGGCGGCGTTGCCGACCAGGTTGGTGACGATCCGTTCCACCGCCGACTGCGATCCGCGCACCATGCACCCGGGCGGCAGATCGGTCACCAGCTGGTGGGTCGCCGTCAGCTCGGGTTGCGCACTCAGGATGTGGCCGACCGCGGCCGCGAGGTCGAGCGGCTCGTCACCGGTCGGCGGCAACCCGCGTTCGAGACGGGAGAAGTCCAGCAACTGCTCGATCAGCGCGTCGAGGCGGCGGCCGTTGGCCAGCGTCCGTTCGACCAGGGCACGGCCGCTAGTGGGTTGCATCCCATCCCAGTTCTTGAGCAGCAGCGTGGTGAAGCCGACGATCGCGGTCACCGGTGTGCGCAGTTCGTGCGACGCCGTCGCCAGGAACACCGTCTTCAGTTCGTCGACCGACCGCATCCGCTCCACGAGGTCCTGCTGGTGGGAGTATGACTCGGCGTTGGCCAGGGTGGAGCCGAGCAGTTCACTGGCTGTGGTCAGGGCCAGGAGGTCGTCGTGAGCGAGCGTGGTGCCGGCGACGATGCGCAGGGTGCCCAACGCCCGCCCACCGCGGGTGAGCCCCACGGCGAAGGTCTGCCCCGGTTCCAGCTGCGGCGCGACGGCGATGGTCGGCATGGTCGCGGGGTCCGGCCGGGTGCCCCAGGCGAAGAGCTGTCGATCCCTGTCCTCGGCCGGCACCGACAGGCTCAGCCCGGCGAGGTTCAGCCCGTCGACGAGGTGGGAGGCAGCCGCCGGCACGACCTCGCCCAGATCCAGGCTGGTCTGGAGCACCGGGGCGAGACCGTTGACGAGGGCTCGGTCGCGCTCGTACTGGTGCTGCCGCGCGGCCACGGCGAGGTAGCGGCGGGTCATGACCGCGGTGCCGGCCGAGGCCGCCGCGAACACGCTGAGCAATCCGATCATCCAGAACCAGGTGACCCCGGGCAGCCCCGGCCGCGGAGACCAGCTCTCCACCCGCCAGCCCGGCGAGCCGGTGAGATCCATGTCGACCGCGTAGGTGTAGCTGCCGTCGGGTGGCAGTTTCGGTGCGGCCGTCACGACGTGCGTGGGGCCGCGGACCACGAGACCGCCATCGGTCGGTGCCAGGTCCTCGACAACCGGGGCCAGCGTGAGCGGAACGACGCGGTATGCGGTGATCCTCGCGCGGCGCTGCGCGGTGGTCGCGGGCGTCGCGGCCGAGCGGTAGACCGGCGCGATGATCGCGGGCGGCCGGGCGGTGTCGTCGAGCAGGGCCGTGCCCGAGTCGCGCGCCTGCACCGCGGTGTTCGCCGAGATCACCCCGCTGCTGAGCGCATTGGGGGAGACGGTGCGGGCATTCTCGGCCGCGGGCGTGATCGCGGCGGACAGCTCGGTACGGATCTCGGTGCGGACCTTCGTCACCGTGTCGGCGACGACGCCACGGACCGAACGTTGGACGCGCAGATCAGCCTGCTCCCACTGGTTGGCCGCGACGAGGATGCAGACCAGGACACCGAGAAGCAGTGGCGCCAACACGAGGGCGGCAGTACGCAGCCGCGCAGGGGCGCCGGGGGAAAGCACGCGGCGACCGTATAGGTGTCGAGGCGCTGCGGACAGACTCGATCCCAAATCCTCAGCGCACAGCGGCGCGCAGCGTCCGAAGACTCCCCTTTGGCAGGAATGGGACGTCGATGTCGGCGGCCTGGCGCACCAGATCCGCGTCCTGGTAGTTGCTGTAGATCACGATCGACAGCTGCGGACGATCGGTGCGCAGCTGCCGCGCGACGTCAAGTCCGTTCGGACCGGGCGGCATGCGGTAATCGAGGACGACGGTGTCAGGGGCGAAATCGTCCACGAGCAGGAGTGCGCTGGGCCCGTCGGGCGCGCCGAGCACGGTGTGTCCCTCGAGTCGTAGATCCAGCAGCAACAGCTCGAGCGCGTCCGGGTCGTTGTCGGCGACGAGTACCCGGGCCATGGCGGCGTCCTCTCCTCGCACGAGATCAGCCGGATCTGGTCAGCACCGTAGCCATACTGCCGCGTCGGGTGGCAACTCGGCCCGCACCGGAGCCGACGCGTGCACGACCTCACCGCCCGGCAGTGGCACCGCGGCGTCGCCGGCGTTGAGCAGCACCGTGAGCCCGCCGCGCCGGTAGGCCAGGCAGCCGGCCGGTGCGTCGACGGCCTGGTAGTCGCGGCCCTGCAGGTCGGGCAGCGTGCGACGCAGGGCCACGGTCGCGCGGTAGAGCTGCAGCGTCGACGCCGGGTCGGCCTGCTGGGCGGCGACGGTGCTCGGCGCCCAGTCCGCGGGCATCGGCAGCCAGGTGCTCGAAGCCGTGGTGAACCCGAACGGCGGTGTCGTGCCCGACCAGGGCAGCGGGACACGCTCGCCGTCGCGGCCGCGCACGGTGTGCCCTGAGTTCTCCCACACCGGGTCCTGCAGCGCTTCGTCGGGCAGCTCGATGTTTTCGAGACCGAGTTCGTCGCCGGCGTAGATATAGGCGGCTCCGGGCAGCGACAGCTGGACCAGGGCCGCTGCGCGTGCGCGCGCCACGCCCCGTGGGCCGCCGCCGTAGCGCGTAGCGACCCGCTCGACGTCGTGGTTTGCGAGCACCCAGGTGCTGGGCGCGCCGACGCGGGCCATCGCGTCGAGTGAGCGTTCGATCGCCTTGCGGAACGCGCCGGCTCCCCATTCGGCCTCGACGAGTTCGAAGTTGAAGGTGAGGTTGAGTTCGTCGGGGCGCACGTAGCGCGCCAGCCGGTCGGCGTCGGGCACCCACGCCTCGCCCACCGCCATCCGCTCGCCGGGGTAGGAGTCGAGCACCCGACGCATCGCGCGGTGGTACTCGTGGACCTGATCCCGGTCCCAGCGGATGTCCTGCAGCGACGGCATCGAGTCGTCGGCGGCCAGCACCGACAGGTCCAGGTCGGGCAGCCCGGGTTCCTTCGCCATCGAGTGCGCGACGTCGACCCGGAAGCCGTCGACACCGCGGTCGAGCCAGAACCGTTCGATGCGCTCGAACTCGGCCGGCACGTCGGGGCTCGTCCAGTCGAGATCAGGCTGCTCGGGCGCGAACAGGTGCAGGTACCAGTCGCCGTCGGGCAGCCGCGTCCACGCCGGACCGCCGAAGACCGAGGGCCAGTTGTTGGGCGGCTCGTCGCCGTTGGGACCGCGGCCCGGACGGATGATGAACCGGGCCCGCTCGGGCGCGTCCCGACCGCCGGCCAGCACGGCCTGGAACCACGCGTGCTCGCGGGAGAAATGGTTGGGGACGATGTCGACGGTGACCCGCACGCCGCGCTCGTGGGCCGCGGCGAGCAGCTCGTCGAAGTCGGCCAGCGTGCCGAACAGCGGGTCGACGTCGTCGTAGCCGCCGTCGGCCATCGGTGAGCGGAAGAACGGCGAGAGCCAGATGGCGTCGACGCCGAGGTCGACGAGGTGATCGAGGCGCTCACGCACCCCGATCAGGTCGCCGGTGCCGTCACCATTGCCGTCGGCGAAGCTGCGCGGGTAGATCTGGTAGTAGACGGCGCAGGCCCACCACGGCTGGTCACTGAAAGCGCTTCGGGTCACCGAACCATTGTGCCCATCTTCCCTTCTCGGGTGCTCAGCTGACCACTTCGACGGCCGGAAAGTGGTCAGCTGAGCACCCGAGAAGGGAAGATGGCGCCGGGAGGCGGGCGCTGGGAGTTGGCGCTGGGAGTTCGCTCAGCCGGGCCGGTTGCGCAGCGAGTCGGCGGCCGAGGTCAGGTAGTCCCACAGCAACTGCTCGTAGGCCGGTGGCAGGTCGATGGTGTCCAGGGCGGCGCGCATGTTGCGCAGCCAGGCGTCGCGGGCGGCCGAGTCGATTGCGAACCCAGCGTGGCGCAGGCGCAGCCGGGGGTGGCCCCGCTGCTCGGAATAGGTCGACGGCCCGCCCCAGTACTGGATCAAGAACATCCGCAGCCGGACGGCCGCCGCGTCGAGGTCGTCGTCGGGGTAGAGCGGGCGCAGCACCGGGTCATCGGCGACACGGGCGTAGAACGCGTCGACGAGCCGGCGGAACGTCTCTTCACCGCCGACCGCGTCGAAGAACGTGTCCGCGCGCCCGTCACCGTCCGGTAAGCCCGTCACGTGCCCATTGTGGCTGACGGCTCGCTACCGTCGTCGCATGGACTTCGATCTGATCGTGCTGGGTCTGGGGCCCGGGGGCGAAGAGGTTGCGGGCAAGATCGCCGCATCCGGCCAGACGGTGCTGGGCATCGACGAGCGGCTGGTCGGCGGTGAGTGCCCCTACTTCGGCTGCATCCCGTCGAAGATGATCCTGCGCGGCGCCGACGTGCTGGGCGAGTCGCGGCGGGTGAACCAGCTGGCCGGGCAGGCGTCGGACGAGCCGGACTTCGGGCCGGTCGCCACCCGCATCCGCGACGAGGCGACCGACGACTGGGACGACACCGTCGCCGTCGAACGCCTCGAGAAGCAGGGCGCGAAGTTCGCCCGCGGCACCGGCCGGCTCGCCGGTCGCGACGATTCCGGGCGGCTGCGCGTCGAGGTCAACGGCGAGACCCATACCGCCGGCAGCGTCGTCGTCGCCACGGGCACCTCACCGGCGATCCCGCCGATCGACGGCATCGCCGACCAGCCCGACGGTGTCGACGGCCGGTTGTGGACCAATCGCGACATCCTCAAGACCCGGGTGGCCCCGCGCTCGATGGTCGTCATCGGCGGGGGAGTGATCAGCTGTGAGCTGGCGCAGGGCATGGCCCGCTTCGGCACCGCGGTCACGATCGTCGAGGGCAGCGCGCGGCTGCTCGCCCGCGAGGAGCCGGAGGCCGGCGAGGTGCTGGCGGCGGTGTTCGAGCGTGAGGGGCTGACCGTGCGCACCGGCGTATCGGTCGAGAAGGTTGCCGACGGCGGCGACGGCGTCGTCGTCACGCTGTCCGACGCCAGCTCTGTCACCGGCGAGAAGTTGCTGGTCGCCGCCGGGCGCCGGCCCAACCTCCCCGCGGTCGGCCTCGACAGCGTGGGCCTCGATCCCGAGGCCCACAGCCTCGACGTGAACGAGCACATGCAGGTGGTCGGCGTCGACGGTCTGTTCGCCATCGGCGACGTCACCGCCAAGGGCCCGTTCACCCACGTGTCGATGTGGCAGGCCCGCGTGCTGAGCGCCCACCTGCAGGGCCGCGACGAGCCGTTCGGCGGCTACCACGGACTGGCCTGGGCGACGTTCACCGATCCCGAGGTCGGGCGGGTCGGGCTCACCGAACAGGACGCGCGCGACAAGGGGCTGACCGTGCGCGTCGGCCTCCAGCAGCTCGCGGCCAACACCCGCGGCTGGATCCACGGCCCGGGCAACGACGGCTTTATCAAGGTGGTCGAGGACGTCGACCGCGGGGTGCTCGTCGGGGCCACCGTGGTCGGCCCCTACGGCGGCGAGCTCATCGGCATGCTGACGCTGGCCGTGCACGCCGAAGTGCCGGTGCACCAGATGTTGACCATGCACTACGTGTTCCCGACCCTGCACCGCGGCGTGCTGGAGGCGTTGCAGGCGCTCGCCTGACCGCGGTCAGGCCGACGGGGGCGCCTCGGCCGGTTCGGCCGGGTCGGGTCCGGCGCCCTCGGCCGGCGTGTGCGGCGTATGAGCGTCGATGTCCAGGCGGTCGAGGCGATCGCGGATGCGGCGGCGCAGCTCGCGCGCGGTGCGCCACTGCTCGAGCGGGCGCACCTTCGCCACGAGCCGGATCACCGTCTCCTCGCGGGTCAACGACTCGACCCCCTGCACCTCGGGGGGACTGAGGAAGACCGACTTCCAGTCCTCGTCCTCGGCCATCTCGCCGGCCACGTCGAGCATGGCTCCCGAGGCCGCGTCGACCTCGGCCCAGGCGTCGATCGGGACGTCGAGCACAACCTGGGCGAAGCCCTGGCTCTTGTTGCCGACCCGGACGACCTCGCCGTTGCGGACGTACCAAACGGTGCCGTTGACGTCGCGCAACCGAGTCGAGCGCAGGCCGACGGCCTCGACGGTGCCGGTGGCCTTCTCGAAGTCGATGACGTCGCCGACGCCGTACTGGTCCTCGAGCAGCATGAACATGCCGGACAGGAAATCCTTGACGATGTTCTGCGCGCCGAAGCCGAGCGCGACGCCGACGATCGACGTGCCGGCGATGAACGGCGCGAGGTTGATCTGCAGCTCGCTGAGGATGAGCAGGAAGGCGATGATCAGGATCGTCGCCGAGGTCGCCGACTTCAGCACCGACCCGAGAGTCGCGGCCCGTTGCTTGCGTCGCTCGGACAGCAATCCGGCCGACTCCAGGAACGAGCTGCCCTCGATGCGCTCCTTGAACGGACGCAGGAGGCGGGGCACGTGGGCGTCGCCGCTCATCGGACGCAGCGCGCGGTCGATCATCCGGCGCAGGATCGCCCGGACGAGCAGCGACACCAGGATGATCACGAGAATCCGGATGGGGGTCTCGATCAGCACCTTGCTGTGGTCGTGCAGGAACTTCGGCAAGGTCAGTGCGGGTAGGGCTTCCGTGGTACGCATCGGGCCCACCTTGCCATGACGTCACCGGTGCGCCGCAACATTCTGTCAGCGTTCAAATTCGCTGAGATATGTGCAGACTCGAACCTCTTCCGGTTGACTGTTACCAGAACGGAGGGGCTCGATGGGCGCTGCGCTGGTGCTCAACGCGACGTATGAACCATTGTGCGTCGTGCCGCTGCGCCGCGCCGTCGTTCTTGTCCTGGCCGAAAAGGCGGTTGTCGTCGAGGCCGGCGAGACCGTGATGCACTCCGAACGGCTCGCCGTTGCCGTGCCTACCGTCGTGCGCCTCTCCCGGTTCGTGCGGGTCCCCTATCGCCGCGAGGTGCCCCTGACCCGGCGGGCGGTGCTGGACCGCGATTCGCACTCGTGCGTCTACTGCCGCAGTCGTGCCGACACCATCGACCACGTACGGCCCCGGTCGCGCGGTGGCCTGCACGTGTGGACGAACGTTGTGGCCGCGTGCGCGCGCTGCAACCACCGCAAGGGTGACCGGCTGCTCGCCGAGATGGGCTGGCATCTCGGCAGCCCCCCGGTGCAGCCGCCGGCCACCGTCGCCGTCGTCATGGGCTGGGCCGTACGCGACCCGTCGTGGGAGCCCTATCTCGGGTTGCCCGAGGCTGCGACGGCCGTGGCCCCAGCTGTGTGACGGTCAGCTGCCCGCCCGGCAAGCTGAGGAGAGCGCATGAGTGATTTGCACGACCTGACCGCTCTCGACGCCGCGGCGGCCGTGCGCCGCCGTGAGGTGAGCCCGGTGGAACTCGTCGACCATGCTTTGGACCGGATCGCGCGCCTCGACGAACAGGTCGGCGCGTTCGTCACCGTCACGGCCGAGTCCGCGCGCGAGCAAGCGCGCGCGGCCGAGGCCGTCGCTGCGACCGACGATCCGTCGACGTTGCCGCCGCTGCTCGGCGTGCCGACCGCGATCAAGGACCTGAACATGGTCGCCGGCGTGGCGTGCAAGCTCGGCTCCGCGGCCTTCGCCGACTTCGTCCCGGACTACGACGACACCGTGGTCACGCTGTTGCGCCGGGCCGGCACGATCAGCCTCGGCAAGACGGCGACGCCGGAGCTCGGGCTGCCCTGCTACACCGAGACCGACATCGGCCCGCCCGCGCGCACGCCGTGGGACACGAGCCGGCTGGCCGGCGGCTCGAGCGGTGGCGCGGGCGCGGCGGTGGCGAGCGGGTTCGTGCCGTTCGCGCAGGGCAGCGACGGTGGTGGTTCGATCCGCATCCCGGCCAGCGTCTGCGGGCTCGTCGGTTTGAAGACCTCGCGGGGACGGATCTCGCGTGGGCCGATGGATATCGATTCGACCCGACTGTCGGTGCTCGGTCCGCTGGCCCACACGGTGCGCGACGCGGCCGTGTTCCTCGACGTCACCGCCGGCCCGCAGCCGGGCGACGCCGATGCGCGTGACCCGCTGCCGGCCGGGGAGAGCTACCTCGGCTGGTGCGAGCGCGATCCCGGGACGCTGCGGATCGGGCGGTACATCGACTCGCCGATCGCGGCCGAGATCGACCCCGAAGTGCGCGCGGCCTGGGAGCAGCTGAGCACGCTGCTGGCCGCCCTGGGCCACGAGGTCGAGGACGTCGCGGCGCCGCTCCCGGTCGAGGCGATCCCGCTGTTCGAGACCGCGTGGGCGGTATCGGCCGCGTCGGCCCCCGTGCCGCCGGATCGCGAGCACCTGCTGCGGCCGCTGACGCGCTTCCTGCGGGCGAAGGGGCAGGCGGTGAGCGGTACCCAGTTCGCGAATGCGCTCGCCGGCCTGGCCCAGCACGCGCGGCGGGGCCTCGCGGCGAGCGCCCATCTGGACGCCGTGCTCACGCCGACCCTGGCGCTGCCGCCGCGCCCCGTCGGCTGGTTCCAGCCGCCCGATGGTGATCCGGCACAGGACTTCGAGCGGCAGAAGGCATTCACCCCGTTCACCGCGATCTACAACACGACGGGACAGCCGGCGATCTCGCTGCCGCTCTACGCGACGCGCGCCGGGCTGCCGATCGGGATGATGCTGGTCGGCCGGCCCGGCGGCGAGGCGCCGCTGCTGGCGCTGGCCGCCCAGCTGGAAGCCGCGCTGCCGTGGCACGGGCGGCGGCCGCCGATCTGGGGGTGAGCCGGCCGGCGCCCGAGGGCCGGACACGCGGCAGACCGGGCACCTGACCGCTGCAGCTCAGGCACGGTTCGCTACCGTTCTCCCGTGACCGTCGTGCAGACCGTGCTGGTGTTCGTCGGCATCCCCGCCGGCATCATCGCGCTCATCGCCATCGCCGTCTTCGGCAAGTCCATGGCGCGCCAACCGAACCGGTACCGGCCGGGCAAGCCGTGGACCTTCGAGCCCACCTGGTACGTCCCGCATCCCGATGCCGTCGTGCACGATGTGACGCCGGGGCGGCGCCAGCTCGCGCCGGGGACGTCGGCCACAACCGCGGTGGGAGGTGCCAGCGGTGAGTGGTGATATCTCCCTCCGCGGGCCGGAACTGCAAGAGGGTCCCCGCGGGCCCGAAGTCGGCGGCCCGTTCAACGTCCGGCAGCTCAGCCGCCTCGACGAGGCCCTGACGCTCTCCAGCCGGGAGACCGGCCTGGTGTTCTCGGTCTACGTCGGCGCGTTCAAGCCGCCGCCGCGGGCGCACGCCGAGGCCCTGTTCGAGAAGCTCAGCGACGAGGCGGTGCTGGTCGCGGTCTCGCCCGGGCAGCGCGTCCTGCACATCGTCACCGGCCCCAAATCGGCCAAGCGGCTGCCCAACCGGGCCTGCGCCCTCGCGGCCCTGGCCATGCGCGCGTCCTTCGCGAACGGCGACCTCACCGGTGGCATCGTCACGGGCCTGCGGATGCTGGCCGACTCCGCCGGCAACCGCTGACCGACGGCCCGGCGCCGGCCGGCGATCGACCCCAGCCGGCGATCGACCTAGCCGGCCGCCTGGTCGGTCGCCCGCGCGTGCAGGGCGCGCAGGACGTCGGCCCGGCCCTCGCTGACGAGCCGGCGCAGTGCGGTCGGCAGGTCGTTGTCGGCGAGGAACGCGCCGGCGGCCTCGACCGTCGCCGGGCTGATCGTCGACGACCAGGTCGGGAACAATCCGACCACCACGTTCTGGGCCAGCTCGCTGGTGCGCCGTTCCCAGACGCCGCGCACATCGTGGAAATAGCGCTCGACGTAAGGCGCCACGAGCTCACCCTGGGTCGGGTGGCCGAAGCCGGCAATGACTGCCTCTTGCATCGCGTTGGGCAGGTCGCCGTCGTCGACGGCCAGTCGCCAGGCCTCGGCTTTCGCCTCGGCGGTCGGCTGCAGCGCCCGCGCCGTGGTCGCGTACCGCTGTCCGGCCGCCGACGGGTCGCGCTCGAGCTCGGCCTCGATCTCGTCCAGACCGATCGCGCCGTGGGCCGACAACGTCTGCACGATCGACCAGCGCAGGTCGTCGTCGACCGCGAGCCCCTCCGGCGTGCTCGACCCGTCCAGCAGGCCCTGGACGAAGGCGATGTGCTCAGGGCTGCGGGTCGCGCCGAGCAGCGCGTGCGTCCAGGCCAGCTGATGATCCGAGCGTGGTGCCGCGGCCTGCAGCGCCGTCAGCGCGGCATCGGCCAGCATCGCGTAACCGTGCGGGGCCCACTCGGGGTCGGTGTAGATGTCCAGGGCGCGCAGGGCCTGACGCACCAACGACTGCATCACGCCGATGTCGGCCTCGTGCGCCGCGCCGGCGACGACCAAGGCGACGTAGTCGCGGGCCGCCAGCTCACCGTCGCGGGTCATGTCCCAGGCCGCCGACCAGCACAGCGTGCGGGCCAGCGGCGTCTCGAGCTTCGCGATGCCGCCGTTGCGCAGGGTTTTGAAGCTGACCTCGTCGAGGCGCTGCTTGCAGTAGGTGAGGTCGTCGTCGTTCACCAGCAGCATGGCCGGCTGGGCGACGCCGATGAGTTCGGTCACCGGGGTGCGGTCGCCGGTGATGTCCAGCTCGTGGCGGCCGGTCCGGACGAGGCGGCCGTCCTGCTCCTCGTAGAGGCCGATCGCGAGCCGGTGCGGACGCAGCGTGTTGGAAGTCGCGACGTCGGTGGGCGCCGACTGCACGATCTCAAAGGACGTGAACGCGCCGTCGTCGCCGATCTCGAATTCCGGACGCAGGGTGCTGATGCCCGACGTCTCGAGCCACAGCTTGGACCAGTTGCCGAGGTCGCGGCCGGAGGACTTCTCCAGCGCACGGAGCAGGTCAGCCAAAGTGGTGTTACCGAAGGCGTGCTCGGCGAAGTAGTCGCGCAGACCGGCCAGGAACGCCTCGACGCCGAC